>NZ_JBEAIU010000023.1:0-515296 GCF_040065135.1 Klebsiella sp. CN_Kp066 | reverse complement strand
CAGTCTGGCACTTTGATGCCGTAAGGGGGAGGTGTCCATCACATCGGGCTACGGGCTCCCAGCCGTCTGCGGTCCGCTAGCCCGGATAGATGCGCCAGCAACGCCTCCGGTAAGATATTATTTTCACTACACACCATAACAGTTTTTATAAACTGCCATTATTTCTCATCTGATATATAATTGACCCTACGAATAGCTACACGGATCGACGGATGAAAAAGTACCAGCGGCTGGCGCAGCAGATTACCGAACAGATCGCGCTTGGGGTGTGGTTACCCGGCGACAGGTTGCCCTCGCTGCGCGAACAGGTGGTAAGCAGCGGAATGAGTTTTATGACCGTCAGCCACGCCTATCAGCTACTGGAGAGCCAGGGACGCATCATCGCCCGTCCGCAGTCCGGCTATTATGTCGCGCCGCAGCCCACTAAACCGCGGCAGCCCGCGCCGCCCGCCCAGGTAACGCGTGATGAAGCGGTTGATATCAACACTTATATCTTTGAAGTGCTGCAGGCCAGCCGCCAGGCCTCTATGTTGCCCTTCGCCTCGGCTTTTCCCGATCCGCGACTATTCCCCTTACCGCAGCTCAACCGCTCGCTGGCGCAGGTGAGCAAAACCGCAACCGCCATGAGCGTGATTGAAAACCTGCCGCCGGGGAACGATGAACTGCGCCATGCGATTGCCCGGCGCTACGCGCTGCAGGGAATGAATATCTCGCCGGACGACATCGTGATCACCGCCGGCGCGCTGGAAGCGCTGAACCTTAGTCTGCAGGCCGTCACCGAACCGGGCGATTGGGTGGTGGTGGAAAATCCCTGCTTCTACGGGGCGCTGCAGGCTCTTGAAAGATTGCGCCTGAAAGCGCTATCGGTGGCCACGGATGTTAAAGAGGGGATCGATCTCGCCGCGCTGGAGCAGGCGCTACAGAGCTATCCGGTGAAAGCCTGCTGGCTGATGACCAATGGGCAAAACCCGCTCGGCTTTACCCTCAGCGCGGAGAAAAAAGCGCGGCTGGTGGCGCTGCTGGCGCGCTATAACGTGATGCTGATTGAAGATGATGTTTACAGCGAGCTCTACTTTGGTCGTGAGAAACCGCTGCCGGCAAAATACTGGGATCGCGACGATATGACGCTGCACTGCAGCTCCTTCTCCAAATGTCTGGTACCCGGGTTCCGTATCGGCTGGGTGGCGGCGGGCAAGCACGCCCGACGGATCCAGCAGCTACAGCTGATGAGTACGCTCTCCACCAGTTCGCCAATGCAGCTGGCGCTGGTCGATTACCTTTCGACTAAACGCTACGATGCCCACCTGCGCCGTTTACGCCGCCAGCTTGCCGAGCGCAAACAGCTGGCCTGGCAGGCCCTGCTGCGCCATCTTCCCGCAGAGGTAAAAATTCATCATAGCGATAGCGGTTATTTTCTCTGGCTTGAGCTTCCCGCCGGAGCCGATGCGGGGGAGCTGAGCGCCCGCGCGCTGGCGTATAACATCAGCATTGCGCCGGGGAAAATGTTTTCCACCACCGCCAGCTGGACTTCATTCTTCCGCTTTAATACCGCGTGGGGCTGGGGCGAAAAAGAGGAGCTGGGGGTTAAACGCCTGGGCGAACTGATTCGCGAAATGCTGGCTTAGCGTTATTTATTTCCCGCCAGTGATACCGGGCCGAAAAATAAGCCGGCGAACAGGTGGGTTATTATTTTACTGATGCCAACCATAGGAAATTCGCATAGTCGTATTGCCTCGCTAACTCCTTGTCTATAATCCATAAAGTTATTCCGTGTATGCCGTTTTTTGCGTAATGCGCCCCTTGTCACAACCTGAATAAATTTCCCCGGGGGCCCCAGGCGTGCCGTCTACTGTTATGAAGGAAGATATTTTTACGGCACGGCTGCCGCTCATTTTCTTGTGACAGGAGTATGACCTGATGAGCAAAAAAATTGCCCGTGGCAGCCTTTGCGTGCTGGGGATGGTTTTCCTGACGGCGCAGGCCGCCGAGCCGCCGACTTCTCTCGATAAAGGCGAAGGTCGTCTCGATATTATTGCCTGGCCGGGATATATCGAGCGGGGACAAACCGATAAAAGCTACGACTGGGTGAGCCAGTTTGAAAAAGAGTCCGGCTGTCAGGTTAATGTCAAAACCGCCGCCACGTCCGATGAGATGGTCAGCCTGATGGCAAAAGGAGGCTATGACCTGGTCACCGCGTCCGGCGATGCTTCGCTGCGCCTGATTATGGGTAAGCGCGTGCAGCCGATTAACACTGCGCTGATTGCTAACTGGCACTCCCTCGACCCGCGCGTGGAAAAAGGCGCGTGGTTTAACGTCGGCGGACAGGTCTACGGCACTCCGTACCAGTGGGGGCCAAACCTGCTGATGTACAACAGCAAAACCTTCCCGACGCCGCCGGATAGCTGGAGCGTGGTGTTCGTAAAACAAAATCTGCCGGATGGAAAAACCAATCAGGGCCGCGTACAGGCTTATGATGGGCCCATTTATATTGCCGACGCCGCGCTATTCGTTAAAGCCACTCAGCCGCAGCTGGGTATTAATGATCCCTATCAACTTACCGAAGCGCAGTATCAGGCGGTACTGAAAGTCCTGCGCGAACAGCACCCGCTGATCCACCGCTACTGGCACGATACCACCGTGCAGATGAGCGATTTTAAAAACGAAGGCGTGGTGGCCTCCAGCGCCTGGCCCTATCAGGCCAACGGTCTGAAAGCGGAAGGCCAGCCGATTGCCACCGTTTTTCCGAAAGAGGGCGTCACCGGCTGGGCGGATACCACTATGCTGCACAGCGATGCTAAACATCCGGTTTGCGCTTATAAATGGATGAACTGGTCGCTCACCCCGAAAGTGCAGGGGGATGTCGCCGCCTGGTTTGGTTCGCTGCCGGTCGTACCTGCGGGTTGCAAAGCCAGCGCGCTGCTCGGGGATAAAGGCTGCGAAACCAATGGTTACAACGAATTCGCCAAAATTGCGTTCTGGAAAACGCCGGTTGCCGAAGGCGGGAAATTCGTCCCCTACAGCCGCTGGACGCAGGATTACATCGCGATTATGGGCGGTCGTTAAGTCGCAGGAGGCGAAGAACATGCACGCGGTAGAGCTGGATAATGTTTCGCGCCTGTACGGCGACGTGCGGGCGGTGGATGGCGTCAGCATCGCTATTCGCGACGGCGAGTTTTTCTCTATGCTGGGGCCATCTGGCTCCGGCAAAACCACCTGCCTGCGCCTGATTGCCGGATTTGAACAGCTTTCGGGCGGAACGATACGTATTTTTGGCCAACCGGCCAGCGCGCTGCCGCCCTGGCAGCGCGATGTGAATACCGTTTTCCAGGATTATGCGCTGTTTCCTCATATGTCGGTACTCGATAACGTCGCCTACGGGTTGATGGTTAAGGGGATCGGCAAAAAGGAGCGCCACGCCCGTGCGCAGGAGGCGCTGGAGAAGGTGGCGCTCGCTTTTGTGCATGCGCGCAAGCCTTCTCAGCTTTCCGGCGGCCAGCGCCAGCGGGTAGCCATCGCCCGGGCGCTGGTGAATCAGCCCAAGGTCCTGCTGCTGGATGAACCGCTAGGGGCACTGGATCTAAAACTGCGCGAACAGATGCAGCTGGAGCTGAAAAAACTGCAGCAGGCGCTGGGCATCACCTTCATTTTTGTGACCCACGATCAGGGAGAGGCTCTGTCGATGTCTGACCGCGTGGCGGTCTTTAATCAGGGACGCATTGAGCAGGTTGATGCGCCTCAGGATCTCTATTTGCGGCCAAGAACGGCGTTTGTCGCCGGGTTTGTCGGTACCGCCAACGTGTTTAGCAGCGAGCTGGCGCAGAAGCTGTGCGCGATGACGGGCGCCTGGTCGCTGCGTCCGGAGCATATTCGGCTGAATGCCGGCGGGGAGGTGCAGATTCAGGGGATCGTGCAGGCGGTGCAGTATATGGGCGCCGCCACGCGCGTCAGGCTGAAGCTGGCTGACGGCGAGAAGCTGCTGGTGAGTCAGGCGAATGTCGATGGTCAGGCTGCGCTGAACGCCCCTCCGGTAGGGCAACAGGTGCTGGCTTCATGGTCGCGTGCGGCGATGGTCCCCCTGGAGAGCGGAGGGTGATATGACGATGGCGATACCCTCTGCCGGAGGCGGACGCCTGGCCGGCACCTTCTGGCGTCATCCCTCGCTGGCTCTGTTTCTGCTACTGCTGGGGCCGCTCATGTGGTTTGGCATTGTCTATCTGGGGTCGTTGTTGACCCTTTTGTGGCAAAGTTTCTATACCTTTGATGATTTCACCATGTCGGTCACCAACGACCTGACGCTGGCCAATCTGCGCGCGCTGTTTAATCCGGCTAACTACGACATTATTGTGCGCACGCTGGTGATGGCGCTATCGGTGACCGTCGCCAGCGCGATTCTGGCACTGCCCATGGCCTGGTATATGGCCCGCTATACCCGTGGCAAGATGAAAGCCTTTTTCTATATCGCCGTGATGTTGCCGATGTGGGCGAGCTATATCGTCAAAGCCTATGCCTGGACGCTGCTGCTGGCTAAAGATGGCGTCGCCCAGTGGTTCCTGCGCCATCTTGGTCTGGAAAGCGTACTGAGCATGGTGCTGACGATCCCGGCGGTCGGCGGCAATACGCTGTCGACCTCTGGGCTGGGGCGCTTCCTGGTGTTCGTCTATATCTGGCTGCCGTTTATGATCCTGCCGGTGCAGGCGGCGCTGGAACGCCTGCCGTCTTCATTGCTGCAGGCTTCCGCCGATCTTGGCGCCCGTCCGCGCCAGACCTTTCGCTATGTGGTGCTGCCGTTAGCGATCCCCGGCATTGCGGCGGGGTCCATTTTTACCTTCTCCCTGACGCTGGGCGATTTTATCGTGCCGCAGTTGGTGGGGCCGCCGGGATTCTTTATCGGCAATATGGTCTATTCCCAGCAGGGGGCGATTGGCAACATGCCGATGGCGGCGGCGTTTACCCTGGTGCCCATTGTACTGATTGCCCTCTATCTGGCGTTCGTGAAACGTCTGGGAGCATTTGATGCACTCTGATCGCGCACCGCTGTTCCTGAAGGTCGCCACCTGGGGTGGCGTGATATTCCTGCATTTCCCGCTGCTGATTATCGCTCTCTACGCATTCAATACCGAAGACGCCGCCTTCAGCTTTCCGCCTGCAGGCCTGACGCTGCGCTGGTTTAGCGAAGCGGCGGGGCGTAGCGATATTATTGATTCCGTGACGTTGTCACTAAAAATCGCCGCGCTGTCAACCGCCATCGCTCTCGTACTTGGCACGCTGGCTGCAGGTGCGCTGTGGCGCAGCACGTTTTTTGGCAAAAACGCCGTGTCGCTACTGCTGCTATTACCGATCGCGCTGCCCGGCATTATTACCGGGCTTGCGCTGCTGACCGCCTTTAAGGCCGTCAATCTGGAACCCGGGCTGCTGACTATCGTCGTGGGACACGCGACCTTCTGCGTGGTCGTGGTATTTAACAACGTGATTGCCCGCTTTCGCCGCACTTCATGGAGTCTGGTGGAAGCGTCGATGGATTTAGGCGCAACCGGCGGGCAAACCTTTCGTTACGTGGTACTGCCCAATTTGGGATCGGCGCTGCTGGCGGGGGGAATGCTGGCGTTTGCTCTGTCGTTTGATGAAATTATCGTGACCACGTTTACCGCCGGGCACGAGCGTACGCTGCCGCTCTGGTTGCTTAATCAGCTCGGGCGCCCGCGCGATGTCCCGGTCACCAACGTCGTCGCGCTGCTGGTCATGCTGGTGACGATGTTTCCGATTCTGGGGGCCTGGTGGCTCACTCGTGACGGCGACATCAGCGCGGAAAACGGAAAATAAAAAACTGATACAGGATAATGCTATGCAAAATAACCTTTTGATAAACGGTAAGTTAGTGGCTGGCGAAGGCGAGACTGTGCCGGTGTTTAATCCAGCCACCGGCGAAGAGATTTTGTCGATTGCGGAGGCCTCTGCGACGCAGGTTGATGCCGCGGTTGACGCCGCTGACCTGGCCTTTGCCGGCTGGAGTCAGACGACGCCGAAAACCCGCGCCGAATGCCTGCTGCGGCTGGCGGATCTGATTACTGAACATGCCCGGGAGCTGGCTCAACTGGAGTCGCTGAACTGCGGCAAACCGCTGCACTGCGTGGTCAACGATGAGCTACCGGCGGTTGCCGATGTTTTCCGATTTTTCGCCGGTGCAGCGCGCTGTCTGCCGGGTATGGCGGCAGGTGAATACCTCGAAGGCCACACCTCGATGATCCGCCGCGATCCGGTCGGCGTGGTGGCTTCTATCGCGCCGTGGAACTATCCGCTCATGATGGCGGCCTGGAAACTGGCGCCAGCGCTGGCGGCAGGCAACTGCGTGGTAATAAAACCCTCTGAGATCACTCCGCTCACCGCGCTGAAGTTAGGTGAACTGGCGCAGGAGATTTTCCCCGCCGGGGTGCTTAATGTCCTGTTCGGGCGCGGAGCAACCGTCGGCGATCCGCTGACCGCCCATGCCCGGGTTCGTATGGTGTCGCTAACCGGCTCGATTGCTACCGGCGCGCATATTATCGGCCATACCGCGGCGTCGATTAAGCGAACCCATATGGAGCTGGGCGGGAAGGCGCCGGTTATCGTTTTTGATGATGCGGATATTGACGCGGTGGTGGAGGGGGTACGGACCTTTGGGTTTTATAACGCCGGTCAGGACTGTACCGCCGCCTGCCGCATTTACGCGCAGGCCGGAATCTATGACCAACTGGTGGAAAAGCTCGGCGCGGCGGTCGCCAGCCTGAAGATTGGACCGCCGGACGATGAAACGACCGAACTGGGTCCGCTGAGCTCGCAGGCGCATCTGGACAGGGTCAGCGCCGCCGTCGATGCGGCTCGTGCCTTGCCGCATATTCAGGTGGTGACCGGCGGCAGCAAAGCGCCGGGTAATGGTTACTACTTCCAGCCCACGCTGCTGGCAGGGGCGAAGCAGGACGATGCGATTGTGCAGCGGGAGGTTTTTGGTCCGGTTGTCAGCATCACCGCATTTAGCGATGAAGAGCAGGCGCTGTGCTGGGCCAACGATTCCCAATATGGTCTTGCCTCGTCGGTATGGACTCGCGATGTCGGCAGAGCGCACCGGCTCAGCGCCCGCCTGCAGTATGGCTGTACCTGGGTCAATACGCATTTTATGCTGGTTAGCGAAATGCCGCATGGCGGGCAGAAGCTCTCCGGCTACGGCAAGGATATGTCGATGTATGGCCTGGAGGATTATACGACCATCCGTCATGTGATGATCAAGCACGGGTAGAGGATGAGTGATTCAGATTAGCCTGCTAATAGTTACCATAGCAAAAAATGTTAAAACAGAAGCGTGCGTTTATGAGAATATTCTTAAGCCCCTTCAAGAGCTAAGCCATGATGAGTGCCGGAGATAAGCGCCGGGTGGGGCCGGTTAGTCCTCGGGGCGAGGGATGCGCTCTTCCGGGTCCTCTCGTTAACTGACGGAAAAGTTCGCCAGCCCCTGCAGGCAATGCAGGGGCTTTTTGTTGCGCTGGAGATATTAACTTGTTGCTGTGATTTTGCCTGATATCAGGTCATCAGAAATTAAATACGTACGGCGTTATTTATTTTTTGGCAAATGATTAACAGGCTAACGTTTGTTTTTTTTGCTCGGTAAACTTGATTGACGACGCTCGCGAACATAAGAAAAAAGATTATAAATTGCAGCAATAAGTAAAATTAACGCCACAATAAGCACGGCGATTCCGGACATGTACCACCTCAAAAAGCAATGAGTAAAAAACAAGCTTCGCATAACTTGTAATTATGAATGTATGATTTTATGCGAAACAAGGCAAATGATATTTCTTATCATTTAAAATCGACAGAAAAGTTTTATCGCTATTTTGGTTTTGTAAGCTATTGATAAGTAATGGTGTTTTGTCTTTTTAACCCGTTTTACTGCATCCTGGCCGCCATCGAACCCGCTAATAATGATGATCGCCTCTTGGCTCAATGCTGATGATTGGATAAAGAATAGTAAACAATTGCCCTGCGCCAGGAAAGGCCCGTGAGCTTCGGAGAATAGCGCGCAGCGCTGATTGCGGCAAATGAGGCTTATTTAAACTTAAGCCATCAAATATATAACCCTATAAATAAAGGTGTTATTAACTGCGGGTTGTGAGAATAAGTTCTGAAAGGCAAGAGATATTCATTTATCGCCATTAATATTTTCGTGCCCCCCTTTAAATTTAGCGGATATGTAATATTTATGTTAAATAAGCCGCGATGATGACGGCTGGTGGGGCAGGGAAGCGGGTTTGACTTTATATAGCCGCTCATGCGAACATTCGGCGCAATTTGTTGCTTCGACGTTGATATAGTTTTGAAAAAAATAGCGTGTTTTCTCTTCGTGGCCTGCGCCACAGCGATGCTTTACGGGAATTTTCCCGCTAAACAGATTGTTGATTGTGAAAAACAGGGCGTAGCAGTAGCGGTTTGTGCTGCGGCCGCGTGGGACAGTGAAAAAGTTGACCTGCTCCCGGCGTGGGATCCTGAATTGCAGAAGCTGATGACCGTGCAACAACACGCCTCTGCAGCTGAGGCAGGCGCTATTAAATCGTAAAAAAGCAGCCTTCAAAGGCTGCTTTTTTAGGTTTCATTGCTGAGTAAAATCGCTAAAACCAACCAAAACGAACGGACAACAGGCCGATTAGCGCAAGCGCTGCGCCGACATTTATCAGAAGGACGGTTTTGCTGGAAACATCCATAACGCCACCTTAATGAATTAGCCTCTACAGTTATAGTACGAGGTCAAAGGTTGCGCTATCGGACTAAGCCGAATCGGGCGTATTTCTGAAAATTAAAGCCGTGACTCGTTTTATTATGCCATAAACTCTGACGTACGCTGGGGTACGAAAAGGCATCGCTTGACGCGAAAATGCCTCTCAGGGAAGGAAGAAGAAAAATGACGTTGTACCAGAAAATGCTGGTTTTTTATGCAGTTATGGGCTGTATCTGCGCGGTAATAAGCTGGTTCTTAACGAAAGAGAGCCGCTGGATCCGCCTGCTGGCGGCGCTGCTGATTGGCGCGACATGGCCGTTCAGCTTTCCCATGGCGTTGCTGGTCTCTTTGTTCTGATTGAAAAATCGATGGCTAACTTTTAGTGATGACTGTATAAAAAAACAGGCTCAACTAACGGATGATCTTCGATGAACAGTTTCTATTCCTCTCAGGCCGGCGGCAACGTGCGCTGGCTGGACCTGCCCGGCCGCGGTGAACCGATTATCTTTATCCACGGCCTGGGCTGCGCCTCAACCTATGACTATCCTCGCGTGGCCGCCGATCCTGCGCTGGCCGGACGGCGAACGATTCTGGTCGATTTACCCGGATACGGCTACAGCGACAAGCCGCCATCTTTCGGCTATCGCATTGGCGATCAGGCCGGAGTGATAGTTGAGCTTCTGGATTGCTTAGGGCTAACGCGCTGCTACTTGTATGGTCACAGCATGGGCGGCAGCGTGGCGATTGAAGCCGCAGAACGGCTCGCCGAACGGGTGCTGGGGCTGCTGGTGGCCGAACCCAATCTCTATCCCGGGGGCGGGATGTACAGCAGGCGCATCGCGGAACAAACCGAAGAGCGCTTTATTGCCAGGGGCTATGCCGAGATGATCAGTGCCGAAACCTCGCCCTGGGCCGGTTGCCTGCAAAACAGCGCTCCGTGGGCGGTGTGGCGCGGAGCGTCCAGCCTGGTGAAGGGCGCTAATCCGTCCTGGTTTACCCGCTTTATCCATTTATCCTGTCCTAAGGCCCTGATTTACGGAGAGCACTCGTTACCGGCTCAAGAAGCGACGGATACTGTCGCGGCGGGGATCCCGCTGTTAGCGATCCCGCTGGCCGGGCATTCAATGGCGTGGGAAAACCCATCGGCGCTGGCCCGCACGCTGGACAATTTTTATGCCAGCATTGAGGCAGAAGCCTGATTCGTGATCGCTACATACAAAAAGAAACAATATTTCATTTATTTTGATATTTCGTTTCTTTCATATGTGGCGAGCGTGAAATGCGAATAATCAACATCCTGGGTATCTCGGCTTTACTCTGTACGCCTTTGCTTCTGCAAGGGTGCGTAACGCAACATCCGCGCGGGACGGCTTCCCGCCCGCAGCTTACGGCGGCGGAAGCGGCAAGCTTCACCATGGAGCGCTATTTTGCGCAGGGCGGCGCGTTGAGTGCCCCGGATGGGCCATGGTCGCCATCGCCAGTTAGCCTTCCGCAAACGGAAAGTGCCTGGCGCGTGGCGCCAGCGGGAGCGCCGTACTCCCGCATTCAGCAGGCGGTTAATGCGGCAATAGCCCAGCATTCGGCAAAGAATGAGCGTATCTATATCCGTATCGAGCCAGGCATCTATCGGGAAACGGTCTATATCCCCGCAGGGGCGCCGCCGATAACCCTTTATGGCGCCGGAGAGCAGCCCGAAGAGGTCAGGATTGAGCTGGCGCTGGATTCACAATTTTCTGCGCAGCGCTATCGCGAGCAGGTGAACGGCCAGCATCAGTATCGTGAAGGCGACCCCGCCTGGTACCAGTATGCGCTTTGCGCCGGGCGTACCAGTAAGACAATAGGGACCAACTGCGCGGCGGTGATGTGGTCGCAAAGCGCTGATTTCCAGCTGGTTAATCTTAGCGTAGCCAACAGTCTGCTGGATACCGTTGATGGCGGTACCCACCAGGGGGTGGCTCTGCGGACGGATGGCGATCGCGTGCAGCTGGAGAAAGTCCGTTTGCTGGGACGCCAGGATACGCTCTATTTGAATACCAGCAACCTGCGTAATGAAGCGGTGACGGATCGCATTAGCCGCGTATACGTCAAAGACAGCTACGTCGAAGGGGACGTGGATTATGTCTTCGGCCGGGCGAATGCGGTCTTTGACAATGTGCATTTCCACACCGTCTCGACGCGCCGTTCTCCCGAGGCTTACGTGCTGGCGCCGAACACGTTGCCGGATAATCCATACGGCTTTCTGGTGAAGAACAGCCGCTTTACCGGCGACAGCGGCTATCAGGGCAGTTTCAAGGCAAAGCTGGGCCGCGCCTGGGATCAGGGGGCAGGCAAGACCGGCTATTTAGCGGGGCAGACCGCCAACGGACAGGTGCTGATCGCCAACAGCGCTATCGATCAAAGCTACGATCGGCTTTCCCCATGGGGCGCTGCGGCCACCACCTCCCGACCGTTCCGCGGCAATATTTCCGCAGAACGACAGCTGGATGACGTGGCCTTTAATCGCCTGTGGGAATTCAAGAACCATTGGCGGCCTTGAAACTTAAAACGGCAGCTCGCGCGGGAGCGTTTGCAGCGTGATCCAGCGCAGCTCGGTAAACTCGGCAATCCCCGCGCGTCCGCCAAAGCGGCCATAGCCCGATGATTTACAGCCGCCAAACGGCATTTGCGCTTCATCGTGCACGGTGGGGCCGTTGATGTGGCAAATGCCGGTTTGCAGATTTTGCGCCAGGTTCCACGCCCGGGCGCTGTCCCGACTGTATATCGCCGACGAGAGGCCATATTCGCTTTCGTTCGCGACGGCCAGCGCTTCGGCTTCGTTCTGAACGCGAATAATCGATTTCACCGGGCCGAACGATTCCTCATGCCAGATGCGCATTTCCCGGGTGACGCCATCGAGCAGGGTGGCGCGCATTTGCGTCGAATTGGATGTGCCGCCTGTGAGCGGGCGCGCGCCCTTCGCCAGCGCATCCTCTATCAAGGCATTGCAGCGGGTGACGGTCTTCATCTCTACCACCGGGCCGAGCAGGCTGGCGGGCAGGGCCGCCGCGCGCCTGGCCAGCAGCGCCACAAACTCTTCCGCGACGGCCGCATCCACAATGATGCGCTCGGTCGACATGCAGATTTGTCCGGCGTTGGCGAATGCGCCAAAAACGGCGCCCGCAGCCGCCTGTTCGAGGTCAGCGTCGTCGAGCACCAGCAGCGGTGCCTTGCCGCCCAGTTCAAGCACCGCCGGTTTCAGATGCTCCCCGCAGGTGCGGGCGATAATCCGTCCTACCGGCGTGGAACCGGTGAAGTTGATGCGACGTACGGCGGGGTGCGCTATTAGAGACTCCACCAGCGCAGGAGCGTCGGCGGGAGTGCAGGTCAGATAATTCACCACGCCGGCGGGGAAGCCCGCCGCCGCCAGGGCATCGATAATTAGCCCCTGAGTCGCCGGCGAGAGCTCCGCGCCTTTGAGAATAACCGTATTTCCGCAGGCCAGCGGCGTGGCGATAGCGCGAGTCGCCAGAATCAATGGTGCGTTCCACGGCGCCATGCTGAGTACGACGCCCGCCCCCTGACGGATGCCCAACGCCAGATTTCCCGGCACGTTAGAGGGGATCACCTGGCCTTCGATTTGTGTGGTCAATGCGGCGGCTTCGCGCAGGATATCGGCGGCCAGATGCACGTTAAAACCGGCCCAGTGCGCGGTGGCTCCCGTTTCGGCCGCCATCGCGGCAATAAACTTCGCCTCAC
Organism: Klebsiella sp. CN_Kp066; assembly: GCF_040065135.1. Lineage (NCBI taxonomy): Bacteria > Pseudomonadati > Pseudomonadota > Gammaproteobacteria > Enterobacterales > Enterobacteriaceae > Klebsiella > Klebsiella sp. CN_Kp066. The sequence continues at coordinate 502,815 of NZ_JBEAIU010000023.1, read as the reverse complement.
GGCGCAGCATCTCTTCGGCAGCGTCCAGCAGGAGGCGTCGCCGTTCTGCGGGTATCGTATCGCGCCATTGCGGATACGCCGCGCCGGCGGTATCGGCGCAGCGGCGAGCGTCAGCCAGGCTGGCGGCGCTGGCAACGGAGGCGTTTTCTTGCGTCAGCGGGTTGTGGCGGGTAAAAGTGGCATGGCCTTCCGCATCGTGCCACTGGCCGTTGGTGTAGAGAGTGCAGGTTATTGTCATTGTAGGTTTCTCCTGGCGTTGCGATTTGCCGAGTGTACCGGGTTGCGCCGCCGCGTGATGCCGTCCGGGCGGTTATCGCCCTGTTTTTTCGCAACCTTTCGCACGCTTCACATTTATGACTGAAATCGAGGGGGGAGTGAGAGTAGAGATGCTGAATTAATCGGCGAAAAAGCGGTTTTTAGCATAACCTGATACCAATTGATTATTTGCCGGTTGAATTCCCCTGTGCTGTTATTAAAGGACTTATAACAAATTCATAAGGCTTATAACCATGTTTACAGGGAAAACGTTTATTGCGCTGGCGTTGAGCGCACTTCTGCCGGCGGCAAGCGCGCTGGCGGCGGGCGATGATACGCTGGTCTATTGCTCCGAAGCCTCTCCGGAATCCTTCAATCCGCAGATTGCCAGTTCCGGGCCCTCTTTTGTCGCCAGCTCTCAGGTGCTGTATAACCGGCTGATAAACTTTGATCCGGTCAAAAACACGCCAGTTCCTTCCCTCGCGACGGAATGGAGCGTCTCTCCGGACGGCAAAACCTGGACCTTTACCCTGCGTAAAGGCGTGCAGTTCAACAGCAATAAATTCTTTAAGCCGACCCGCGATTTCAACGCCGATGATGTGCTGTTCTCGGTGCTGCGCCAGAAAGATGCGAATCATCCTTATCACAATGTTTCCCACGGGCAATACGAATACTTTCACGACGCCGGGCTGGATAAGCTGATTAAAGAGGTCAAAAAGATCGATGACTACCACGTTCAGTTTGTGCTCAACGAACCCAATGCGGCATTCCTCGCCGACTGGGGGATGGATTTTGCGTCAATTCTGTCTGCCGAATATGCCGATGCAATGCTGAAAAAAGGCACGCCGGAGTATATCGATACCTGGCCTGTCGGCACCGGACCTTACGCCCTCCAGCAGTACAAGGTGGATTCGCTGATCCGCTATGTTGCCAACCCGCACTACTGGGATGGTGAAGTGCCGACTAAACACCTGATCTTCTCGATCACCCCGAACGTTGAGACACGGCTGGCGAAGCTACAAACCAATGAATGCCAGATTATTCCCGCGCCGTCGCCGGTACAATTCCCGGTGATTAAAGGTAATAAAGATTTGGCGCTGCATTCGGTTGAGGCGCTCAACGTCGGCTATCTGGCGTTTAATACCGAGAAAAAGCCGTTCGATAACCTGCTGGTGCGGCAGGCGCTCAACTATGCCACCGACAAGCAGGCGATCGTGAAAGCGGTGTTCCTGGAGTCCGGCAGCGTTGCGAAATCGCCGATCCCTGCCAATATGCTGGGCTATAAGAAAGATCTGCCCGATTACGACTACGATCCGCAAAAAGCGAAAGATCTCCTTAAACAGGCCGGGCTGGAAAAAGGGGCCGAAGTCACCCTCTGGTCGATGCCGGTGCAGCGCCCGTATAATCCTAATTCGCGCCGTATCGCTGAAATGATCCAGAACGACTGGAGCAAAGTTGGCATCAAAGCCAAAATCGTCACCTATGAGTGGGGCGAGTACCTCGCCGGTATGCGCAAAGGGGAGCATGACAGCGCGCTGTTTGGCTGGATGTCAGATAACGGCGATCCGGATAACTTTGCCGGTACCCTGTTAAGCTGCGATAACATTAAAACCGGCTCCAACGTTGCCCGCTGGTGCGATAAGCCCTACGATTCGCTGGTGAAAAGGGCTATCCTGGTGAGCGACCCGCAGGAGCGCGCTAAACTCTACGCTCAGGCGCAGGAGATTTTTTATCAGCAGGCCCCATGGATCACCCTGGCAACCGGCAAAACCTTCTACGCGACGCGCAGTAACGTTAGCGGATACAGCGTGAGCCTGATGGGCAGCGATTTTTCCAAAGTTAAACTTAATTAAGCCGGAAGGAGGAAGCATGTCGCATCTGGATGAGGTCGTCGCGCGCGTGGACGCGGCGATTGCCGAAAGCGTCATTAGCCATATGAACGAACTGCTGATTACATTAAGCGACGACGCCGGGCTGGGGCGAGAAGAGCGCTACGTGCAGCAGCAGCGTTTGCGTAACGCTATTGCTCATCATGGCCGCCAGCAGCATGAGGAACAGGAAGCGCGCCGGGAGCAGTTGACCCGCGGCGGCGAGATCCACTAAGCCAGGCGCTAGAACTGGCGTCTGGCCACCAGCCAGGCGCCGATAACCAGCATTACCGCACCGCAGAGTGGGCCAATCAGCGCGCGAAGCGGAACGCCATGCGCGCGAAGTAAATCCATCACCAGGCCACCGATCAACTGACTGGCAATCAATACTGCGATGGTGGTCGCCGCCCCGACGTTCTGATAGCCGCTGATGCTGGCAAAGACAAAGAACGAACCCAGCAAACCCGGAATTAGCGTCCACCACTTTACGCTGACCGCCAGCTCCTGAATCCCTGCCGCGCCGTGCTTCAGCAGCAGTATCGTGACAAAAATCACGATGCCGACCAGCGAGTTCAGCAGCATAGCGATCAGAATGGTCGATGCGGACTGGGTAATTCGTACCATCAGGGTGTTTTGCACGACCAGCCCAATGCCGGCGGCAATCAAACAGGCCAGGGTGAGCGTCTGATTCATGCGCCGCCGTCCGGATCGCGGCGATCGTCAAGCTGTAGCTGCATAAAGGTCAAATCCAGCCAGCGGCCAAATTTCGTGCCGACCTGCGGCATCTGTCCGGTGGTGATAAAGCCCAGCGTGTGGTGCAGATGTAAAGAAGCCTCATTTTGCGCTTCAATACCGGCAACCATCACGTGCTTATTCAACCGCTTAGCTTCGGCGATCAGGGCCACCAGCAGGCTGCGGCCCAGCCCTTTGCCCTGATGCGCAGGATGGACATATACGGAATGCTCGACGGTATGGCGAAAGCCATCAAAGGCGCGCCAGTCTCCGAAGGAAGCATAACCGGTAATGACGCCGTTTTCTTCACTCACCAGCACCGGATAACCGGCGATCTGTCGGGCTTCATACCACGCGATGCGATTGTCGGTATCGACAGTTTTATCGTTCCAGATGGCGGCGGTATGGACGACCGCATGGTTGTAGATTTCTGCGATTGCCGCGCAATCGTCTTTGCTGGCATGGCGGATGATCATGGTAACCCTCAGGCTTGTACACTATAGTAGTACGCTATTATTACAATAATGTACGCAAGGATGTCATCTGTTTTAGTCATAAATTTTTCCTCTGGCTTGCCGAATCCGTCGGTTCTCTGTCCAGGACTCTCCTGTCTCATCATTCAAATCAATAACTCCTGTATTACAACTGATTGAACGTATCACTATTACTCTACAGTCATATTTTCAATTTTTATTTACCATTTTTATATTTTGATGACATTTAGTAATGAAGTTGTGGCCACGATAACTTCATGATTGTATTGAAGATGATACAAATCATTGTGATAGCATTCCCTTTTTTATTTTTACGCAATAGAAATAGCTTAACCCCGGAAGATATATTGTCATTAATCAGAGTGCGTATGGAAAAATAGACGGCATAACTCTGGTGGATTTTATAACGATATTCCATTCATACCATTATGCGTATTTATACGCAGGGATTCATTTTGCTGATAAGGGTGAAGCAATGGCGCGTAGGAAAAATATGAAAGTAGTAGTGCCTTCGATACTGACAATTATTATGGGTAATGTATTAGTCAATATCACCATGGCGGCTGAAACCAATGTGCTACAGGCGGCACCGGCTTATACCGCAACGCAGACTAAAGGGGAGTCGCTGTGGAGCAATGATCATACGGCGATCGGTATTTTAGGATCCGTACGTTTAATGGCCAAAACGGATTCTCATCATAGCCAGGAACATAATATACAGAATAATGACTCACGGCTGGGGGTAGCCGTACGGCATAATTTTGATCTGAACGGCCTGAGTAATTATGCCGTAGGTTATTATGAGACTGGCGTTCATGGTTTAGATTCCGCAACAGATGACCAGGGCAACGATGTTTATACCCGGCAGGCTTATGCCGGTATTGGTAACGATCGATATGGTGTAGTGACCTTCGGTAAACAATATGCGCCGACCGACTGGGGGTTGGGCATTGACACAACCTATGCCTGGGGTGGAAAGGCGAAACATGATACCGCCGGAATGTCGACGGATATTATTAATTCCGCGGCAATCTACTATTTTAATGATAAAAATATGACCCTTGGCGTCATGGGGCAAGGTAATGACAACGTCGACAGCATCGGCTTTGCGGCCTATGGCGATGGCCCGAACCTGCATGACGCTTACCGCGATGGTTCAGCCACCGTTCACGGCGGCGCCGCGGCCGCCGCGCAGTATCGCTGGGATAACGGCTTCTCCGTCTCCAGCGCCGTTGCTTATAATCATTACACGGTAAATAGCGGGTCAGCCAGCGGCTGCCAGAGTTTTGGCCCGAATGGTCACTGCTTTCATTACACCGATAATAACGGTGATGCCTATGACGGCAATACGTATTCCATGGGGATGAACGCAAAATATACCGCCAACGTCGGCGACCACGTCTGGTATAACGGCGCGGAGGTGACGTATTACCTGAATAAAGTTAATGATGTTAAAGCGGCGACCAGCGGTCATTACGATCGTAATACCCGGCATGGTGATGACCAGGAAACGGTGCTTGGCCTGGAATATGACTCCCAGTTTAAAATCACGCCGGCCTGGGGAGTGTATGTTGATTTTAACTGGTCGCAGGGCGGGGATGCCATGGACGGGCAGCACTTCCAGTCGACGGTATTAGGCACTGATTACTGGCTAGGTAATAGCGCGGTGACCTATCTTGAATACGGCTACGAAAAAGCCTGGGGCAACGATAACGAGGCGTGGAATATTGACGATCATCTTGGCGCAGTGGGCCTGCGCGTCTTTATTTAGTCGAGGCGTTTTCTTTTCATTTATTGCCTTAAAGGATGTAAGTTTAATTATCCCCTGATTTCTCCAGATTGCCCGGCGTAATATCACGTCGGGCCTTTTCCTCGGAATAAGCGGCCATTTTCGGCTGGTTGTGCAAACAGACGCCCTACACTATAGTGTCACGCTATGAACACTATAGAAGACAACCTGAACCAGCGCATCAGCGCACGCATCCGTATTGAGCGGGAATCTCGCGGCTGGTCGCTGAGCGAACTGGCGGATCGGGCGGGCGCGTCCCGGGCGATGATCCACAAGATCGAGCGCGGCGAAAGCAGCCCGACGGCCTCTATGCTTGGGCGGCTTTCCGGCGCCTTTGGCATCAGTATGTCGACGCTGATCGCCCGCGCCGAGATGCAGGAAGGCAAGCTGCTGCGGTTGGCTAATCAGCCGGTGTGGCACGACCCGCAGAGCCACTATCTGCGTCGTCACGTGTCGCCGCGTAGCGATTTGCCTATCGATCTGGTGCAGGTGGAGCTGCCCGGGGGCAGCGATATTCCGATGCCGGCGGCTTCTTATGCTCTGGCGCGACAGCTTATCTGGCTGCAGCAGGGCGAGCTGGTGTTTATCGAAGGCACTACGCGCCACGAAATGCAGGCGGGGGATTGTCTGGAGCTCGGGCCGCCTAACGACTGCCGCTTCATTAATGAAACCACGCAGCCCTGCGTCTATCTGGTCGTCCGGCTCAATCAATCTGCCTCATAATGTCAATGCGCGCTGACGGGAAAGCAGCTAGCCTCAATACAGACTTGTCAAAAGAGGAGTTTGTTATGGCTTTTAATCCGCAACGCCACCGCCGCTGGCTGCTGGCATCCCGTCCGCACGGCGAGCCGACCGGGGAGAACTTCCGCCTGGAAGAGGGTGAGGTCGCTTCTCCTGGGCCGGGGCAGCTGCTGCTGCGCACCGTCTTTCTGTCATTAGATCCCTATATGCGCGGGCGGATGAGCGACGCGCCTTCCTACTCGCCGCCGGTCGCCATTGGCGCGGTGATGGTGGGCGGCACCGTAAGCCGCGTTGTAACGTCGAACCATGCTGATTATCAGCCCGGCGATTGGGTGCTCGGCTACGGCGGCTGGCAGGATTATGAGATTTCCGATGGCAGCGGGCTGGTGAAGCTGGGCGATAACCCGGAACACCCCTCCTGGGCGCTGGGTATCCTCGGTATGCCGGGCTTTACCGCCTACATGGGACTGCTCGATATCGGCCAGCCAAAAGCGGGCGAGACGCTGGTGGTAGCCGCCGCCACCGGGCCGGTCGGCGCCACGGTCGGCCAGATAGCGAAGCTGAAAGGATGCCGTACGGTAGGCATTGCGGGCGGCAGCGAGAAGTGCCGTTATGCGGTAGAGACGCTGGGTTTCGACGTCTGTATCGATCACCGCGCGCCCGATTTTGCCGTTAAGCTGTTAGAAGCGTGCCCGCAGGGCATCGATATCTACTATGAGAACGTCGGCGGCAAAGTATTCGATGAAGTGCTGCCGCTGTTGAACACATCGGCCCGCGTGCCGGTCTGCGGCCTGGTCAGCGGTTACAACGCTACCGCGCTGCCCGCTGGCCCGGATCGTTTACCGCTGCTGATGGCGACGATCCTCAAAAAACGCATTCGGATGCAGGGCTTTATCATCGGCCAGGATTACGGTCACCGGATTGCGGAGTTCCAGCAGGAGATGGGGTGCTGGGTGCAGGCAGGGAAAATCAAATACCGCGAGCAGGTCGTTGACGGCCTGGAGAACGCGCCGCAGGCGCTCATCGGCCTGCTGAAGGGTGAGAACTTCGGTAAGGTCGTGGTTCGCGTCTCTCCTGACGAGTAATCATGTACCCGGCAGGCTTCGCGCCTGCCGGATAGTTTGACCATCAGGCGTAAAACGCCAGCCGCTCGGCCAGCAGATCGACAAAGGCCCGGCGATCGATGTCGAGCATCACCGTCGTATTTGGCGTCTTGCCGGTCAGGTTGTAGAAATCGACCACCGTCATTCCCTGCGTATATTTCCCCTGCGTTTCCACGCCGACCCAGCGTTCAACGGTGGTAAACATCTCCGGCTTCAGCAGCCAGGCAATGGTGCAAGGATCGTGCAGCGGAGCGCCGACAAAACCCCATTTTTCATCCTTATGGTACTCAAGGAAAAAGTCGAGTAGTTCGGCGACGATAGTGGATATCGGATTGCCGATACGGCGGAAACGCTCGATATCTTCGACGTGGATTTGCGCTTTGTGGGTGACATCCAGCCCGGCCATCACCACCGGGATCCCGGACTGGAAAACGATCTCTGCCGCTTCCGGGTCGACGTAGATATTAAACTCGACCGCCGGCTGCCAGTTACCCAGCACCATGGCGCCGCCCATCATCACGATGCGGGCAATTTTGCTATGCAGTTCAGGGTGGCTGTTGAGCAACAGGGCGACGTTGGTTTGCGGACCGGTAGCGACGATCGTAACCGGCCCGGCGCTTTCGCGCAGCGTTTTCGCCATTAGCTCGACGGCGGTGCAGGCCTGCGCGGCAAAGCCTGGCTCCGGCAGTGCCGGGCCGTCAAGCCCACTCTCGCCATGCACGTTATCGGCGATAATCAGCTCCCGCATCAGCGGCTTAAGCGCGCCGCCGGCGACCGGAATATCCGGGCGCTTAAGCAGGGTGAGCATCCGCAAGACGTTGCGCAGCGTTTTTTCCGGTGTCTGGTTTCCGGCGGAGGAGGTGACGGCTTTCACATCGAGTTCGGGTGAGGCGAGGGCAAGAACGAGGGCGATCGCGTCGTCGTGACCCGGATCGCAATCGATAATCACTGGCAGTGCCATGGCAGCTCCTTGTTGGCGTTATTTTGTGACAAGGGTAACGCCGCAAAGCGCTATAGACGAGGCTTAACGCAGGATAGTGTGATGGTGTGCACGAATGGTTGCCGGTATTTTGGGCTCTCTCGCCAGGACGGATGCGCGATCTGTGCGCAATCAGGGCGTAGCCATGCGGTGGTGCAAGAAGTCGCTTCACGCGGTGGCGTATAATGATAAAACGACTCAACCATACGAATATTATTGGTTTGCTTTCCGCAAATGGATTCTTATTCTAAAGAAAATTTCACGAGGTAACCGCAATGAAAGATGTTGTAGATAAATGCAGTACCAAAGGCTGTGCCATCGATGTAGGTTCGATTATTGATAATGAGGACTGCGTATGGCGAGTTGAGAAAAACTTCGCCAGCCGCGAAGAGGCTGAGTCCACCCTGGCGGCCGTTCGCCAACGTGCCGAAGCCGCCGCACCCGCCAGCGAGCCGCCGCAGGTTGACTATACCATTGAGACCGCCGGTGATGAGGTTAAGCTTGAGGCTTCAATTGCCTTCTCCTGCCAGGCGGAGAAGATTATCTTCGAATTGTCCTTAAGAAACCTGATTTAACGTCAGTAAGCCGCCACAGCTAATCCTCAAGGGGATCATGCAAGCGATCCCCTTGAGGTTCAGCGGTTAAGGGTTACTCAAATCGCCATGCCAGATTGAGCCCAATGCCGTAGTTGCGGCCCGGCGCCGGTTCGTAGTAGCGTCCATTGGATTCGTTAACGATAACCGAACCGGCGTAGCGGCGGTCAAACAGGTTATCGACGCGGCCAAACAGATCCATATCCATCTTGCCGTAGCTCCATTTATAGCCGGTCGTCAGGCCGACGACTGTCCAGGACGGCGCTTTGGCGGTGTTCTCATCGTTAGCCATAATATCGCTCAGATAGCGAATATCGCTGCCCGCGTACCAGCCTTTTTCGGGCTGGTAGCCGAAGGAGGCGTAGCCCATGTTACGGGCGATCCCCGGAATACGATTGCCTTTACAGCTGGCATCGTCGCAGACGTTGGTACGATAGGTCGCATCCAGCCAGGTCCAGGCCGCTTTTAAACGCCAGCTCTCGCCAAACTGCTGATCCAGCCCCAGTTCCATCCCCTGGCGACGGGTTTTCCCGGCGTTTTTGTAGCTGGTACGGCCCCCGCTGCTGGCATCGACAACAATCTCATTGTCGGTGTCGGTCTGGAACAGCGCGGCAGTTAACAGGCCATTGCCGATTCGCGCCTTACTGCCAATTTCAACCGTTTCGTTGGTCGACGGCTGCAGGCCAAAATTCAGCCCGCCCTGGTCGCCGGAGCGATAGGAAAGCTCATTGATCGTCGGCGTTTCGAAACCGCGACCGGCGGAGACGTAGACATTCCAGGCGTCGGTTACCGCATATTTCAGCGAGCCTGCCGGCAGCCATTTATGATAGCTGGCTTCGCCGCTGTCATCGCCGTTGCCCGGCGTAATGTAATAATCGTTGGAATCGAACCAGACTGAGCTATAGCGCACGCCGGCGTCCAGAGAGAGCTTCTCGGTGAGCTGCCACTGGGTTTGCAGATAAGGGTCAAGGTTCCACATCAGGTTGCGCTCGTTGCGGCGCAGGTCGCCTTTCTCCCCGTACTGCGGCGCGCCGTTGTTCATGACAAAGTTTTCGTAACCCTTGCGACGTTCGCTCATGGTCTCGTAGTCGAGACCGGTGGTAAAGGTGACCGGCACCAGAAGCTCGCCACGGTGCGTCCAGCGGGTATCAATGCCCTGATAGTGACGCGTCAGGTCGATCACGCCGCCCGCATGGGTGGGTTTGAGCTGCGGCGCACGCGGGATCGACTGATATTGCGTGGTCTCACGCTCGCCGGCATACATCATCACGCTCAGATCGTCCTGCTCGCTCAGCTGTCGCTCGTAGCGTAAACCGGCCTGGGTCTGTTTGATGGTTTTACGGGTATTGTACTCATCGCCTCTCGGCGACTGGCGCGGATTGTTTTGCCATTCGTCATAGCTCAGGCCGCCCGCGTCATTAGCTTTAATATCCACGCTGTTAAACAGCAGGGTCAGCTTACTGACGTCATTGATGCGCACGCCGAGCTTCGCGTTGGCGAGATTCTTACGCGCGCCGCTATGGTCGCGGGAGCCATGGGTGGTGAAGCGGTTGGTGGAGACCACATAGTCGACATCGCCCGCATGGGTGCCGTCGCCGACCGCGCCGGTTGCTTTCATGCCGTAATGCCAGGTACCGAAGCTGCCATAATAGCTGCTGGCTTCGAGAGTTGGCGGCTGGGCGCCGGTCTGGCTGGTAGCGTTGATCACCCCGCCGGAGGAGTTACCGTACAGGGCGGAAAACGGTCCGCGCAGCACTTCAAGCGAATCGAGGCTGCCAATATCAATATTCGAGGTTTGCCCCTGGCCGTCGGGCATGGTGGCCGGGATGCCATCGACGTAAATGCGCAGCCCGCGCACCCCGTAGGTGGAGCGAGAGCCAAAGCCGCGAATTGAAAGCTGCAGATCCTGCGCGTAGTTCTGGCGGTTTTGCACCTGTAGTCCCGGTACCGCGCCCAGCGACTCGGAGAGGTTAACCCGCGGCGCAGCCTGGCGCATCTCATCGCCGTTAACCACGCTGACGGCGGCGGGGGTATCGAGTTCAGAGACTGCCGACGGCGCGGCGGTAACTACCATGGTCTGTTCAGCGGCGATAGCGGTTGGCGCAGCGGATACCAGCGGTAAAAGCAGAGCGGGGAGCGCGACGGCGCGCACGGAAAGGATTTTCATCAACGTTACTCACAAAACGAACCAAACGGAACATATGTATATATGTTAGCTCTTTTGTAAATTTTTTGAAAAGACTTAACAGGATTTGAGTTAACAAATAGCAAGAATTGCGTGATGCTCAGGACACAACTGGTAATTAACGCTCCACATTGCGATAAATAATGATTACTATTCGCATTCCAGAGAATAGCGCAAAGCGATGATTTTGCGCCCCGGAAGCACTGTCGAGCAGGCATATATTTGTTTTATCAAAGGGAGTCGTCATGTCATTACGTCATCTGTCCGCGCCGCGTCTGCGCCGTTCACTGTTGTTAACTTCATTACTGCTGGCGGGGAGCTTTAGCGCCCATGCGGCGGAAGAAATGCTGCGCAAAGCCGTCGGCAAGGGCGCATACGAAATGGCCTATAGCCAGCAGGAGAACGCGCTGTGGGTGGCCACATCGCAAAGCCGTTCGCTGGATAAAGGCGGCATCGTTTACCGTCTCGATCCGACGACCCTCGAAGTGACCCAGATCATTCATAACGACCTGAAACCCTTCGGCGCGACGATCAATAACGCCACCCAGACCCTGTGGTTTGGTAACACTACCGACAGCACCGTCACTGCCATTGATGCTAAAACCGGTAAGGTAAAAGGGCGTCTGGTGCTCGACGCTCGTCAGCGCAGCGAAACCGTGCGCCCGCTGGCGCCGCGCGAGCTGGCGGTCAATGAGAAAACCAATACCGTCTACATCACCGGCCTGGGTAAAGAGAGCGTGATTTGGGTTGTGGATGGCGACAAGCTGACGCTGAAAGACACTATCGCTAATACCGGCGCAATGGCGACCGGCCTGGCGGTGGACGCAGAAGCGAACCGCATCTATACCACCAACGCCGACGGCGAGCTGGTGACTATCGACAGTACCAGCAATAAGATCCTCTCGCGCAAGAAGTTGCAGGATGATGGCAAAGAGCACTTCTATCTGAATCTCAGCCTTGATACCGCCGGTCATCGCGCCTTTATCACCGACAGTAAACAGCCGGAAGTGCTGGTGGTCGATATTCGCGATGGCAAAGTGCTGGAGAAAATCGCCGCGCCGGAGTCCCTGGCCGTTCTGTTCAACCCGACGCGCAATGAAGCCTACGTGACGCACCGCAAAGCCGGGGAAGTGAGCGTGATCGATGGTAAGAGCTACAAGGTGGTCAAAACTTTCAAAACCCCGACCCACCCGAACAGCCTGATGCTTTCCGCCGATGGCAAAACGCTGTACGTTAGCGTGAAGCAGGAATCGACGCGTCAGAAAGAGGCGACCCAGCCGGATGACGTTATCCGCATCGCGCTGTGATCTTCACGGGAGGGGGAAGCCCCTCCTGAAAGTCGTTCTGCCGGGCGGCGGTTTGCGTCTTACCCGGTCGGCATAATCCCCGCCTGGTTCGTGCCTTACAGAAAATAGCGTCTTCACCGATATCACCCTCTGTTACAAACGCTTATTAGCCTGACAAATGTAATGGCTATAAACTTACCGCTTTCCTGCGCAAGCGGGACGGTGGCATTAATCCTGGAGATATGATGAAAAGAACATTGATGGTCGTTTGCGCCGGCGCAATGCTGGCTTTGCTGGCAGGCTGTAGCTCAAACTACGTGATGACGACGAAAAGCGGGCAAACCATTGTGACGCAGGGCAAACCGAAGCTGGATAAAGATACCGGCATGACCAGCTATACCGATGAGTCGGGCAATAAGCGCCAGATTAACAGCAGCGATGTTGCTCAGCTGGTGGAAGATAATTAAGTTCTGCAGTTGCGGTTTGCCCCACCGGGCAAACCGCAAAAGGGACGAGTTACGGTTTTTCAATATCCGGCGCAGTGCTGTGAATATCATGCACGCGCTTGCGTACGCCAAACCAGCCGGCGACCAGCAAAACGGCAATCAGCGGAATCGAACCGATGGTATAAGTTCCATTCGGGTAATCGAAAGCCATTAATACCAGCACGCTCAGCAGGAATAGCAGGGTCAGCCAGGAAGTAAAAGGCGCTCCCGGCATCTTGAAGCTGACGTCTGCGGCCTTGCCTTCTTTGATCGCCTTGCGCAGGCGCATCTGGCACACCACAATAAATCCCCACGAGGCGATGATGCCCAGCGAAGCGACGTTGAGGACTATCTCAAACACCTGCGAAGGCACCAGGTAGTTGAGGAATACCCCAACGACATAGACGCCCAGCGTCGCCAGAATACCGGCATACGGCACGTGATGGCGGCTCATTTTCGACATAAATTTAGGCGCCGAACCGCCCATCGACATGGAGCGCAGAATACGCCCGGTGCAGTACAGTCCGGAGTTGAGGCTGGAGAGCGCGGCGGTTAATACCACAATATTCATCACGCTGCCGATATACGGCACGCCCAGCTTCGAGAAGAAGGTGACGAACGGACTCTGCCCGGCCTGATAGGCATTCCACGGTAGCAGCAGCACCAGCAGCAGCACCGAGCCAACGTAGAACAGACCAATACGCCAGATGACGCTGTTGATGGCGCGCGGCACCATGGTCTGCGGATCTTTACACTCGCCGGCGGCGGTACCTACCAGTTCAATAGAAGCGAAGGCGAAAACCACGCCCTGAACCAGCACCAGCGCCGGGAGCAGGCCGTGCGGGAACAGACCGCCGTTATCGGTGATCAGATGGAAACCGGTGGCATTGCCATCCAGCGGCTTGCCGGTGCCAAGAAAAATAGTCCCGACCACCAGAAACGCCACGATTGCCAGTACCTTGACCAGCGCGAACCAGAACTCCATCTCGGCGAACCATTTCACGCCGATCATATTCATGGTACCGACGATCGCCAGCGCGCCGAGGGCAAACACCCACTGCGGAACGTCGCCGAACGCGCCCCAGTAGTGCATATACAGCGCGACGGCGGTGATATCGACAATCCCGGTCATCGCCCAGTTGATGAAGTACATCCAGCCCGCAACGTAAGCCGCTTTTTCGCCGAGGAACTCGCGGGCGTAGGAGACGAAGCTGCCGCTGGAAGGGCGATGAAGCACCAGCTCGCCAAGCGCGCGTAAAATAAAGAACGAGAAGAGGCCGCAGACCAGATAAACCAGCGCCAGCGCCGGTCCCGCCATCTGCAGGCGCGCGCCCGCGCCGAGGAACAGGCCGGTACCAATCGCGCCGCCGATGGCAATCATCTGCACCTGACGGTTGCCCATTGCCTTGTGGTAGCCGGACTCCTGCGAGTTTAGCCAGTGGCGTTTGGCAGCGTGCTGCTCCGCCACGCTAGAGTGTTTTGTATTCATTGATGTCGCTATTTTCCTGTCAATGTCCATGAAGTGGTTCGTGCTGCTGGCTCTCCCATCATTCTGATGAATGAGATAAGCGAGCATGGCGGAGAATCCTACACGTATCGGAAAATGGACGCACGTAAAAGATTTGTCGACAGCACTTGCTTAAATATCAATGAGATCGGCAGGTTTAAGTGCTTCCCCGGCACCCTGGAAATTTTGCTCAGCGTTTTAACGGTATTGCGCTATGCTTTTCCGCCCGCGTTTTGCCCGAGAGGCCACGATGAAAATCAACGTAGTAGGGACCAGCGGCGTCGGCAAATCTACCCTCGCGCGTCGGCTGGCTCAGGAACTGTCTCTGCCTTATATCGAAATGGATGCGCTCTACTGGCTGCCCGAGTGGCAAGGGACGCCGGACGATGAGTTCTACGCTAAGCTCGCCGCCGCGCTCGCCGCGCCAGGCTGGGTGCTTGACGGCAACTATAACCGCAGTCGTCCGGTAAAATGGCGCGACGTGGATCTGGTGGTGTGGGTGGATTACAGCTTCTGGCGCACGATGCGCCAGGCTATCTGGCGCGCGGCATCGCGTGCCAGCCGACGCCAGGAACTGTGGCCTGGCACCGGTAACTGTGAAACCTTCCGCCGCTCCTTCTTTAGCCGGGACTCCATTATTCTCTGGACGCTAAAAACCTGGCGCAATAATCGCCGCCGCTATCTGGCGGATATGCAGGATCCGCAGTATCGACATATTCGCTTTGTGCGCTTACGCAACCAGCAGCAGACCGAGGCGCTGGTGCGCGAGCTTCGGCAGAATAGCCGATAATCCCCCGGCTCGCGCTGCGCTTAGCCGGGCTACAGGCCCGCAGATTGCTCAGGACGCGTAGCCCGGACAGATGCGCAGCATCGCCTCCGGGAAATTCTGCCACTCTGCGCTCTTTTTCCGGGGGGCGGCGCAAAGCCCTTGCCCGGGCTACCGGGCCGCAGACTGCTGAGGACGCGTAGCCCGAACAGATGCGCAGCATCGCCTCCGGGAAATCCTGTCACTCTGCGCTCTTTTTCCGGGGGCGGCGCAAAGCCCCTGTCCGGGCTACCGGGCCGCAGATTGCCGGGAACTCGTAGCCCGGATAAGGCGTTTGCGCCGCAACCCGGGGAATGCGTCGTGACGTGGCATCGCCTCCGGGGACATTTACCTCACCGCATATCTAATTTTCGGCAGAGCACATGTAAATAAATTGTTTCTCTCCAGCCGCGGGCGCTTCTAATAATGCAGACATGTTAATTCACATGAGCCTGCGAAATGTCCTATCGAATCAGTATCCTGGATAAAAGCCCGCTGGCAGCCGGAGAAACGGCCGCCCAGGCGCTGGCGCGCACATTAACGCTCGCGCAACAGGCGGAAGCCTGGGGATATCACCGTTTCTGGATCGCCGAACACCACAACACCGACCAGCTCGCCAGCCCGTCGCCGGAACTGGCGATTGCCTGGATCCTCGGCCAGACCCGCAGCATTCGCGTTGGCTCCGGCGGCGTTATGCTGCAGCACTACAGCCCATATAAGGTGGCGGAGAACTTCAATATGCTGGCTTCTCTTGCCCCGGGCCGCGTGGATCTGGGCGTGGGCAAAGCCCCCGGCGGACTGCCGCTCTCCACTCGCGCGTTGCAGCAGGGACTTAATCTCCAGCAAAAGGGGAGTTTTGCCGACCAGCTGGCGCAGCTCGACAACTGGCTGTCGCTGACCGAAACCGATGGTGAAGAGAGCGTCCGCGCAACCCCAATCCCGCCGCGTCGCGCCGACGGTTTTCTGCTCGGCGCCAGCCTGGAGAGCGCGCAGCTGGCGGCGCAGCTGGACTGGAACTTCGTCTTCGCCGCCCATCTCAACGGCGATAAGCAACTGCTGCGGGAGGTGTTAACCCGCTGGCGCGAACTGAGCCGTCGCGACGCCATTATCGCCGTTCAGGTTATTGTGGCCGAAGAGGCCGCAGCGGCCGCGGCGCTGGCAAAATCCGTCGAAGCATGGGGCGTTGAGCTGGAAAACGGTCAGCGGGTGACCGTCGGCAGCGAAGCGCAGGCGGCCGCCTTTGCCCGTCAGGCGGGCAGCAGGCCGACGCGTATCGCCCGGCGGGAATCGGCCGTGCTGTTCGGCACCCCCGAGCAGGTGAAAGCGCAGCTGGATGCCTTGCAGTCGGCGTGGAACATCGACGAATTTATTATCGACACGCCCATTAGCGACGGCGCGGCGCGCCTTAACTCCCTGCGTCTGTTGGCCCGGGCGCATCTGAGCGCGGAGGTCCAGCCATGAGCCTTGCTGAACAGTTAATTCGCTGGCGGCGCGAGCTGCATCAGTATCCGGAACTTTCGCTGCAGGAGGTCGACACCACCGCGCGTATTCGCGACTGGCTACAAAGCGGCGGCATCAGCCTGTTGCCATATGATCTGAAAACCGGCGCGGTTGCCGAGGTTGGGAGCGGCAATAAGGTGATTGCCCTGCGTGCCGATATTGATGCGCTGCCGATCGAAGAGGCGGCCAGCGTGCCGTTTCGCTCGCTGAATGCCGGCGTGATGCACGCCTGCGGGCATGATATTCATACCAGCGTGATCCTTGGCGCGGCCTTACTACTGAAACAACGCGAAGCGCAGCTGGCGGGACGCGTCCGCATTCTGTTCCAGCCGGCGGAGGAGAGCTTCGGCGGCGCGAAAACCCTGATTCGCGCCGGCGTGCTGGAGGGCGTTTCCGCCATTTTCGGTATGCATAATGAACCGGGGCTGCCGGTGGGGGAATTCGCCACCCGAGGCGGCGCGTTTTATGCCAACGTCGATCGCTTTGTGTTTAAGGTGACCGGCAAAGGCGCTCACGCCGCCCGGCCTCATGAAGGGAAGGACGCCATTCTGCTGGCCAGCCAGCTGGTGACCCTGCTGCAAAGCGTCGCCAGCCGCGAAGTGAACACCCTCGATTCCGTGGTGCTGAGCGTCACGCGGATTCAGGGCGGCAATACGTGGAATGTCCTGCCGGAAAGCGTCGAGCTGGAAGGAACGCTGCGCACCCACAGCAGCGAAGTCCAGCAGCGGGTGAAGGCGCGGGTGAGCGAGATTGCCGCCGGCTTCGCCAGCGCCTTCGGCGCGCAGATCGATGTCTTCTGGTACGCCGGGCCGACCGCGCTGGTCAATGATGAGCGCTGGGCGGCTTTCGCCAGCCACGTGGCCGATCGATCCGGCTACCGCACGCACCATGCGGATCTCCATCTCGGCGGAGAGGATTTCGCCGTTTATCTTCAGCATATTCCCGGCGCGTTCGTCAGCATCGGCAGCGCCAGCGAGTTTGGTCTTCACCATCCGGCGTTTAACCCGGATGAGCGCTTAATCGCGCCGGCGGCGCACTACTTTGCCGATCTGGCAGAGCAGGCGTTGAAAGAACTTTAATTATTCAGGGTCATAGACTAAGGATTAACGATGTCTGAACAACGACAGCTGCGCATTGGCACTATCTTACATGGCGCATCGGGAAATATGTCGGCCTGGCGCCATCCGGCCGCGCTGGCCGACGCCAGTATTAACTTTGAGTTCGTGAAGCAGACGGCGTTAAAAGCGGAAGAGGGCAAGCTCGATTTTATTTTTGTTGCCGATGGCTTATATATTAATGAAAAATCGATCCCGCATTTTTTAAACCGTTTTGAACCACTCACCGTATTATCCACCCTTGCAGCGGTAACCTCGCGTTTAGGCCTCGTCGGCACCTTGTCGACCTCCTACAGCGAGCCCTTTACCACCGCTCGCCAGTTCGCCAGCCTCGATCATCTGAGCGGAGGACGCGCTGGCTGGAACGTGGTGACATCGCCGCTCGAAGGCTCAGCGAAAAACTTCTCCCGGGCGCAGCATCCCGATCATGCGCTGCGCTACCGCATCGCCGATGAATATCTTCAGGTCGTTAAAGGCCTGTGGGATTCATGGGAACAGGACGCGTTTATTCGTAATAAAGAGAGCGGCCAGTTCTTTGATAAAAATAAGCTGCATACGCTTAATCATCACGGTGATTTCTTCAAAGTGGCCGGCCCGCTAAATATTGCCCGCACGCCGCAGGGCCGACCCATTATCTTTCAGGCGGGCGCTTCCGAAGACGGTAAAAAATTAGCCGCCAGCCATGCCGACGCTATTTTTACCCATCAGGAATCGCTGGCGGAAGCGCAGGCCTTTTATCGCGACGTCAAAAGCCAGCTCGACGCGTACGGCCGCCGGGAGAGCGAACTACACATTTTCCAGGGCGTCAGCGTGATCGTTGGCGATAGCGCCGACGATGTGGAACAGCAATACCAGACCACCGCCGCGCTGGTATCGATTGAGGACGCGCTGAATTATCTCGGCCGCTATTTTGAGCATCACGATTTCGCCCAATATCCGCTGGATGAGGCGTTCCCGGATATCGGTGACCTCGGGCAGAACAGCTTTCGCAGCACCACCGATGAGATTAAACGCAACGCCCGCGAACGCGGCCTGACCCTGCGCCAGGTCGCGCTGGAGGCAGCCAGCCCGCGACCGCGTTTTGCCGGAACCGCCGCAGAGGTGGCAGATGGGCTACAGCAGTGGTTTGAACAGCGCGCGGCGGACGGTTTTATTATCCAGGGCGGTACGCCGGATACCTTCCCGCGCTTTGTGGACCAGGTGGTACCGATCCTGCAGCAGCGTGGATTATTCCGTGAAGAATATCCCGGCACCACGCTGCGCGAAAGTTTAGGGCTGGCAGAGCCCGTCAATCAATTCCAAAAACAATAATAGAGAACACCCGCTATGCAGAAAATGCAGAAAAAATCGCTATTACTGGCGCTGGCGCTGGCCGTGAGCGCGTCATCCTGGGCGCAGAACGTCACGATCAACGGCACCGGCGTGAGCCTCGAAGCCAACAAAACGCCGATTCACACGGCAAAAAATCCGCAGGCTATCGCCCAACTGCCGAAGGGTCTCCACCTGGCGGTGCCGGGTAAGCTGACCGTCGCGGTCGCCGCGCTGAATTCGCCGCCGCTGACCGTGTTTTCTGATGATAACAAAACCCTGCTCGGCAGCGAGGTGGATATCGCCCGCCTGGTGGCCGACAGCCTCGGGCTGGAGCTAAACGTGGTGCCCACCTCGTGGGAAGACTGGCCGCTCGGCGTCGCCTCCGGCAAATATGATGCGGCGGTCAGCAATATCACCGTGACCAAAGAGCGCAAAGAGAAGTTTGATTTCGCCACCTACCGCAAAGATTCGCTGGGTTTTTACGTCAAGAGCACCAGTCCGCTGAGCAAAATTGAAAAAGCCGAAGATATTGCCGGGCTGCGGATTATCGTCGGCTCCGGCACCAACCAGGAAGCGATTTTGTTGGCGTGGAACGCCGAGAATCTCAAGAAGGGGCTGAAGCCGTTTACGCCGGTCTACACCAAAGACGACGCCGCCCAGACCCTGGCGCTGCAGTCCGGGCGAGCCGACGCCTTCTTCGGCCCGAACGTAATCGGCGCGTGGAAAGCGGCGCTGACCGGCAAAACCAGGCTGGTGGGCAGCGTTGACGGCGGCTGGCCGAAGGCGGCGCATATCGCCGTGACGGTGAAAAAAGGCAGCGGTCTGGTTGAACCGGTACAGACGGCGCTGAACGGCGCTATCCGCAGCGGCGATTACGCGAAGGTGCTGAGTCGCTGGGGCGAAGGCGTGGAGAGCATCCCGCAATCGGAAATTAACCCGGCCGGACTCGGCGATTAACAGGAGGCATGATGAGCGATCTATTCCGCGATGTCTCTCCGGAAGCGCCGGAGCTGCAGCCGATTATTGAGGGCCTGTTCGGCGAGTACGCCGCGCGCTACGGCGACTACTTTTCCCGCGATGCCGAAGTCGAGCTGACTGAATGGTATCTGGCGCCGCAGGGGCTATTTATCGTGCTGGAGCGGGAGGGGGAAATTATCGCTACCGGCGCGTATAAACCGAAAGATGCCCATACGGCAGAAATCAAACGGATCTGGACCCTTCGTCGTCTGCGCCAGCAGGGGCTGGCGGCGAAAGTGGTGCAGGAGCTGGAACGTCGGGCGCTGCTGGCAGGCTACAGCCATATCTTTTTGACGACCGGTTTTCGTCAGCCGGAAGCGGTGCGGCTCTATCTGAGCCAGGGCTACGAGGCGCAGTTTGACCTCAACCGCGATCCGGAAGAGTACAGTTTGCCGCCGTTCGATGGTCGGCTGCGCTTTACGAAAGCGCTGGCGGTCAGCGCGCTGAGCCAGAGCGCTTAAGGAGCCAATATGCATACTCAGGAAACGATTAAGGTTGTCCCCGCGCGCTATCCGCTGCGGGCAGTGGGCGCGGTGCTGGCGCTGCTGGTGCTGGCGGTGGTGATTCAATCAGTTGCCTTTAACCCGCGCTGGGAGTGGGGCGTCTTTGCCCGCTGGTTCTTTGACCCGGTGATCCTCGAAGGCCTCGGGCAGACGCTGCTGTTGACCCTGCTGGCGACGGCGCTCAGCGTTATCTTCGGCGGACTGCTGGCGCTGGCGCGACTCTCCAGTTCATGGCTGCTGAGCAGCCTTGCCTGGGGCTATATCTGGTTGTTTCGCTCGCTGCCGCTGATCGTGGTGCTGATTATTCTCTACAACTTCTCTTATCTTTACGACACCCTGTCGATCGGCATTCCGTTCACCGCTATTCGCTGGGCCAGCTTTGAGACCATTAGCGTGCTGGGGCAGTTTTCTACCGCCGTTGTCGGGCTGACCCTGGTACAAAGCGCCTACACCGCCGAAATTATTCGCGGCGGTTTCCTCGGGGTCGATCACGGGCAGTATGAAGCGGCGGCGGCACTGGGGCTTCCGGCCAGCCGCCGCACGCTGCGCATTATCCTGCCGCAGGCGCTGCGCACCATTTTACCGGCGGGTTTTAACGAAATTATCAGCCTCGCCAAGGGGACGGCGATGGTTTACGTGCTGGCGATGCCGGAGCTGTTTTACACCATCCAGATGATCTATAACCGCACCCAGGAAGTGATCCCCCTGCTGATGGTCGGCGCCGCCTGGTACCTGGCGATCACCAGCGTGCTGTCGCTGATTCAGTATCTGGTCGAGCGCGGCCTGGCCCGCAGCGAGCGCCGCTCGGCGGTTAATAGCGCCCGCAGCAGCCGTCGCGTTGTTGAAACCGTTCATCGTCCCCAACCGCAGGAGTCCGCCCATGCTCAACTCTCGTAACGGTCATATCTCCATTACCGGCGTCAGCAAATACTTTGGCCGCCATAAAGCGCTGGACGATGTATCGCTGGAAATAGCACCCGGTACGGTGACGGTGATCCTCGGGCCGTCCGGTTCGGGAAAATCGACGCTGCTGCGGGCGATCAATCATCTGGAGCGCGTTGATGA
Organism: Klebsiella sp. CN_Kp066; assembly: GCF_040065135.1. Taxonomy (NCBI): domain Bacteria; kingdom Pseudomonadati; phylum Pseudomonadota; class Gammaproteobacteria; order Enterobacterales; family Enterobacteriaceae; genus Klebsiella; species Klebsiella sp. CN_Kp066. The sequence goes on along the minus strand of NZ_JBEAIU010000023.1, from coordinate 481,482 downwards.
AGGCTTTATTCAGATCGATGGCGACTATATCGGTTATCGCCGTAAAGGCGACAAGCTCTACGAACTGAAAGAGAAGGAGATCCTTCGCCAGCGGATCAACGTTGGCTACGTGTTTCAGAACTTCAACCTGTTCCCGCACCTGACGGTGCTGGAAAACCTGATTGAAGCCCCCATCGCCCATAAACAGGCGACCCGTAAGGAGGCTATCGCGCGGGCGTACGAACTGCTGGACGTAGTTGGACTACGCAATAAAGCCGACGCCTGGTCGCGGCACCTGTCCGGCGGTCAGCAGCAGCGCATCGCCATTGCCCGGGCGCTGGCGCTTAACCCGCGAGTGATGCTGTTTGATGAACCCACCTCCGCGCTTGACCCGGAGCTGGTGGGGGAAGTGCTGGATGTGATTAAAAAGCTGGCGCGCTCCGGCACCACGCTGGTCGTGGTCACCCACGAAATTGGCTTTGCGAAAGAGGTGGCGGATCGGGTGGTGTTTATGGTCGACGGCAAGATAGTCGAGCAGGGCAGCAGCGACAATGTGCTGAACCATCCGCAGCACCCGCGTACGCAGCAGTTTTTATCGAGGGTATTAGCGGCATGAAAAACGGATTTTTGACCCTGGCGTTACTCTCTTTATCTGCGGCATCGCAGGCGGCTATCGACCTGCGCGCCAACGAGCAGCCGCTGCCGGTAACCCGCGATGAGCAGGCGGTGGCGAAGATCCCGGCGGATTACGTCTTCGTCGAACCGGGTACTTTAACGGTGGCGATTTCAGCGCTCAACTCGCCGCCGCTGGCGCTGCTGGCCAGCGATAACCGCACGCGTATCGGCAGCGACCCGGATATCGCCCGACTGCTGGCCGGCAGCCTCGGGCTGAAGCTAAAGCTGGTGCCCACCGCCTGGGAGGACTGGCCGTTGGGGATTACTTCCGGGCGCTACGACGTGGCGCTGGTGAATATTGCGGTAACCGAGCAGCGGAAAGCGAAGTTTGATTTTGCCACCTATCGCGTCGATTCGCTGGCCTTTTCCGTAAAATCGACCAGCGACATCGCCAGCGTGAGCGGTCCGGCGGATCTCGCTGGTAAAAAAGTGATTGTCGGGTCCGGGACCAACCAGGAGCGAATTTTGCTCGGCTGGAACGCCGAAAACGAAGCCGCCGGGCGACAACCTGCGCTACCGGTCTACCTGACCGATGACGCTTCGGGCAATCTCTATATTCAGTCCGGTCGCGCGGACGTGTTTTTTGGGCCGCAGTCGGTAGCCGCTTACAAAGCGGCGCTCAGCGGTAAAACCAAAGTTGTCGGGCTGGGGCCAAAAAAGGCTTATGTCGCCACCACCACCAGGAAGGGTAACGGACTGGTCTATGCGCTTCAGGCCGCGCTGGATGGCGCGATAGCGCGCGGAGAGTATCAGAAAGTGCTGGCCCGCTGGGGTGAGCAGGGCGAAGAGGTGAGACAATCGGAGGTGAATCCGCCGGGGATTACCTACTAAAAAACCGCTGTTTCGCAGGAGTGTGATGCGAAACAGCGGAGGCGAAGGCTCGCCAGAGTTTTAAATCAGGCGGCGCGCGGGGTCAGCGTTAAGCGATCCAGCGGCCCGACGATAAACAGGTAGGAGAACAGGCCCAGTACGCCCATGGAACCGACGTACAGGATGGCGTAATCGAAGGAGTGAGTATTAGCGAGGATCACGCCGATAACCAGCGGCGTGATAATACTCGCCAGGTTGCCGCACATATTGAACACCCCACCGGCAATTCCCAGCATCTCCTTGGGTGATGTGTCGCTCAGCACGCACCAGCCGAGGTTACCGAACCCTTTAGCAAAGAAAGCCAGGCTCATGGCGGCGATCACCACCACTTCCGAAGTGGTGTAGTTGGCGACCACAATGACGCAGGAGAGCAGCATGCCGCAGATCACCGGCAACTTGCGGGCGGTCGTCAGGCTATAGCCGCGTTTCAGCAGCCAGTCCGAGAACACGCCGCCCAGCAGGCCGCCGATAAATCCGGCAATGGCCGGGATGCTGGCGACGAAGCCGACCTTGAGAATCGACATGCCTTTGGCCTGGTAAAGATAGGTCGGAAACCAGGTCAGGAAGAACCAGGTGATTGACGTCACGCAGAACTGGCCAATATATACCCCGATCATCATACGATTGACGCAGACGCTTTTGATTTGCGCGAGGGTTAATTTCTGCTGCGTTTTTTTCGTGCCTAATTCCGGCTCGCCGCCGCCTTCGCGAATATAGTCGAGCTCCTGTTGGTTAATTTTTGGATGATGAGAGGGATCTCTTACTTTTACCAGCCAGAATATCCCCAGCACCACGCCGATAGCGCCAATATAATAAAATACATAGTGCCAGCTTAAATTATGCAGAATAATCGTCATTAGCGGCGTAATAATCCCCAGGGAAATATACTGCGCGGCCTGATAGACCGAAGTGACGAACCCGCGCTCTTTATTGGGAAACCACTGTACGCTCAGACGGCTGTTGGCGGGAAAGGCGGGGGCTTCTATCGCGCCCATCATCAGGCGCAGAATCACCAGTACAATCAGTGGGCTGGCGAACAGATAGATCGTTCCCTGAAACATGGTGACGACTGACCAGCCAATCAGCGCGCAGCCGTAGACCAGCCGCGAACCATATTTATCCAGCAGCCAGCCGCCGGGTATTTGCATAATGACGTAGGAGATGCCAAAAACTGAAAAAGCCAGCCCCATCGCCTCGGGATCAAAACCTAACTCTTTGCTCATAATAGGCGCGACAACGGACAGCGTTGCCCGGTCGGCATAATTAAATACGGTAGCCAGAAATAAAAACAGTAATATGCCGTAACGCACGTTGCTGCGTTTTAAGGGTGTAGTCATCTTCAACTCCTTTGCAGGGTTGTTTATTGTGGGTACAGCCAATAAGAGGTATTTCCCCGGCAGGCCTACGGGTTTTCAGTCGTCCGCGGACCGGTAACCCGGACAGATGCGCAGCATCGCCCCCGGGAGAATGCGGTATTCTCCCGGGGGCGGCGCTTGATGCGCCTTGCCGGGCTACGCGGCCTGTAGCCCTTATGCCGCCATGCGGGGAATTCGGTTAAGGGCGTTTGCCAAACTCGCAGCTTTGCTGGGTCCAGCGGCGGGCCTGTTCGCTCAGGGTGAAGCCCAGACCGTGGCGTTCGGAAACCCACATCCGCCCGTCGCGCAGTTCCAGCTGTTCGTTAAACAGCGGGTTCAGCCACTCGAAGTGCTCCAGCCAGGGCTCGAGCGGGTAGGCGGCGGCGAGATGCAGGTGTACCTCCATCGCAAAGTGTGGGGCCAGCTTGCGACCGTGCTTCGCCGCCAGATCCATAATCTTCAGGAACGGGGAGATGCCGCCGACGCGCGGCGCATCGGGCTGCACGAAGTCGCTGGCGTTGCCGAGGATCAGCTGCTCATGTTCGCGGAAGCTGGTCAACATCTCGCCGGTGGCAATCGGCGTATCCAGCGCGGCGGCGAGCTGTGCGTGGCCTTCCACATCGTAGGCGTCAAGGGGCTCTTCAATCCAGATCAGATTGAACTGCTCCATTTTGCGCCCCATGCGGATAGCGGTTTCACGGTCCCACTGCTGGTTGGCGTCCACCATCAGCGGGAAGTCATCGCCCAGGACTTCGCGTACTGCCGTCAGACGGCGAATATCCTCAGCGGTATTCGGCTGACCGACTTTCAGTTTTATCCCGCCAATCCCGTTCTCGCGTGAGATAGCCACGTTTTTCAACACCTGCTCCAGCGGGGTATGCAGGAAGCCGCCGGAGGTGTTGTAACACTGCACGGAATCGCGATGCGAACCGAGCAGTTTCGCCAGCGGTAGCCCGGCGCGTTTGGCTTTCATATCCCACAGCGCAATATCGATAGGGGAGATTGCCTGCACCGCCATGCCGCTACGACCTACGGAAGCCCCGGCCCACAGCAGTTTGGTGTAGATCTTGTCGATATCATTCGGGTCTTCGCCGAGCAGATTATCGGCAATCTCCCTTGCATGGGCGTAAATGCCCTGGCCGCCCGCGCGTTTGGAATAGCTGAAGCCAACGCCTTCAAAGCCGTCCCGGGAGCGGATTTCCGCGATGATGATCGCCACTTCGGTCAGCGGTTTTTGCCGACCGGTCAGAACCTTTGCATCGCTAACGGGGGTGGCCAGCGGCAGAAAGGCCAGCGACAGTTTGACATGTTCAATGCGGTCGCCGGTTTCAGCGGCGGTTTTGACGCCGGAAGCTTTGGCGTAGGTCACGGAGTCGGAATTTGCGCTCGAGGTCATAGTCAGTTCCTTTTTAGTGGTAAAATGTTTGCGCTAACATTTTTAATCCTGAAATTATCCTGGTGCTACGACAGTGATTTTAATTTGTACAAACGATCACAATTAGCGGTTATAAAGGGTAAAATTATGCAGCGCAGGTCACGTTCCAAAAAGGTTTGTGAAAATTCACAAATCATAATGATAGCGATAACATTTAATTCGGCAGGTCGTTGATTCTATTGGGGATATACGGACGGGCGCTGGCAATTGCCTGGACCATCATCAATAATGGCCACAGGAAACGACTCAACACAGGGGCTTAGCCGTGAAAAGCAGAAAACCGACGCGCGCGCCGACGCTGGATGATGTGGCCCGCAGCGCCGGGTTGTCGTCGATGACGGTCAGTCGGGCGCTGAATACGCCGCAGCTGGTAAGGCCAAAAACGGTAGAGAAAGTGATGCAGGCGGTGCAGGCCACGGGTTATATCCCCAATGCGCTGGCCGGCGGCCTGGCCTCCAGGCGCAGCAAACTGGTGGCGGTGGTGGTGCCGCAAATCAATAACAATATGTTTGTCGATACCATCCAGGCGCTGAGCGATACCCTGGCGGCGCGCGGCTATCATATGCTGCTGTGCGTGGCGGGCTATAGCCGTCAGACCGAAGCCGAGCTGGTAGCAACCTTACTCTCCCGGCGTCCGGATGGCGTGGTGTTGACCGGTATTCAGCACGCTCCGGCGTTAAAGAGGACGATCCTCAACGCCGCCACGCCGGTGGTGGAAATCTGGGATCTCACCCCGACGCCGCTGGATATGCTGGTTGGTTTTTCGCATGAAAAAGTCGGTGAAACCATTGGCGAATATTTGCTGGAAAAAGGCTACCGTCGTCCGGGACTGCTATGGGCAGGCGATGCGCGCGCGACGTTGCGAAAGCAGGGGCTCCTGGCCCGGCTGGCCAAAAGTGGAATTAACGTTGCCCCGCAGGTCGAGGTGCCGCTTCCGGCATCGCTGGCGCTGGGGCGACGCGGGCTGGGCGAACTGCTCGCCGGTGGCGAGTTTGACGTTATCGTCTGCAGTTCCGACACCCTTGCCCAGGGAGCGATTATGGAAGCGGAAAGCCGGGGGCTGCGCGTGCCGCAGAATCTGGCGGTGATCGGCTTTGGCGATCTGGATTTCGCCGCCAGCAATCGTCCGGCGATCACCACCGTCAGCGTCGACCGTCACGCCATTGGCGAGCAGGCGGCTACGCTGCTTGCCGACCGCATAGAAGGCGGAGAAGAAGGGGACGCGATTATTGATATTGGCTTTCACCTGGTGGCGCGTGAGTCGGCGTAGCGCTGTGGTTTAGCCTGGGCGAGGGGGACTCCATAGCGACATTGCTCAATCAAACCTATACTGCAAGGTTGCTAAACCCGTCGCCGCTCTGTTCACGGGCGGCAAATTTCTTGAGGGCGCAGAATATGATCACCGTCTATGGCGTACCCGGCTGGGGTTCAACGATAAGCGAACTGATGCTGACGCTGGCCGATATCCCGTACCATTTTGTCAACGTTGAGGGCTTTGACCAACCGGGCCTGCAGCGCGACCGTCTCAAGCAGATTAACCCACTGTGTCAGGTGCCGACCCTCACGCTTGAAGATGGCAGCATGATGACCGAATCCGCGGCGATTGCTCTGATGATCCTCGACGTGCGACCGGATCTGGCTCCGGCGCCGGGATCGCCGCAGCGGCATGCCTTTCAGCGTCTGCTCATCTGGCTGGTGGCGAACGTTTATCCCACCTTTACCTTTGCGGATTACCCGGAGCGCTGGGCCGCCGATGCGCCAGAGCAGCTGCGGGAAAGCTGCATCAGCTATCGCAAATCGCTTTATCTGTGGCTGGAGGAGCAGCTTGCCGCCGCGCCGTATGCGCTGGGGGCGGAAATAACTCTGCTGGACTGCTATATTGCCGCGATGTGTGCCTGGGGCCCGCGACGGGAGTGGTTTACGGCGCAAACGCCAAAATTCGTCGCCGTGGCGGATGCGGTTTATCGCCATCCCAAACTCGAAGCCGTTCTTCGCCGCAACGAACTGATTTAAAGCACAAAAAGCGATCCAGATGATGCGGGTTATGCTAGCTTTATCATCCTGACAATAAAGGAGCCTGCTATGCCGCATATTGATATTAAATGTTTTCCCCGCGACCTGAATGATGAACAAAAAGCGGCGCTGGCCGCCGATATTACCGAGGTGGTGATTCGCCATCTCAACAGCAAAGAACGCTCGGTGAGCGTGGCCCTGAATGAAATTAAAGAGAGCGACTGGCAACAGGTGTGGGACAGCGAAATCGCCCCGCAGATGGAACAGCTGATTAAAAAACCGGGTTATAGCATGTAACCCGCTTTCTTTCCCGGAGGCGATGCTGCGCATCTGTCCGGGCTACGCGTTCTCAGTGGTCTGCTATCCGGTAGCCCGGGCAGGCGCTGTGTGCCCCCCGGGAGAGAGTGCGGAGTGGCAGAATATCCCGGAGGCGATGCTGCGCATCTGTCCGGGCTACGCGTTCTCAGCGGTCTGCGGTCCGGTAGCCCGGGCAGGCGCTGTGCGCCGCCCCCGGGAAGAGGTGCCAGGGCTGATGTATTAAAACCAAATCTCCGTCTGCACGCCAAAGTTCCAGTTTCCTCCGGCGGTAAAGCCTTTACTGCCGAAATCATCGTTGATCGCATAACGATCCAGGTCTTTATCCCAATTCATCCACGTGACAAAGAAACGTATCTCCGGCCTCGCTTTGATATCAAACACATCGCCAACTTTGAACGTCGGGGCGAAGGTCAGCTTGTAAAAATCGCCGCTCACCGCCTGGTATTGATGCACGCCGCTGTCGTAGCGATAGGTTCGGCCGTTGGGATTCAGGTCCATATATTGCCAGGACGCCTCGTATAGCAGGGCGAAGTTGCGGGTGATGCCCTGGGAAACCCGCAGGTTAAAGGTTGCCCAATCGTAGCGGTCGCCATCGCGGTAGCGATCTTCACTATGCTGGGCGATAACCGATGGTGCAAGCTGCCAGTTTTTCCCCAACGGCAAAATGCCGTAGGACGCAAAACGCAGGGACTTAGCGTTCTCGGTAAGATCGCCATCGCTGCCGGGCTGGCGCGCCTCGGCGCCCAGCCCGCCGCCGTACTGCAGGGCGCTCTCCGATACGCCCGGCGCGAGGCCATAGAATTGCTGTTTGTCGTGATACGCCAGCATCGCGTAGTAGCCGTGTTTCGCCGTATTATCGCTGCGCAGAGCGTAACTGCCGGTGGTCGAGGTATTATCTTTCAGGTCATCATTGCCCTGGGCGGTCATCGCCGTGGTCATCAGCTGCCAGTTGTTCCAGAAGTGGTTGGCGGTGAACATCAGGTTCTGTATATCGTTATCCTGGTAGTTATCGCTACCCAGATCGCCGAAGTTACGCGCATAGACCGAGTAATCGCCGCGCAGCGTATCACCCCACATCACGTCATTGATCCCGCCGCCGGTACCGCCGAGGAACATAATATCGCTATCGGTAAAGTGGATATCGAAATTATCGCGGTCGAAACGCTTGCCCGCCCAGATGGAAGCGCTCCTGAACGGCCCGGAAAAATCGGCGAAATTGCCCATCTCGACGTACAGCTGACGCACGTTCATGTGGTGGCTGTCGTTATCCTGTACCCATGGATCCGGGTTGGTTGCCCCGTCGGCAAGCATGGTTTTAAAGTGCGCCCATGACCCGTCGCTGAAGGTCATTTTTTTGCCGAAGCTGAGCTCCACGTAGTTATCTTTCTCGTTGCCGAGACGGCCAACGTGGGCATCGCCGTTGAGCGAACTGGCCGGGGAGACACCCGGGCCGCCGCGCGCGCCTTTACCATGGCTGTCAACCAGCATCCCGGAGCGCGCGTAGGCGTTGAACTCGAAGCCATCGCTGAGGCTGCTTTTCGCCAGCTGTTTGTCAGCAGCCTGCTGCTTTTGCTCGGTCGCTGCGGTGCGCTGACTGAGGGTCTGCACCTGCTTTTCCGCTGCCGCCGCGCGTTGTTCCGCGGCGCTGGTGCGCAGCTCCGCCTGCTGCGCCCGACGTTTGGCCTCTCCGGCCTCCTGCTCCGCATGATTAAGCCGGGCCTCCAGCTGCGCTAGCCGTTGTTCGACGGTGAGCGGGGCCGCACTCGCGCCGTAAGCCGAAAAAAGGGCGCAGCAAACCGCTGCGCTAATCAAAGAGATACGCATATCAATCCTTATTTTTTCAGAGGTATGTAGGGGGTGCTGCGCCTTACAGGGCGTGGTTTTCTCCAGCAACGGACGATGGGTTCGACGGCGCACGGCGTCCAGCGTCAAGGTCGGCGCGGATCTGCTCGTACTGGTCGTCGAGTCGGTAGAAGCGACCAATCCACAGCATTGAAGCCACAATCAGCAGCGCCGGGATATAGAGGTAGCAGGCTTTTATCGCCAGCATCGCGCCGTCGCTTTGCGTCTGGTTAGCGATATAACCGCCGGATGAGAGCAGGACCCCGGTAATGGCTCCCGCGCCCGCCATCGCCACCTTGCCAAGAAAGCCGTTGATAGAGGTCAAAATGCCGGCGGTATTGATGCCGGTTTTCCATACTCCGTAATCCACCGGATCGGCTTGCATAGAGAAGTAAATTGCCGTGCGCTGTCCGGCGCCAAGCGAGAGTACGACCGCTCCGGCAACCAGACCCCAGCTGTTAACGCCTGCCGCCATCATCATGCCCATGCCGACCAGGTTGATCGCGCTGGCGACCAGATAGACGTGGCGCTTTTTCATCCGGCTGGCGAGCAGCGGAACGGTGAGGGTACCCAGCAGAGGAACGAAGGTGGAGATCCCGGCGACGATCGCCGTGAGATCGTTATTACCGACGTAATAATGGAAGAAGTAGACCAGCGCCCCGGTCTGGAAGAAAAACGCGCCCCACATCAGGAAAATATTGATGGCGAAGACGAACCACGGTCGGTTGGCGCGCAGGCTGACCCAGGCGCGTTTTAAGGTCATGCGCTCCTGAGTAATACTGATATTTTCCTTAACGTTCCGGAAGCTCACCAGCAGAAAAAAGGTGGCAATAACGCCGAAAATCACCGCCGTATAGAAGAAGCCGTGCTCCTGATTGCCTTTCCCCAGCGCGCCAACCAGCGGCAGAGTGGCGACCGCGACAATAGTCGCGCCGAGCGAGCCGAGCAGAATGCGCACCGCCGACAGCGTCGTGCGCTCCCGCGAGTCGTTCGTCAGAAACGGCAGCATGGCGCAGAATGGAATATTAACGAGGGTATAGAGAAACGACAGACACAGATAGGTGACAAAAGCGTAGATCAGCTTACCGGTAGTGCCAAAATCAGGCACGTAAAAGGCCAGAATACACAGCAGTCCGAAGGGGATCGCGCCAATCAGCAGATACGGACGGCAGCGCCCCCAGCGGGTGGCGGTATTGTCGATAACCAGCCCCATTAGCACGTCGGCAACGCCATCCACCAGGCGCGTCACGAGGAACATCAGGCCTACGTAATAAGCGGGCAGGCCCATCACATCGGTGTAAAAGAACATCAGATAAAGAGAGATCATCTGCCACACAAGGTTGCAGGAGAGGTCGGCGATGCCATAGCCAAGGCGCTGCCGCCAAAGGGTAAAGGTTGTTTCTGCCATAAAAGTAAACTCGCTTATCGTTGTTGTTAAAGTCCGTACTGGCGAATAAACCAGGCCGGGGTGCAGCTCCACGCATGGCAATAACTGTTTATCAGCTTGCTGCCATAAGGGGAAAAATCAGGATGCGCCGGGTCGAAGATTTCCCAGAAGGTATCGGCACCGTAGTCGACCATTGCTCCCCAGTAGGCTTTGATCTGCGCAATAGCGTCGTCGCGCAGCCCGCACTGCAGAAGGGCGGCAATATAGTGGTGACGCAGGTATGGCGTGTTCATGGCGATCGCGGGGGGATTTTGCTCCAGATTATGCATGATCTCCCGGCGCTGCTGAGGAGTACCGACTTCCGCCAGTACCAGCCAGATTTGCGATGCCCATGAGACCTGCCGCTGCTCGCCGCTGATGTAGAAGCCTTGCTGCTCGTCCCATAAGACATCGAGGGCCGCAGCTTTAAGCTGCTGTAAACGCTGGCGATAGCTGACGGCCAGCTCAGGTTCGAAACGCTCGGCCAGCCAGACGGCGCGCTGCAGGCAGTAAATCAGCACGCCCTGCGCTGCAGCCTGTTTATTCAGCGATGCCTGCCAGTCGATAAACACCCACCAGTCGTCGCTATCGCGCACAACCCCGTAGGCGTCGCAGCGTTTCAGCGCCAGTTCAATCTGACGACGGGCCGTGGGCCACAGCTCGCGGGCCGTAGCAATATCCTCCGCGCTTTGCAGATAGTTGTAGAGAACGTCAACAAAAAATAGAGAATAATCAAAAAGAAAGGTATCGTCAGCAATGACATCCGGCTGCACGAACACGTTGGCCGATACCATACCGTCCTCACGAGTATGCCCGGCGAAAAGGTACAGGCAGCGGCGTACTAAATCGTGACGGGCGAAGGTCACATCGTTCACCAGCGCCTGCAAACGTAAATCGCCGAGCCACAGGCGGCGGTCGCGTTTGGGGCCATCCTCAAACACCTCCTGCATGCAGTTTTGCAGGGTCAGAACGGCAACGCTGTCGATGGCCTTGAGCTGCGGGTCGGCGGTTGTCGCTGCCGGGCATGCGCCGCTGGCGGAGGTAACGGCATTCACCTGAATCTGGTTGAACTGCAGACGAAACTTGCGCGACACGGCTTTGACCTCCACCTTCAGATAGCGGAAGCAGTAGCGGCGCGGCAGATCAACTTCGGCCGGCAGGACATCAAGCCACAGATCCTGCTGCTGCAGCCAGCTGCTGCTTAGCCAGCCCTGGTAATCGCTGAACGGCTCACACACTTCGCTCAGCGTTTCGCCGAAGGTGAACTGCAGATGGGCCGGAGCGTCCGGTGGGCTCCCGACGCTCTGACAGAGAAAATGCAGGTAGCCAACAAAGTGGCTGCCAAAATCAATAATGACGCTATCGCCGCTGCTCAGCTCGCGCTGGTAAAACGCGGCCGGGGAACTTACCGGTTCGGCGCGCCAGCCAAACAGCGCCGTGGCGTCGGCGTGGGCTTCCACCACGGCGATCGGCGGGTACGCCTGGCGGCGTAGCGCGGGCCGGAGCGTCTCGGCGGTGCGTAGAAAATCCGGGTGGCGGGTCATCGAGACCTGAGAATTATGCTGAATTGCCTGTGACATACTGCGTCCTCTGTATTTATTTGTCCGCAGCATAAGATGCCGGCCCCGGGGGTAACCACTCTGGCAATGCCAATGCATTTGCCAGATTGGCACTGATAATGAGATGGGCGGGTTGCCGATCACAATTCCAAAAATCTTGCTCGTGGCGGTCGGGAAAATGCATTATCTTGCCTCTGCGCCGTATGCCGTTTTGGACTTTATAGATGATGATGTTGACCGTTGAGTATTATTTCACCCATCCGCAGGATAAGCTGGGCATGTACGCCAGCGATCCGGAAGATAATAGCCATGAACATAGTCATGAATTTGCTGAGCTGGTGATCGTTGAGGAAGGGCACGGTTTACATGTTATTAATGGCAGACCACTATATATTCAACAGGGCGACGTTTTTTACGTTCAGCCGGGTGACGTTCATTATTATGATGAGCTAGGGACGCTTAAGTTAATTAATGTGCTGATTAACCCGTTGGTAGGGTTTCATTATTTACAGCCTCTCGATACTTTATTACAGACTTTCTCTGCGCAGAATGCGTCCTGCTACGGTTGGCTGGCGCCGGACACCCGCCATATCTGCAAGGAACTGGTGGATAAGATATTTTCTGCCGAGCTGCGGCAGGGGCAAAATATTGCCCTGCGCGAAGCCGCGTTTTTCCAGCTGGTGACGACGATTCTGCATGCCGAAACCGAAGCCGAATATAGCACCACTAAATATAAGCTGCATAAATTGCTGACCTGGCTACAGGAGCACTGTTTTGAAGATCATAACTGGCAGCAGCTGGCGGAGAAATTCCATCTGACCACGCGTACCGCTTTTCGCCATATTAAAGAGGCGACGGGATTGACGCCGGATAATTATTTAAAGCGTCTGCGCTTAGTTTCGGCGCGCGTAAAATTACGCGAGACCGATATGACGATTACCGAAGTGGCTTATCTATGCGGCTTTGCCAACAGTAATCACTTTACCACTTTATATAAAAAGGTTTTTGGCCTGACTCCCAGCGAAGACCGGCGGCGTTTGCTGCGCTAGTACACCTGCCGGAGGCGATGCTGCGCATCTGTTTGGGCTACGCGTTCTCAGCGGTCTGGGGCCCGGTAGCCCGGGCAGGCGCTGCGCGCCGCCCCCGGGAGAGACGAGCAGGGTGGTGAAGAATTGCCCCGGAGGCGATGCTGCGCATCTGTCCGGGCTACTCTTCTGGCGTATTGGCGCGGACGTGGCGGCCGCTGGCGACAAAGTTGCCGGTGCCGAGATGATGGAGGGTATTGATCTTATCATCGTCGAACTGCCAGCGTCCGGTGACAAACGCGCGTTCGTCGGCGGCGGCGGAAACCACTTCGCCAAACAGCGTATCGTACTGCTCCTGAGCCGCCGTTGCCGGCAGCAGTCGGCACTCCATCCACGCCAGACACTTTTCTTCAATCAGCGGCAATCCCAGCTCCGGGCCTTGCACCACCGGAATACCGTAAGCGTTAAATTTATCCTCATCGCGTCCGCTGATGCTGCCGACCGCGTAGGTCCAGCTGGCGGCCTCGACGCCCGGGACGACGATGCCGAACGTGCCGTTGCGCTCAATAATTTCCCGCGTCCAGGCGCTTTTATCCACCACGATAGCCAGCCGCGGCGGGGCGAACTCCACCGGCATCGACCATGCGGCGGCCATAACGTTGCGGCGCTGAGTATGGGCGTCGTAGCTGGTTATTAAAATCGTTGGGCCATGGTTGAGCAGGCGACTGGCGTACTGGAGTTCCACGTGGCGAAAACGGCTCATATGCGTTCCTTGGTAAATGGGTCTGATGCCAGACAACACGTTAATCCGCAATGAAAATGTAATCAATACGTCATCAAGGCTCCCTATAGTCGGCGTCACTAAGTCCCAAAGAGGATAACAATATGTTAGCTCCCCTGTCTTTGACACAGGTGAGCGCGCGCCGGCGGATGTTGACCGCCGGCAGAGCCACGCTTTCCCAACGGGAGGGCGAAAATGCGCGCGCTTACCAGCATTAAGCTTGACGGCGTTTCTTTCGCCTTCGGCGCCAACACCGTCCTTAATCAGATCGATCTGCATATCGATGCGGGCAGCATCGTGGCGCTGCTCGGGCCTTCTGGCTGCGGCAAAAGCACGCTGCTGCGCCTGCTCGCCGGATTAACCGTACCCGCCAGCGGCAGCATTCACTTCGGCGATCGGCTGGTGGCGAAAGCCGGCTGGGGTATGCCGCCGGAGCAGCGCGATCTCGGCATGGTCTTCCAGGATTACGCCCTGTGGCCGCATATGACGGCGGCGCAGAACGTGGCTTTCCCGCTGCGCATGCGCGGCATCGGGCACAAGGAACGACAGCGACGGGTCGAGGAGGCGCTGGCAATGGTCGGTCTCAGCGGCTTCGCCGAGCGTAAACCGTCGGGCCTTTCCGGCGGACAGCAGCAGCGCGTTGCCCTGGCCCGCGCCATCGTCGCAGAACCGCGCGTGCTGCTGTTCGATGAGCCGCTCTCCAATCTCGACAGCGAGCTGCGCGAGTCGCTGTGTCTCGAAATGAGCCGCCTGCTGCGCCAGCTGGGCATCACTGCCGTCTACGTCACCCACGACCGTCGCGAAGCCGAGCTGCTGGCCGACAAGATTATTCATTTATCTGCGGGCTGCGTTGCCGCTGTCCGCGCCGTGACTTCAACCTCAGGGGAATCCGTATGAAAACCGTTATCACCGTTACCAAAGGAGCCGCGCTCGCGATGATGCTGTCCGCCACCACGATCTCCTGCGCCCACGCGCTCACCGTCTACACCGCCGGGCCGGGCTCGCTGGCGAAAAGCCTCGCCAGCGGTTATGAGAAGAAAACCGGGGTGAAGGTGAATATATTTCAGGCCACCACCGGTAAGGTGATGGCGCGTCTTGAGGCCGAGCAGGCTAACCCGCAGGCAGATGTGCTGATTTCCGCCTCGTGGGATACCGCGGAAGATTTGCATCACCGCGGCTGGCTGCTGCCGTATCAGAGCGCCAATGCCGATAAAGTCCCGGTGAACCTGAAATCCGCCGATTACGTTGCCCAGGGGATTTCGGCGCTGGGGATCGTCTGGAATACCAAAAGCGGCACTCCGGAGCCGAAAGAGTGGCGCGACCTGACCGAAGCGGCGTTCAAAGACAAAGTGACGACGCCGGACCCGGCGCTTTCCGGCGCATCGCTGGATTTGCTGATCGGGTTACAGAATGGCATGGGCGACCAGGCCTGGGCGCTGTTTAAAGACTTGAAGAAGAATGGCATGGCGGTCAGCGGGCCGAATGCCCAGGCGGTAACGCCGGTGATGCAGGGAGCGAAAGCGGCGGTATTCGGCGCGGTTGATTATGTCTCTTACGGCAATATTCATCAGGGCGAGTCGCTAAAGGTGATTTTCCCGGCCAGCGGCACGGTGATTGCGCCGCGGCCAATGATGATCCTCAAAACCAGCCCGCATGCTGACGATGCAAAGGCCTTTATTGATTATGTGCTGTCGCCGGAAGGCCAGGCGCTGGTCGCCGACGCCTGGCTTATGCCCGCCCGCAGCGATATTCCGGCGAAGCGTCCGCTGCTCAACGAACTGAAAATTCTGCCGACCGCCGGCGAAGGCACTAGCGAACGTAGTGCGGTGCTTTCCCGCTTTAATACGCTTTTCGCCCAGTAAACCGACTTTTCCCCAAGCTGCGAAAGTTGGTTCGGGCACATTCCCCGGAGGCGGCGCTGGCGCGCCTGTCGGGGCTACCGGACTGTAAACGGCCGTGATTTTGTAGCCCGGCTAAGCGCAGCGCGAGCCGGGTAAGATCGTATCCAGGAATATATCGTGAAACAGAGACTTATTTCAGCGGGCACGCTGGCGGCACTGCTGGTGCTGGTGGCGTTGCCGCTGCTCTTTATCGTCCTCCAGGCGATTTTTCCCCGGTTTAGCGCCGGCTCGCTGAGCGGCGCGTTTAGCGGCGTGTCAACACTGATTGCCGACCCGCAGCTGCCTACGATGCTCGGCGGCACCCTGTGGGTGGCCTGCGGCGTGGCGCTGATGAGCGTGGTCATCGGTCTACCGCTGGGCGTCGTGCGCGGATTGTTTACTATCCCGCTGCCGCGGCTGTGGGATCTGCTCTTTCTGATCCCCTTTCTGACGCCGCCCTATATTGCCGCGCTGTCGTGGATGCTGATGCTGCAAAGTCATGGCTATCTGCAGCAGCTGACCGGCTGGGATCTTAACGATCTGCTTTTTAGCCGCATCGGGATCGTGCTGGTGATGACCCTCAATATCTTTCCGGTGGTCTACTTTGCCGTCTCGCGCAGCCTGTTGGCCAGCGGTCAGCGGCTGGCGATTGTCGCCCGGGTGCACGGCGCCAGCGCCTGGCGTGCGTTCTGGTACATCACGCTGCCGATGCTTTCGCCGGCGCTGGCGGCGGGGATGCTGTTGGCGTTTACCCTGGCGATTGAGGAATACGGCGTTCCGGCGGCCCTCGGGTCGCGGGCGGGGCTGGTCATGCTGACCGTAGGCATTGAGAAAAAGCTTGCCGACTGGCCCGTCGATCAGCCCGGCGCATCGCTGCTGTCGCTGCTGCTGATCGCGGTGGCGCTGCTGGCCTGGTGGCTGCAAAAACGGCTGACTGGCGGTAAAGAGGTTACCAGCGTCACCGGCAAACCGGGAGAGAATAGCGGGGCGGAGCTGGGCTGGCTGGCGCTTCCGGCGATGCTAGTGATGGCGGGCGTCGGTGGGCTGGCGGTGGTGCTGCCTGGCGCATCGATGGTGTTGACCAGCCTGATGAGCACGCTGTCGGGCGGTATTCATGCTGACAACGTTACCTTTCGCCATTTTGCTGCGCTGTTTACCCAGCAGGGCGATGCGCTGTCGGCGCTGGCAACCAGCCTTTCGCTGGCGCTGGCTTCGGCTGGGGTTGTTGGGCTGGTGGGGCTGCTCGCCGCCTGGCTGGTTGTGGTGCAAAAAATCAAGGGGAGCGCGATAGTCGATGCCTTATCGCTGCTGCCGGCGGCGCTGCCGGGCGTGGTGGTAGGCGTCGGGTTGATTCTGTTGTGGAATCAGCCGTTCTGGCCGCTTTCCCCCTACAACAGCTGGTTTATGCTGCTGCTCTCCTACAGTTGTCTGCTGCTGCCCTGGCCGGTACGCTACGTCGGCAGCGCGCTGCGCCAGCTTGGCAATAATCTTGAGCCTGCGGCAAGGGTACATGGGGCGACGGCCCTGCAGGCGCTGCGTCTGATCGTTCTGCCGCTGGTCTTCCCGGCGCTGCTGGCGGCGATGCTGATGGTGTTCGCCGTCGCCTCCCGCGAGCTGGTAACTTCGCTGCTGCTCGCGCCAGCCGGGACGCAAACCGTCGCGGTGTTTATCTGGCGCCAGTTTGAGCAGGGCTCGGCGGGGCAGGGAATGGCAATGGCGTCGCTGACGCTGCTTACCGGTCTCGGGCTGATGCTCAGCGCGCTGTCGCTGATGCAGCGAGGCACGCGCGGATAAATGCGATCGCACAAAATAGCTGGTCAGGCGGGAAAAACAGGCTATAAATGTCGGACACCGATTGCTGGAGGCATTGATGAGTCCCTTTTTAAGCGCCTATTTTTCTCGTCTGGGCTGGACGGGCACCCCGGGTGTTTCACTTAATACCCTGCGCGAATTGCATATTCACCATAACGGCGCGATCCCCTTTGAAAATCTGGATGTGCTGCTGCCAAGAGAGATACATCTCGACGATCGCACCCTGGAAGATAAGCTGATTCACGGTCGTCGCGGCGGTTACTGCTTCGAGCAAAACGGCCTGCTGGAGAGAGCGCTGCGCGAAATTGGTTTCAATGTGCGCAGCCTTCTGGGCCGCGTGGTGCTGGCCAATCCGCCGCATATGCCGCCGCGTACCCATCGGCTGCTGCTGGTGGACGTGGAGGGCGAACGCTGGATTGCTGACGTTGGTTTCGGCGGCCAGACCCTGACCGCGCCGATCAAGCTGCTGGCCGATGTGGAACAAGCGACCCCGCACGGTGAGTATCGCCTGATCTACGAAGGGGAAGAGTGGACCCTGCAGTTCAGCCATCACGGCCACTGGCAGTCGATGTACCATTTTGACTTAGGTCGCCAGTACGCTTCCGACTATGTGATGGGCAACTTCTGGTCAGCGCACTGGCCGCAGTCGCACTTCCGCCATCATCTGCTGATGTGCCGCCACTTACCGGATGGCGGCAAGATGACGCTGACCAATTTCCACTTTACCCATTGGGATAAAAACCATGTGGTCGAAAAGCGGGATTTAGCGGATGTTCCGGCGCTGTATGAAGCGCTGCAAACGCGTTTTGGCCTCGGCGTGGATGATGCCAAATATGGCTTCAGCGAAGCGGAACTGGCGGCAGTGATGGCGGCGTTTGATACCCATCCCGAAGCCGGAAAGTAGAGCCGGGGAAAGCGTTAAAAACAGCTATTTTAAGTGACAGAGTCAGGTTAAATGAATCATTGAAACCTGACTCTGTGAAATTGTTTGTGCCCATAATGCTTCACTTAGGGCGAGCCTGTCAGGCGGAGATAAATGCCATGTATAATCGAACGTCAAGCTGCTGATTTTGTAATGGTCTGGCAACCCTTCATTGTGTTCTACGAATATATTGTTTCTTTTCGATACGAGGCTGTGGAGATTTCACAGGTGTTGTTTTAATATCAGGTAAGTGATTAAAATATACCCAAGGTTAAAAACCAGTTTGTATCCTCCAGCGACTGTCGATTGATGCTGCATGAAACACTTAAGAGGTTGTTTATGCAGGTTGTCTTTATTGTATTTTTGATGGAAGGAGCCCATCTTTTCCACACCGGATTCAATCAGTGAAAATATAACAAAATAGATGAAAACATACCCTGCAGCTAAAAAACATAAATCGGCAAGGAGTGGGTTGAGAGGATTGTAACCTAATTGCACTCTAATATAAGTGAGTAATAAAAAACCAACTATTCCGAAGGCAATTCGGTAGAATTTGCGCTGTGTCTTCATCTTTCCTCACGGAAATTTTCGTTTTTACGCCAACGAATGCGTGTCTATTGTTTACTGTGTTCGAAGTGCGATTCGTTGATTCTTCAATAATGCTTCTCGCTGCAATGCGGGTTATACAAATCAAAGTCAATAAACTAAGTTTGTGATGCTCTTTCGCCAGACGATCAGCTCAAAGCTACTATACCTTATTGGATTGGGGATAATTGACAATTCAGAAAAGCACTCGGCATAAGGTAAAAGCGAAAGTCTACTGAAGATACCGCCGAGCGCGTCGATAACCGGAAACTGGTGTAGCGTTTAAAGTGGGTTTTAGGCTGCCTTTCTCCCTCTCCCCGCTTGCGGGGAGAGGGTTGGGGTGAGGATAAGACTCAGCGTCTTGAACGTACCACCTGGTAGCGGCGGGTGAAATATTCAAACGGCGCGCTCCAGACGTGAACCAGACGGGTGAACGGGAACAGCAGGAAAATCGTCATTCCCAGTACCAGATGTACGCGGAAAACAAAGGCGACACCGCTGAGCATTTCAGACGAGCCGCCGCGGAAGGTCACGATGCCTTGCGCCCAGCCGACCAGCTTCATCATTTCACTGCCGTCAGGATACTGCGCCGAAAAAGGAATCGTGCTCAGCCCGAGCAGGCACTGAATCAACAGAATGCTCATGATGATGATATCCGGGGTGGTCGAGGTCGCGCGAACGCGCTGGTTGGTCAAACGACGCCAGAGCAAACCGGCGCCGCCGATCAGCGTCAGGACGCCGCAGACGCCGCCGAGCACCATCGCCATCTGCTGCTTGACCGCAATCGGTAAAAACCAGGCATACACCCAGTGCGGCGTTAACATGCCGAACAGATGGCCAAAGAAAATGCCGAGTATGCCGATATGAAAAAGATTCGACCAGATCACCATCCCGCGTTTATCGAGCATCTGGCTGGAGGAGGCGCGCCAGGTGTACTGACCGTAGTCATAGCGCAGCCAGCTGCCGAGAAAAAAGACCGTCGCGCAGATGTAGGGGTAGATGTCGTAAAAAAAGACGTTCAGGTACTGTATCATTTCGGGCCTCCCGCGCTGACGTCGACGTACTGCGGCGCCACGTCCTGGCTAAAGCGTCGTTGATATTGCTGTAACGGTGAGCTGTCACAGGTTGTGGCGTTATCTTCGATAAATTTCACCTGTTCTTCTTCCCAGACCGCATCCAGCGCCTGCCGGGTATCATCACGGGACTCGTTGTTAACCTGCTGCGTGACACTGTCACTTGAGAGGGGGCTCCCGGCGAGGCTCAGCAGGGCGTCAAACAGCGGATACCACGCTACCTCGCGCTGCTTGAGCCGCCCGCCCAGCAGCGCCAGAATCGGCGCGACGTTTTGCAGCCCCTCACGCGCTTCGTTTTCCGGCAGGATGCTGAGGTATTCCAGATACAGCGGCAGATGGTCTGGAAGTTCGCGACAGTTTAGCTGTAGACCCGCTTTTTCATACTGAGCGAGCAGATCGACCATTGCCTGGCCGCGATCGCGGGACTCGGCGTGCACGTGTTCAAACAGCAGCAGCGACGTAGCGCGGCCCCGGTCGAACACTTCGCACCATTCGGCCTGCTTATCCAGCAGCGGAGCATTCAGCATTTCCGCGACGAAGTCGTTGAGCATGGGGGCGTCGTGCCGCACCATGGCCAGCACCTCCTCCTTGCACTGCCAAAGAAACTCATCCGGGTACTCCATCAGCAGGCCGATCGCTTTGAGGATTTGCATTATTCCCCCTCCGCTTTATCGCGTACTTCGGTGATGTTGATGGCATCGATACGGCTACTGTTGAACAGGTTGAATTTGGTGTCGGAGCCGTGGCAGCCGTCGCCAAAGGTAAAGCCGCAGCCGTTGCGCTCGGGGAAAGCGTCGCGCGCCATTTCGCGGTGGCTGGTCGGGATCACGAAACGGTCTTCATAGTTGGCGATCGCCAGATAGCGGTACATCTCCTCGACCTGTTCAACGCTTAAGCCCACTTCCTCGATGGCGCGGGTATCCGTGACGCCTTCCACCGTTTGCGAGCGCATGTAATGACGCATCGCCATCATGCGCTTCAGCGCGCGCAACACCGGGCCGGTATCGCCCGCGCTGAGCATATTGGCGAGATACTGTACCGGAATACGCAGGCTTTCGATGGCCGGAAGCACGCCGTCGCTTTTCGGCAGGCCGCCGGCGTCGGCGTAGGACTGAATCGGCGACAGCGGCGGCACGTACCAGACCATTGGCAGGGTGCGGTATTCCGGATGTAGCGGAAGCGCCAGCTTCCAGTCCATCGCCATTTTGTACACCGGCGAGCGCTGGGCGGCATCAATCACGTTTTGTGGAATCCCCTGTTTCAGCGCTTCTTCAATCACCGCCGGGTCGTGGGGATTGAGGAACACCTCGCACTGCCGCTCATAGAGATCGGTTTCGCGCTCGGTGCTGGCGGCCTCTTCAATGCGATCCGCGTCGTATAACAACACGCCGAGATAGCGGATACGCCCCACGCAGGTTTCCGAACAGACGGTGGGCTGTCCGGATTCGATACGCGGGTAGCAGAAGATGCATTTTTCCGATTTACCGCTTTTCCAGTTGAAGTAGATTTTTTTGTACGGGCAGCCGCTGATGCACAGACGCCAGCCGCGGCATTTATCCTGGTCGATCAGCACGATGCCGTCTTCTTCACGCTTGTAGATGGCGCCGCTCGGGCAGGTGGCGACGCAGCTCGGATTCAGGCAGTGCTCGCACAGGCGCGGCAGATACATCATGAAGGTGTTTTCAAACTGGCCGTACATCTCCTTCTGAATCTTGTCGAAGTTACGGTCGCGGGCGCGCTTTTCAAACTCGCCGCCGAGCAGCTCTTCCCAGTTGGGCCCCCAGATGATTTTATCCATCCGCTTACCATCGATAAGCGAGCGCGGACGGGCGGTGGGCAAATGTTTCCCCTCCGGCGCGTTGTGCAGGTGCTGATAATCAAAGGTAAAAGGCTCATAATAATCGTCGATTTGCGGTATCACCGGATTGGCGAAGATTTTGGTGATGACGCCCATTTTGCCGCCCAGACGCGGGCGTATTTTGCCATTAACGTCGCGCACCCAGCCGCCTTCCCACACCTCCTGGTCTTCCCAGTTTTTTGGATAACCGATGCCTGGTTTGGTTTCGACGTTGTTAAACCAGGCGTATTCCATTCCTTCACGTCCGGTCCAGACGTTTTTACAGGTGACGGAACAGGTGTGGCAGCCGATGCATTTATCAAGATTGAGAACCATGCCGACCTGTGAGCGTATTTTCATTTTTTCGCCTCCTGTATCCCGTCGCGACCTTCGTCATCCAGCCAGTCAATATTTTTCATTTTGCGTATCATGATGAACTCATCGCGATTGGAGCCGACGGTGCCGTAATAGTTGAAACCGTAAGCCAGCTGGGCGTAGCCGCCAATCATATGGGTCGGTTTCGGGCACACGCGGGTCACCGAGTTATGGATCCCGCCGCGCCGTCCGGTGACTTCCGAGCCCGGAATATTCATCAGACGCTCCTGCGCGTGGTACATCATGGTCATCCCCGGCGGTACGCGCTGGCTGACCACCGCGCGAGCGGTGAGCGCGCCGTTGGCGTTAAAGGCCTCGATCCAGTCGTTATCTTCAATCCCCAGTTCGCGAGCATCGGTTTCGCTGATCCACACGATCGGCCCGCCGCGCGACAGGGTTAGCATCAGCAGGTTTTCGCTGTAGGTGGAGTGAATGCCCCATTTCTGGTGCGGCGTCAGAAAGTTGAGCGCTTTTTCAGGAAAGCCGTTAGGCGGGATCGCTTTCATCTGGCTGACGCTGCGGGTGTCAATGGGCGGACGATAGACCACCAGGCTTTCGCCAAAGGCGCGCATCCAGGGGTGATCCTGATAGAGCTGCTGGCGGCCGGAAAGGGTGCGCCAGGGGATCAGCTCGTGGACGTTGGTATAGCCGGCGTTGTACGACACATGCTCGCTCTCGAGGCCGGACCAGGTCGGGCTGGAGATAATTTTGCGCGGCTGGGCCTGAATGTCGCGGAAGCGGATTTTTTCATCCTCTTTATTCAGCGCCAGGTGCGTGTGCTCGCGGCCGGTAAATTCGCCGAGCGCTTGCCAGGCTTTGACCGCCACCTGGCCATTGGTTTCCGGGGCGAGGGCGAGGATCACTTCCGAGGCGTCGATGGCGGTGTCGATGCGCGGGCGGCCTTTAGCCGGGCCATCCAGCTTGACGTAGTTGAGCTTACCGAGGAAATCGACCTCGTTCTGGGTGTTCCAGGTGATGCCTTTACCGCCGTTGCCGAGTTTGTCGAGCAGCGGGCCGAGGGAGGTAAAGCGCTCATAGGTCGCCGGATAATCGCGCTCAACCACGGCAATCGACGGCGCGGTTTTACCCGGCGTCAGCTCGCATTCGCCTTTCCGCCAGTCCAGCACGTCAAAGGGCTGAGAGAGTTCCGCCGGGGAGTCATGCTGCAGCGGCACCAGCACCACGTCGGTCTCTTTATCGAGGTGGCCGACGCAGACTTCAGAGAAGGTTCTGGCGATATCTTTGTAAATTTCCCAGTCGCTTTTCGCCTCCCACGCCGGGTCAACGGCGGCGGAGAGCGGGTGAATAAAGGGATGCATATCCGAGGTGTTCATATCGTCTTTTTCGTACCAGGTGGCGGTTGGCAGAACGATATCGGAGAACAGACAGGTGCTGGACATGCGAAAGTCGAGCGTCACCAGCAGGTCGAGTTTGCCCTCAATGGCCGCGGTTTGCCACTCCACCTCTTCCGGCTTCACCTCATCGGTAGCCCCCAGCTCTTCGCCCTGAATACCGCTGTCGGTCCCCAGCAGGTATTTGAGCATATACTCATGGCCCTTGCCGGAAGAGCCCAGCAGGTTTGAGCGCCAGATAAACAGATTACGCGGATGGTTTTTGCCGTTATCCGGCTGTTCGCAGGCGAAGCGGATCTCGCCGGACTTCAGCGCCCGGGCGGTGTAGTCGGCGGGGGGCAGTCCGGCTGCGGCGGCCTGCGCCTTGATGGTCAGTGGGTTAACCCCCAGCTGCGGCGCGGAAGGCAGCCAGCCCATGCGCTCGGCGCGAACGTTAAAATCGATCAGATGGCCGCTGAATTGGCTGGCGTCGGCCAGCGGCGACAGCAGCTCCCGGGCGGTCAGCTTTTCATAGCGCCACTGGCTGGCGTGATTGTAAAAAAAGGAGGTGCTGTTCATCTGGCGCGGCGGACGATTCCAGTCCAGCGCGAACGCCAGCGGCAGCCAGCCGGTTTGCGGACGCAGTTTCTCCTGGCCGACATAGTGCGACCAGCCGCCGCCGCTCTGGCCGACGCAGCCGCAGAACACCAGCATATTGATCATCCCACGGTAGTTCATATCCATGTGGTACCAGTGGTTGACGCCGGCGCCGAGAATAATCATCGATCGTCCGTGGGTTTTATGCGCGGTATCGGCGAACTCGCGGGCGATCTGCTCGATGTGCTGGCGCGGGACGCCGGTGATCTGTTCGGCCCACGCCGGGGTATAGGCTTTCATTTCGCCAAAGTCCCTGGCGGCGCTGGGGTCGTCTAAACCGCGATCGAGCCCGTAGTTAGCGAGGATGAGATCATAAACACTGACCACCAGTCCCGTTTCGCCATTGGCCAGCGGGAGGTGTTTAACCGGTAGCTGGTGCAGGGTGACCGGATCCTGCTTAACGCTGCGAAAGTGCGGGTTTTCGTTGCCGCCGAAGTAGGGAAAGCCCACCGTCACCACGTCGTCACGGCTATCCAGCAGCGATAGTTTGAGTTCAATGGTTTGCCCGGCGGCCTGCTGTTCGAGGTTCCACTTGCCTTTCTCTCCCCAGCGGAAGCCAATCGAACCGTTGGGCGCCACCAGTTCACCTGCGCTGTTGTACGCGACGGTTTTCCACTCCGGGTTGTTGCTTTCGCCCAAATCGTCGACCAGATCGGCGGCGCGGACCATCCTGCCGGGAACGTAGAAACCCTCCTCGCGGCGCTCAAGCATCACCAGCATCGGCATATCGGTATAGGTGCGACAGTAGTTGAGGAAATAGTCGCTGGGATTATCAAGGTGAAACGTTTTGAGGATCACATGGCCCATTGCCATCGCCAGCGCGCTGTCGGTGCCCTGTTTCGGCGCCAGCCACTGATCGCTGAGTTTGGCAACTTCCGAAAAATCCGGAGTAATCGCGATGGTTTTGGTGCCCTTATAGCGCACTTCGGTAAAAAAATGGGCGTCCGGCGTTCGGGTCTGTGGGACGTTTGAGCCCCAGGCGATGATATAGCTTGAGTTATACCAGTCGGCGGATTCAGGGACATCGGTTTGCTCACCCCAGGTCATCGGCGAGGCGGGGGGAAGGTCGCAGTACCAGTCGTAGAAGCTCAGACAGGTGCCGCCAAGCAGCGACAGATAGCGGGTACCCGCGGCGTAAGAGACCATCGACATCGCCGGGATCGGCGAAAAGCCCGCCACCCGGTCCGGCCCGTAGTTTTTGATGGTCCAGACGTTGGCGGCGGCAATCAGCTGATTCAGCTCTTTCCAGCTTGAGCGGATAAACCCGCCTTTGCCGCGTACCTGCTTGTAGCTGAGGGTTTTAACCGGGTCCTGCATAATGCTATCCCACGCCTGCACCGGATTGGCGTGCTGAGCCAGCGCTTCGCGCCACAGCGCAATCAGCCGCTTGCGCACCAGCGGATACTTCAGACGGTTGGCGCTGTAAAGGTACCAGGAGTAGCTCGCGCCGCGCGGGCAGCCGCGGGGTTCGTGGTTGGGCAGATCCGGGCGGGTTCGCGGGTAGTCTGTTTGCTGGGTTTCCCAGGTGACCAGACCGTTTTTGACGTAAATCTTCCAGCTGCATGAGCCCGTACAGTTCACGCCGTGGGTTGAGCGGACGATTTTGTCGAACTGCCAGCGCTGCCGATAGCTGTCTTCCCAGTCGCGGTTGGTGTTGTATACCTGGCCGTGACCGTTGGCAAAGCTCTCGCCTTTTTGTTTAAAGTAGCGAAAGCGATCCAGTAGTTTACTCATGACATTTCTCCTGCACCAATAATGTCCGGCCTTACAAGACCGCACTATCCTGTAGGCCAGATAAGGCTTCAGCCGCCATCCGGCAAAGATGTCGTTATTTTTTTGCCGATTTACGACGGCCGTAGACCAGCCAGGTCACCAGCACACAAACCACGTAGAAAACAAAGAAGACCTTCATTGCCCCGACAGGTGAGCCGGTCAGCGCCAGCGAGGTGCCGAAGGCTTTAGGGATAAAGAAGCCGCCAATGGCGCCGATTGCGGAGATAAAACCGAGCGCCGCCGCGGTGTCGGTCACCGCTTCGTGCTGAGCCTGTTCATCGCTGCCGCCGCGCTTCTTCACGCTGTCGATAGTTATCTGGCGGAAGATCACGGCGATCATCTGGAAGGTGGAACCGCTGCCGAGACCAGCGGTAAGGAACAGTCCCATAAACACCACGTAAAAAGCGAGAAAACTGCCGGAGCCGGTGCCGGGCAGGGTGAGGAACAGCAGGCCGGTGAACAGCGCCATTAAGATAAAATTGATCAACGTGACCCGCACGCCGCCGAGACGGTCGGAAATAATGCCGCCAAATGACCGCGCCAGCGCGCCGATAAACGGCCCGAAGAAAGCCAGCTTCAGAATATTCACGTCGGGGAACTGCGTTTTCGCCAGCATGGCAAAACCGGCGGAGAAGCCGATAAACGAGCCAAAGGTGGCAAGGTAGAGCAGGCTTAATAGCCACATATGCGGGCGCTTCAGTACCGGCAGCTGCTCGCGAATTGAGGCCTTCGAGCTGGCGATATCGTTCATTCCCACCCAGGCTGCGAAGGTGGCGATCGCCAGCAGCGGTACCCAGACGAGCGCGGCGTTGCTAAGGGCGAGAAGAGATCCATCCTCCTGAGGCACCCCATGAACACCGAGAAAAGCAAAGATGGGCAGAAAAATCACCGCCGGCGCGATCATCTGCATCACGCTGACGCCGAGGTTGCCGAGCCCACCGTTAATCCCCAGTGCGCTACCCTGTTTCGCTTTGGGGAAGAAAAAACTGATATTTCCCATGCTCGAAGCAAAGTTCGCACCGGCAAAACCGCACAGTAAGGCAATAATGATAAATACCCAAAACGGGGTAGCGGTATTTTGCACGGCAATTCCCAGCCAGATGCAGGGAACCACCAGAATAATCGTACTTAATACCGTCCAGTAGCGCCCGCCAAATATGGGTACCATAAAGGAGTAGGGCACGCGTAATATCGCGCCGGAAAGCGAAGGCAGAGCGGTTAATAAAAAGAGTTGATCGGTAGTGAAATTAAAACCGACTTTATTGAGGTTGACCGCGACGGCGCTAAATAACATCCAGACGCAAAAGGCAAGTAGCAGACAAGCTACGGAAATGCAAAGATTTCTGCGGGCTATTTTCTTTCCCTTATTTTCCCAGAATGCCGCGTTTTCAGGTTTCCACTCGCTTAAAAGATAATGATTCTTTTTCTCATTTTTGCTCAGCATATTGCCCTCGAATGAACATTAACCAGTCAAAAAGAATAAAGATGTAAAACAGTCAATTAATATAAAAGAATGAAAGAAGGGGCCGAACGATGTGTTAGTTGTAATGAATGAAGAATAGATAAGAAAAGCGCGTCGGCAGTCGACGCGCGGAGAATAGAGGGAGATTATTTGTTACAAAGTGTAACCTGAGTCAGAACAGTTCCATCGAAATAAAATAATTGATATGCCGGTTAAAGGTGGCATCATCTATTTCCTCCATACCCAGCGCGTAAATACCATCCAGGCCACATACCAGCGCAATGAGCCGCCAGGCAATACTTTCCGCATGGTCTTTTGGCGTAAACTCGCCCGCTTCGGTTCCGCGCTGAATAATTTTCAGCGTCTCTTCATGCCACATACTCATCGTCAGCAGATATGCGCCTTTGATATCGCTATCGCTGTCGGCCAGCAGCTGCGCTTCGCGCCATAAACGAATATAGGGCTCAAGCTTGCCGTCGTCGCTGCCCACCATGGAAAACAGGCGTTCCCGCCACGTGGCGTCGTCAGCGACCAGCGGCATGTCCAGCATTTCACGGATAAGGCGTACAAAGGTATGGGCTTTCAGCTCGCCTGCTGAAGTGAAATGGTGGTGCAGTTGACCGGCGGAGACGCCGGCTTCGGCGGCAATCTGGCGCACGGTCATGGCGCTGAATCCGCCCCTAAGCGCTACGCGCATGGCTGCCAGTACAATAACTTCCCGTCGCGCATCGCGATTTAAGTAGCTCATAACGCCTGGTGACCCCCGTTTTTGGCCGATAGTAACAAAAAGTTGGACACTCGTTCAACATTGGGGCAGGATCGCCATCCTGGACACTTGTCCAATTTTCAACTTTGAGGAAAGGTAGTATGTCTCGGCAATGGTTGACGCTGATGGCGATTTTGCTGGTTTATATTCCGGTGGCGATTGATGCCACCGTTCTGCACGTGGCCGCGCCAACGCTTAGCGTAGCGCTGGGGACCAGCGGCAATGAGCTATTGTGGATTATTGATATTTACTCGTTGGTGATGGCCGGCATGGTGCTGCCGATGGGCGCGCTGGGCGATAAAATAGGCTTTAAACGCCTGCTACTGCTCGGCAGCGCTATTTTTGGCGCCGCCTCGCTGGCGGCGGCGTTTTCGCCGACGGCCGAAACGCTGATTGCGTCCCGCGCGCTACTGGCGGTAGGGGCAGCGATGATCGTCCCGGCGACGCTCGCCGGTATTCGCAGCACTTTTGCGCTGGCGCAACAGCGTAATATGGCCCTTGGCCTGTGGGCGGCGGTGGGTTCCGGCGGGGCGGCCTTTGGCCCACTGATCGGCGGCATGCTGCTGGAACATTTTTACTGGGGCTCGGTTTTCCTGATCAACGTGCCGATCGTGCTGCTGGTGATAGCGATTAACGCCAAAGTGGTGCCGCGTCAGCCCGCACGACGGGAACAGCCGCTGAATCTATTCCAGGCGCTAATCCTGATCGCCGCCATATTGATGCTGGTATTCAGCGCTAAAACGGCGCTTAAAGGGCAAATGGCGCTGTGGTTAACCGGGCTGGTGGCGGTTGCTGGCGCCGGTATGTTGTTCTGGTTCGTGCGCAAGCAGCTTATGGCGACGCGGCCCATGGTCGATATGCGACTGTTTACCCATCGCATTATTTTAAGCGGTGTGATGATGGCGATGACGGCGCTGATCACGCTGGTGGGCTTTGAACTTCTGATGGCGCAGGAGCTGCAGTTCGTGCATAGCAAAACGCCATTTGAGGCCGGGCTGTTTATGCTGCCGGTGATGGTGGCCAGCGGTTTTAGCGGGCCGATTGCCGGCATGTTGGTTTCGCGCCTGGGGCTGCGCGAGGTGGCAACCGGGGGAATGCTGCTCAGCGCGCTGAGCTTCCTCGGCCTGTCGATGACCGATTTCAGCACCCAGCAGTGGTTAGCCTGGGGACTGATGACGCTGCTGGGCTTTAGCGTCGCCAGCGCGCTGCTGGCTTCCAGCTCTGCCATTATGGCCGCAGCGCCGAAGGAGAAAGCGGCGGCGGCGGGGGCCATCGAAACTATGGCCTACGAGCTGGGGGCTGGTCTGGGCATCGCCCTGTTCGGTCTGATATTGACCCGCAGCTACACCTCATCGATTGTTTTGCCGTCGGGCGTTGACGGCGCAGCGGCGGAGCAGGCGTCCTCCTCCATCAGCGAGGCGATTAAGCTGGCGCAGTCGATGCCGGCTATTCCTGCGCAAAACCTGCTCGAAGCGGCGAAGGCAGCGTTTATTCATTCGCACAGTATCGTGCTGGCGACGGCCGGTGTCCTGCTTCTGCTGCTGGCGGCTGGTATCTGGCGCAGTCTGGCCAGGGCGCCGGAGCTGAATTAACCCTTACAGCTGAAGAGAAAGCGCCATCGCCGCCCGCCGTAGCGGGGCGAGGGCTTTCTCCTTCAGCGCGGCGGCGTTGGTATAGCCTGCCGGAACGCCAACGTTAAGCGCCGCCACCACCTGACCGCTGCGGGAAAGCAGCGGTACCGCCAGCGAACATAATCCCACCTCAATTTGCCGGTCAGCGAGCGCGTAGCCCTGCATACGCACTCTGGCGATTTCCTGCCGTAAACCCGGCAGATCGCATAGCGTATACGGGGTATAGCGGATTAAGCTGGCTCGTGACAGTGTCACTTCAAGCTGTTCTTCCGGCAACGCGCTAAGCAGCACGCGTCCCATCGACGTGGCCCACGCAGGCAGACGGCTACCGCGGCCGATATCTACGCTGAGCAGGTTATTCACCGCCGCTCTGGCAATATACAGGACGTTATCGCCGTCCAGCGTGGCGGCGGAGCAGGATTCTCCGAGGTTTTTACCCAGATTATCCAGGGCGCTCTGCGCGACTTTCGCCAGCGGCGTTCCGGCCAGGTAAGCGTGACCCACCGCCAGCACGCGGGGGAGTAGCTCATAGCTGCGGCCATCCGGGCTATGCACCATTCCCAGCGCGGCGAGGGTATAGAGGCAGCGGCGCACAGCCGCGCGGGAGATCTGCGTTTTTTGGCTAAGCTGGGAAATGGTCAGGCGCTGCCGCTGCGGGGTAAACGCGTTAAGGACTTCCAGCCCGCGCGCCAGGGACAGCATAAAGTTAGGGTCGTGTTCAGACTGGCGGACGCTGAGAGTATCTGGTTTTTTTTCGCTCATATACCCCTCTTTTACTGAAGATAAAGGTTCATGGGGCATCACTATATCGCGGGTGAAAAACGCGGCGATTCCTTGTGCTGTTTTTACCATGTCGATCACATTATTAACCCCAATTTAACAACCGCGTCGATAATCGCACAACATTTCGATTATCGCCGTTGACCGTCCCGACCGTGCAGACCTATTGTCAACAGAATCGTTACCCCACGTTATGAACAGGGGGATGAAAAGTTATGTATTTCATCACCAGGAAAAAAAGATGACCGTGACCATTGAACGTATTGAAAGCTGGCTGGTAGATATCCCGACCATTCGACCGCACAAACTCTCCATGACCACGATGGGCTGTCAGACGCTGGCGATCGTCCGCATCACCCGTTCGGACGGGATTTGCGGTATTGGCGAAGCCACCACCATCGGTGGATTGAGCTACGGCGTGGAGAGCCCGGAAGCTATCGTTTCGGCAATTAACCATTACCTGATGCCGCTGCTGAAGGGCCAGCCTGCCGATAATCTCAATTCCCTGACCGCGCGAATGAACGGCGCGGTTAAAGGCAACACCTTTGCCAAATCGGCGATCGAAACCGCGCTGCTGGATGCGCAGGGAAAGGCGCTTGGCCTGCCGGTTTCCGCGCTGCTTGGCGGCGCGCTGACGACCTCGCTGCCGGTTCTCTGGACGCTGGCGAGCGGCGACACCGAGAAAGATATTGCCGAGGGGGAAAGGCTACTCGCGGAGCGTCGCCATCGGGCCTTTAAGCTAAAAATCGGCGCGCGCGAGCTGGCGACTGACCTGCGCCATACCCGCGCGATTGTTGAAGCCCTGGGCGATCGGGCCAGCATCCGCGTCGACGTGAATCAGGCGTGGGAAGCCACCGTCGCGGCAAAGGGCTGCCGCGAGCTGGCGGCGATGGGGGTCGATTTGATTGAACAGCCAGTTAGCGCTCAGGATAACACTACGCTGGTGCGCCTCAGCCATCACATCGGCACGGCTATTCTGGCCGATGAAGCGGTAGCGACCCATTACGAAGGCTATCGCCTGGCGCAGCAGGGATTCAGCGGGGCCTATGCGCTGAAGATTGCCAAAGCGGGCGGGCCAAACAGCGTGCTGGCGCTGGCGAAGGTGGCGCAAGCGGCGGGAATTGGGCTTTACGGCGGCACGATGCTTGAGGGGACCGTTGGCACCCTGGCCTCGCTGCACGCCTGGTCGACGCTCCCCCTACAGTGGGGCAGCGAGATGTTTGGCCCGTTATTGCTGAAGGACGATATTGTCAGCGTGCCGCTCACGTTCGCCGAAGGCGAAGTGACGCTACCGCAAACGCCGGGTCTTGGCGCTGAACTGGATGAAGACAAACTGCGCTTCTATAGCCGCAAAGGATAATGGAGGATTTTTATGCTATTTAAAGTCGATATGACCGTGAATATTCCGCTGGGGTTTCCTGCCGACGAAATTGAGGAAATTAAGCAGCGAGAAAAAAAGTATTCACAACAACTTCAGCGTGAAGGTAAATGGCGACATATCTGGCGCGTCGCCGGACTTTACGCCAATGTCAGTATTTTCGATGTAAAAGATGCTGAAGAGCTGCATCAAATTTTAATGGCTCTACCGTTATATCCCTTTATGCAAATTCGCGTGGAGGCGCTCTGTCGTCATCCCTCCTCGATTCGCGAAGACGACCGTTAATAAAAATAATAACTAACCTCGCGCCGAAACTATTCGGCGAATATCCTACAACGATAAGTGAGAAATATTATGAGTAATGCATTCGTACAACAAGATGCTGTGCAACATTTATTGCGTGAAAGTGCAGGTTTAAATGCAACCGGCGGCGACGAACGTTTTAAAACGATTGTTCATCGTCTGCTGGAAAACATCTGCACGCTGATTGATGACTATAATGTCACTGAAGAAGAGTTCTGGCATGCGGTGAATTATCTGCATGAATTAGGCGGCCGCCAGGAAGCGGCACTGCTGGCGGCGGGCCTCGGCCTTGAACACTTCCTCGACCTGCGCCAGGACGCTATTGATGCCGCAGCGCAGCGGGAAACCGGCACTCCTCGTACTATTGAAGGCCCGCTGTACGTGGCGAATGCGCCGCTGGCAGACGGGCATACCCGCATGGATGATGGTAAAGATGCGGGGGAGGTGATGTGGCTTTATGGCCAGGTTCGCGACACCCAGGGCCACCCGATAGCCAACGCTATCGTTGATATCTGGCATGCCAATACCCTCGGGAACTACTCTTTCTTCGATCAAAGCCAGAGTGAATATAATCTGCGCCGCCGCATTCGCACCGGCGCCGATGGCTGCTATAGCGTGCGCAGCATTATGCCATCCGGCTACGGTTGCCCGCCGGATGGGCCAACGCAAAAACTCCTTGACCAGTTGGGGCGTCACGGTAACCGTCCGGCGCATATCCATTTCTTCGTTTCCGCGCCGGGTCATAAACATTTGACCAGCCAAATCAATCTCAACGGCGACAAATACCTGTGGGATGATTTCGCGTTCGCTACCCGCGACGGCCTGATTGCCGATCCGGTAAAAGTCAGCGACCGCGAGCTTATTCAGCAGCGTGAGCTGGAAGGCGAACATACTGAAGTGCGCTTTGATTTTACCCTGTGCAAAGCACTTAACGCCGATGAAGAACACCGCGGTACGCGCCTGCGCGCGCAGGAGTAGCGCGCGGCGTTAATTCTCTTCTCCGGCCAGGTCGTGGCCGGAGAATAAAGCGAAATTCCGACCTCACAGTTTTCTATTCCTGAATTATGCAGGAGGGCCGACTCATGCAAAAAATGTTCACCACATTAAAAGATAAAATCACCAATGCATTAATTGTCGATCGTGAAAAGCATATTTATCGCTGCCATCGCTCAATATTTACCGATCCGCAGCTATTTGATTTTGAAATGAAGCATGTTTTTGAAGGAAATTGGTTGTTCCTTGCTCATGAAAGCCAGATTGCGCAGCCTGGGGATTATTACACCCTGACTCTTGGGCGCCAGCCGGTAATAATAACTCGCGACAAAAAGAATGAACTGCATGCGCTAATTAACAGCTGCGCCCACCGCGGGGCGATGCTGTGTCGCCGTAAAACCGGTAATAAAAGTTCCTTTACCTGTCCATTTCACGGCTGGACATTCAGTAATAACGGCAAGCTTTTAAAAGCCAAAGATGAAAGTACCGGCGGTTACCCGGAGACTTTCAAGCATGAAGGCTCCCACGATTTAAAGAAACTGCCGAGGTTTCAATCGTATCGCGGCTTCCTTTTCGGCAGCCTGAATGCCGATGTACAGCCGCTGGAGGCGTACCTGGGCGAAACCTGCAAAATTATCGACCTGATCGTTGACCAGGCGCCGGAAGGGCTGGAGGTGCTTAACGGATCATCGAGCTACGTTTATGAAGGCAACTGGAAGCTGGGGGCGGAAAACGGTGCTGACGGCTATCACGTTAGCGTGGTCCACTGGAACTACGCTTCCACCATGTCGCGCCGCAACTACGAAGCGGAAGGGACGCACGCGGTAGACGCAAACGGCTGGTCGAAAAGCGTCGGCGGCGGTTACGGCTTTGACAATGGACATATGCTGTTGTGGACCCGGGTGCTGAACCCGGAAGTGCGGCCGGTCTACGAACATCGTGAACGGCTGCAGGCGGAATTCGGCCAGTCCCGCGCCGAGCAGATGGTCAACGAAACGCGCAACCTGTGCCTCTATCCAAACGTCTATCTGATGGATCAGTTTTCGACGCAGATCCGCGTGATACGCCCCATCGCGGTGGATAAAACCGAAGTCACCATCTGGTGCTTCGCGCCGAAGGGCGAATCTGACCAGGCGCGGGCGCTGCGTATTCGCCAGTATGAGGATTTCTTCAACGTTAGCGGCATGGGAACGCCTGACGATCTGGAAGAGTTCAGCGCCTGCCAGCGCGGCTATCTCGGTGAGAATCTGGCATGGAGCGACCTCAGCCGCGGGGCGCTGCACTGGGTCGATGGCCCTGACGAACACGCTCTTCAGGCGGGCTTCAGGCCGCAGCTAAGCGGGGTGAAATCGGAAGATGAAGCTTTGTATATCGCCCACCATCATCACTGGCAAAACGTGATGCTGGCGGCGCTGGAAAAAGAGCAGCAGCGCTACGAGCAATCGATCACGCAACGCGTGGAGGTGGTCTGATGCTGACTCTCGAACAGGTTCGCCAGTTTCTCTATTACGAAGCCCGCCTGCTTGACGATCGTCAGTGGGATGATTGGCTGAACTGCTACAGTCCACAGGTGGTGTACTGGATGCCCGCCTGGGGAGATGACGACAAGCTTACCCGCGACCCTCAGCGCGAAATTTCGCTGATTTACTACCCGAGCCGCGATGGCCTCGAAGACCGGGTATACCGCATCAAAACGGAACGCTCAGGGGCCAGCACGCCGGAACCGCGCACCACTCATATGATCGGCAACGTTGAGCTGCTTGGCGAAACCGAACAGGGGATGGAGGTGCGCTACAACTGGGTCACCTACTGCCATCGCTATCAGCAGACGGATACCTGGTTTGGCTCTACCTGCTGCACGCTGATTGAAAGCGCCGGCAAACCGCAGATTATCCGTAAAACCGTGCGCCTGAATAACGATTACATCCGTCAGGTAATTGACGTTTACCACATTTAAGAGGCGTTTATGACCTTTAATATTGCTCTCAATTTTGAAGACGGCATCACCCGCTTTATTCAATGTCACGCCGGAGAGAAAGTTCTCGATGCCGCCTATCGTCAGCAGGTTAATCTGCCGATGGATTGTTCAGACGGCGTTTGCGGCACCTGCAAGTGCCGCTGCGTCAGCGGCGAATATGGTTTGGGCGATGAGTATCTTGAAGAGGCGCTCAGCGAAGACGAAGCCGCAGAGCGCCAGGTGCTGACCTGTCAGATGGTGCCATCCAGCGATTGCGTCATTGATGTACCGGCGGCGGCAGCCCAGTGCAAGACCGCGCTGGCAAGCCTGGGGGCGACGGTGAAAGCGGTCAATCTCCTGTCTGACACCGCCATTGAGCTGGAGATCGTGCTGGATGAGCCGCTGGACTTCCTGGCGGGTCAGTACATCAATATTCAGGTTCCCGGCACGCCGCAGGTGCGCGCCTATTCGTTTAGCTCTCTACCGGGCTCGCGTGAGGGGAGCTTTCTGATCCGTAACGTGCCCGGCGGCTTGATGAGTCAGTGGCTGACGCAGCGGGCCAGTCCCGGCGATCGTCTGACGCTAAGCGGCCCGATGGGCAGCTTTTATCTGCGCGGCGGCGAGCGTCCGCTGTTGCTGTTGGCGGGGGGCACCGGCTTAGCGCCGCTGCTCTCGATACTGCAAACGCTGGCTATGCAACGCAGCGCCCGGCCCGTCACCTTGCTCTATGGTGTGACCCGCGACAGCGACCTGGTGAAAACTGATGCGCTTGAAGCAGTTACCGGCCAGCTTCCCGCTTATCGCTGGCTGCCGGTGGTTGCCGATGCGCAAAGCCAATGCCCGCAGCGCGGTTTTGTGACCGACCATCTTAATGACGCAATACTCAACGATGGCGATGTGGATATCTATCTGTGCGGGCCACCGCCGATGGTCAATGCGGTATCCACGGCGCTGCGCGAGAGAGGCATTTCGCCGGCGGGGTTCTGGTATGAAAAATTCATCGCCAGCCAGAGTGCGGCGGCATAAGGAGCAACGATGCGATTTAACCATAAAGTCGTGGCCATTACCGGCGCCGCGCAGGGGATTGGCCGACAGACCGCAGAGCAAGCGGCGCGTGAGGGTGCGCGGCTGCTATTGATTGACCGATCTCGCTATGTTCACGAACTGGCGGCGGCGCTGAACGCCGCCGGTTGCCAGGCGCTGGCGCTGGAAGCCGATCTTGAACAATGGGAAAGTACCGAGCGGGCATTCGCCAACGGCGTGGCCCATTTTGGCCACCTGGATGTATTGATTAACAATGTCGGCGGCACCATCTGGGCGCGGCCGTTTGCGGAATATCAGCCGGATCAGATAGAGAAGGAGATTCGCCGCTCGCTGTTTCCGACCCTGTGGGGCTGTCGGGCTGCGCTACCGTGGATGCTGAAGCAGGGCAAGGGCAGTATCGTTAATATTTCGTCGGTGGCAACGGCGGGCGTGAACCGGGTGCCTTATTCCGCAGCGAAAGGCGGCGTTAATGCGTTGACCCGTTCGCTAGCCCTGGAATATAGCGCAAACGGGATCCGCATTAACGCCGTGGCGCCGGGGGGCACCGAGGCGCCTGCGCGCCGGACGCCGCGGAATGAGGAGCTGCCGTCGGCGCAGGAGCAGACGTGGTATCAGCAGGTGGTCGATCAGACGGTGGCGAGCAGCCTGATGCATCGCTACGGTACGCTGGCGGAACAGGCCAATGCCATCCTGTTTCTCGCCAGCGATGAGGCCAGCTACATCACCGGCGTGACGCTGCCGGTCGCCGGCGGCGACCTCGGTTAGCGCCGGGTCGCCTGCCAGCAGAGCAGGGAGCCAGCGCACACCATGCCGGCCCCCTGCCAGAACGACCACGAGAGCGCGGCGCTGAGCAGTACCGCCGCCAGCGCGGAGGAGAGCACCGGCGTAAAGTAGGAGGCGGCGGCTAACAGGCTGACGTTGCCGTGCAGGATGCCGACGTTCCACGCCGCATAGCCCAGGCCCAGGGCAATGGACAGCGCGATCAGTTTGACTATTACCGGCCAGCTAAAGACCATGGGCGGCTGTTCGCTGAACAGAAACTTTAGCCACAGGGTCAGGGCGGTAAGCAGAACAAACAGAGTGATGCCGTTTTTGCCTTGTGCATATTTAGCGGTGACCGTGCAGTAGGCCGCCCAGATAAATGCGCCGACGAACGCCAGAATATAGCTCAGCGGGCTGGAAACCACGTTGCTGATAATTTCGTCAATGTTCAGGCCATGCTCACCGCCTAATACCCAGGTGACGCCGAATAAAGCCAGCAATAACCCCGGGATAACCAGCCAGCTGCTTTTTTGATTGTTAAAGACAATGGCAAATAAAATCGTCAGGCTGGGCCACAGATAATTGACCATGCCCACTTCAATCGCCTGCTGGCGGGTTCCGGCTAGCCCGACCGACAGCGCGAGGCATATTTCATAACTGACAAACAGCACGCTGCCTGCCAGCAAATAAGGGCGGGGGATCTGACGTATTTGCGGAAAACCGACGGTAAAGATGAGCAAAAGGCCGCTCAGGCTGTAGATCATCGCCGCGCCGCCTACCGGACCAAGCCCTTCGCTTACGCCACGAATCAGCCCGACCATGGTGCTCCAGAGGACGATGGCGGCGAATCCAATTAGCGTGGCTTTTTTCTTCTCCATATTTAACCTGATGTTGGTTCAAACGCAGTCGGCTTTTATAACACTTTTTTTTCGCCCTCGGGGGATATTTTCCACAGCGCTTAATCCTAATGGAGTAATGAAATTCGACGCGGCTGACTATTAAGGGGGCATGGGGTCAGGACATTGATTTGACGCAAATAAAACAGGGTTATTGCTGTTAATTTCCACTCCCGCAATGAATAGACATCCCGCATGGAGGGGAACAATGGACGTCAGCCGCAGAAAGTTTTTTAAAATCTGCGCAGGCGGTATGGCCGGAACAACAGCCGCTGCATTGGGTTTTGCGCCCAAAATGGCCCTGGCTCAGGCGCGTAATTACAAATTGCTGCGCGCCAAAGAGATCCGCAACACCTGCACATACTGCTCCGTGGGCTGCGGGCTATTAATGTATAGCCTGGGCGACGGCGCGAAAAACGCGAAAGAAGCGATTTATCACATTGAAGGGGATCCGGACCATCCGGTGAGCCGCGGCGCGCTGTGCCCGAAAGGCGCAGGGCTGCTGGACTATGTCCATAGCGACAACCGTCTGCGCTATCCGCAATACCGCGCGCCGGGTTCGGATAAATGGCAGCGCATCTCCTGGGATGAAGCATTTACCCGTATCGCTAAATTGATGAAAGCCGACCGTGATGCCAACTTTATTGAGAAAAACGAGCAGGGCGTGACGGTTAACCGCTGGCTGTCCACCGGGATGCTGTGCGCGTCGGCGGCCAGCAATGAGACCGGCATGCTAACGCAAAAATTCGTGCGCTCGCTCGGCATGCTGGCGGTAGATAACCAGGCGCGCGTCTGACACGGACCAACGGTAGCAAGTCTTGCTCCAACATTTGGTCGCGGTGCGATGACCAACCACTGGGTTGATATTAAAAACGCCAATGTCGTGGTGGTGATGGGCGGTAACGCTGCCGAAGCCCATCCGGTGGGATTCCGCTGGGCGATGGAGGCAAAAAACAACAATGATGCGACGCTGATTGTCGTTGACCCGCGCTTTACGCGTACGGCGTCGGTGGCCGATATTTATGCGCCGATCCGTTCCGGTACCGACATTACCTTCCTGTCGGGCGTGCTGCTGTACCTGATCGAAAATAACAAAATCAATGCCGAGTACGTTAAACACTATACCAACGCCAACCTGCTGGTGCGCGACGATTTTGCCTTCGAAGATGGCCTGTTCAGCGGCTACGATGCCGAAAAGCGTCAGTACGATAAGTCTTCGTGGAACTATCAGTTCGACGAAAATGGCTTCGCGATGCGCGATGAAACGCTGCAGCATCCGCGTTGCGTATGGAACCTGCTGAAGCAGCACGTTTCGCGCTATACGCCGGAGGTGGTGGAGAACATCTGCGGTACGCCAAAAGCGGACTTCCTGAAAGTGTGCGAAGTGCTGGCCTCAACCAGCGCGGCGGACCGGACCACCACTTTCCTCTATGCGCTGGGCTGGACGCAGCATACCGTCGGCGCGCAGAACATCCGCACCATGGCGATGATTCAGCTGCTGCTCGGCAATATGGGGATGGCGGGAGGCGGGATCAACGCGCTGCGCGGGCACTCCAATATCCAGGGGTTAACCGATTTAGGCCTGCTTTCAACCAGTCTGCCGGGCTACCTGACGCTGCCGTCGGAACAGCAGGTTGATCTGCAAAGCTATCTCGCTGCCAATACGCCGAAGGCGACGCTGCCCGAACAGGTGAACTACTGGAGCAACTACCCGAAGTTCTTCGTCAGCCTGATGAAATCTTTCTACGGCGACGCGGCGCAAAAAGAGAACGACTGGGGCTTCCACTGGCTGCCGAAATGGGACCAGGCTTATGACGTTATCAAGTATTTCAATATGATGGATAACGGCAACGTCACGGGCTATATCTGCCAGGGATTCAATCCGGTGGCGTCCTTCCCGGACAAAAACAAGGTGGTCCGCAGCCTGAGCAAGCTGAAGTACATGGTGGTTATCGACCCGCTGGTGACCGAAACCTCGACCTTCTGGCAAAACCACGGCGAGTCGAACGATGTTGACCCGGCAGCGATTCAGACCGAGGTCTTCCGCCTGCCGTCCACCTGCTTTGCCGAAGAGGATGGTTCCATCGCCAACTCCGGGCGCTGGCTACAGTGGCACTGGAAGGGCCAGGATGCGCCGGGCGAAGCGCGCAACGACGGCGAAATTCTGGCCGGGATTTACCACCGCCTGCGCGAGATGTATCGCACCGAGGGCGGCAAAGGCGTCGAGCCGCTGCTGAAGATGGGGTGGCACTACAAGCAGCCGGATCGTCCGGAATCAGAAGAGGTCGCGAAAGAGAACAACGGCTACGCGCTGGCGGATCTCTACGACGCTAACGGCGCGCCGCTGGCGAAGAAAGGCCAGCTGTTGAACAGCTTCGCACTGCTGCGCGATGACGGTACCACCGCGTCGTCTTGTTGGATCTATACCGGCAGCTGGACCGAGCAGGGCAATCAGATGGCCAACCGCGATAACGCCGACCCGTCAGGTCTTGGCAATACGCTCGGCTGGGCATGGGCGTGGCCGCTCAACCGGCGCGTGCTGTACAACCGCGCGTCGGCGGATATGAACGGCAAGCCGTGGGATGCGACGCGAATGCTGATCCAGTGGAACGGCAGCAAGTGGGTTGGCAACGATATTCCGGACTTCAATACCGCGCCTCCGGGCAGCAAAACCGGGCCGTTTATTATGCAGCCGGAAGGTCTGGGGCGTCTGTTTGCCCTGAATAAGCTGGCGGAAGGTCCGTTCCCGGAACACTACGAACCGATGGAAACGCCGCTTGGTACCAATCCGCTGCACCCGAGCGTGGTCTCCAGCCCGGTGGTACGTCTGTATGAAGAAGATGCCCTGCGTTTAGGTAAGAAGGACAAATTCCCGTACGTCGGCACCACCTATCGCCTGACCGAGCATTTTCATACCTGGACCAAGCATGCGCGTCTCAATGCGATTGCGCAACCGGAGCAGTTTGTCGAAATCAGCGAAGGCCTGGCGAAAGCGAAAGGGATCGCCAATGGCGATCGGGTGACGGTCAGCAGCATGCGCGGCTTTATTCGCGCGGTGGCGGTGGTGACGCGTCGTCTGCAAACGCTCAACGTCAACGGTCAGCAGGTGGAAACCGTCGGTATTCCGCTGCACTGGGGTTTTGAAGGAGTGGCCCGCAAAGGTTACATCGCCAATACCCTGACGCCGAACGTCGGGGATTCCAACTCGCAGACGCCGGAGTATAAGGCGTTTCTGGTCAACATCGAGAAAGCGTAAGGAGCGAAGCAATGGCGATGGAAACCCAGGACATCATTAAACGCTCCGCCACCAATCCGATCACCCCCGCGCCGCGCGCGCGGGATTTTAAGGCGGAAGTGGCAAAGCTGATTGATGTCTCCTCCTGCGTAGGCTGCAAAGCCTGCCAGGTGGCCTGTTCCGAGTGGAACGATATCCGCGATGAAGTCGGGCACTGCGTCGGGGTTTACGACAATCCCGCCGATCTGAGCGCCAAATCCTGGACGGTAATGCGCTTTAGCGAAACCGAGCAGAACGGCAAGCTGGAGTGGCTGATTCGCAAAGACGGCTGTATGCACTGTGAGGATCCGGGCTGCCTGAAGGCGTGCCCGTCCGCCGGAGCGATTATTCAGTACGCAAACGGCATCGTCGACTTTCAGCAGGAAAACTGCATCGGCTGCGGCTACTGCATTGCCGGATGCCCTTTTAACGTCCCGCGCCTCAATAAAGAGGATAACCGGGTCTATAAGTGCACCCTGTGCGTCGATCGGGTCAGCGTTGGCCAGGAACCGGCCTGCGTGAAAACCTGCCCAACCGGCGCGATTCACTTCGGCAGCAAGCAAGAGATGCTGGAAGTGGCCAACGAGCGTGTGGAAAAACTGAAGAAACGCGGCTATTCCCATGCCGGGGTGTATAACCCGCCTGGCGTCGGCGGCACCCACGTGATGTACGTGCTGCATCATGCGGACCAGCCGGAGCTGTACCATAACCTGCCGAAGGAGCCGCAGATAGATACCTCGATAAATCTGTGGAAAGGCGCGCTGAAGCCGCTCTCCGCCGTTGGCTTTATCGCCACCTTTGCCGGGCTGATCTATCACTACATCGGGATTGGGCCGAACAAGGAAGCGGATGACGATGAGGAGGAGCATGATGAGTAAATCGAAAATGATTGTGCGCACGAAGTTTATTGACCGCGCCTGTCACTGGACGGTGGTCATCTGCTTTTTCCTGGTGGCGCTGTCGGGGATCTCGTTTTTCTTCCCGACGCTGCAGTGGCTGACCGAAACCTTCGGTACCCCGCAGATGGGGCGTATTCTGCATCCGTTCTTCGGGGTTCTGATTTTCGTGGCCCTGATGTTTATGTTCGTGCGCTTTGTCCACCATAATATTCCCGACAAACAGGATATTCCCTGGCTGAAAGGGATTATCGAGGTGCTTAAGGGCAATGAGCATAAAGTGGCGCGGGTAGGGAAATACAACGCTGGCCAGAAAATGATGTTCTGGACGATCATGAGCATGATATTTGTGCTGCTGGTCACCGGGGTGATTATCTGGCGGCCTTATTTTGCCCACTATTTCCCGATTCAGGTTATTCGCTATAGTCTGCTGATTCACGCAACGTCGGCCATTATTCTTATCCATGCGATTCTGATCCATATGTATATGGCATTCTGGGTTAAAGGATCGATTAAAGGCATGATTGAAGGGAAGGTGAGCCGACGCTGGGCGAAGAAGCATCATCCGCGCTGGTATCGCGACGTGGAGCGCCTGGAAGCGAAAAGGGAAAATCGCGAAGGGCTGAAGTAAGCCTTAACGTATTACCCGTTCCGGTTAATGCCGGAACGGGGGTTAATATCCTCAGGGGCATCAATTAGCTCACCTCTGACAGCGTTGAAAACATTGTCTCATTTATTTATGCCCGGGCGCGCACTCTGACGGGCTCTCTTTTTCTGACGACAGATATTTCCCTTTTTCCCATTAAGCCAGTTGGGTCGCTATTTCAACGTAGCGCTATTAACGTCATTATCCGTTGTCTCTATAAAAAACGCTATCATTTAGGCGGATTCTTGCGTATTTTGCGCGGCGGCTTCCACAGAAAAGAAAATTACTGAAATTAATGTTATGGGTTGTCTTTACGCAGTGATAAAGAGTAAGCTGTATACGGCTCAAGGAAGTCCGGGTTATATTTGAGTAAAAAATGGAAGATACTAAATTAATAA
This sequence comes from Klebsiella sp. CN_Kp066, assembly GCF_040065135.1. Lineage (NCBI taxonomy): Bacteria > Pseudomonadati > Pseudomonadota > Gammaproteobacteria > Enterobacterales > Enterobacteriaceae > Klebsiella > Klebsiella sp. CN_Kp066. The sequence goes on along the minus strand of NZ_JBEAIU010000023.1, from coordinate 438,773 downwards.
AAATCATGCATGAAAGTGGCTTTACAGATAAGCAGATCGACAAGTTAACGGCGAGATATAAGACGCTTTTATACTGTGCCGTTGACGAAGCGGCATCGCGCTTGCCCAGGGCAATATTTGTCCATGTATTCGTTCTTTTAATTATCGGGATCGGCATCCTGAAAGCGGTCCATGAAGGGACCTGGCATCCTGCGCAACTCATTATTTTCGCGCTACCGCTGGTCGTCGCCTGTGGGGTATCGCATCACTTCGCTCCGCTAAGTGAGGTATACAAAGCAGCAAAGGTGATGAAAAAGATCAAACATCAGCAGGTTCACTAATTCACTCGCGGATGAAGCGTTAACGGCGACTGACTGCCCGAGGCAATAAAATCATGAAAGCCATGCTTCGCTATTTTTTAAAGGATATTTATGACGGCATTCGCACTCACGTAATATTAATCTGCGCAATAGTACTTACAGGGCTTATTTACCGGGCTTTCGATTTTGACGTTTGGTTCACGCCTGCCGTTGTCATTGTTATATTGGTTGCCCATTGGGTATTAAGCCAATTCAGGATTTAATGATTGCTGTTTTTATGAACGTTGGATATGAAGTAATCACGCTGTTTTATGGATAAACAGGTTACGGAAGGTTTTAAACTGGTTTACCGCCAGAGAATGCATAATAATGCGACCGGTAAAATCCATAACAAGTGATTAGATGTATGAAAAAGACTATTTTTTCGTTAGCGCTTGGCACTTTTGGTCTCGGAATGGCGGAATTTGGCATCATGGGGGTATTACCTGAAATTGCCCGTGATGTCGGCATATCCATTCCTGCCGCAGGCAACATGATTTCATATTATGCGTCCGGCGTCGTGATCGGCGCGCCGGTGATGGCGATATTCTCCAGCCGCTTTTCACTAAAATCAGTGATGCTGTTTCTCGTAGCGCTATGCATTATCGGCAACGCCATCTTCACGTTCTCCTCCAGCTACTCGATGCTGGCGCTGGGGCGCCTCATCTCCGGGTTTCCGCACGGCGCATTCTTTGGCGTGGGCGCGATAATTCTGTCGAAAATTGCGCCGCCAGGCAAGGTTACCGCAGCGGTGGCGGGGATGATCGCCGGGATGACCGTCGCCAACCTGCTGGGGGTACCGGGAGGAACCTGGCTTGGCCATCAGTTCAGCTGGCGCTATACCTTCCTGGCGATTGCGGTCTTTGACGTCGCGGTGCTGGTGTCCATCGCCTGGTGGGTGCCGACGTTATTTGATAAATCAACCACGCGCTTGCGCTCGCAATTTCATTTTTTAACCTCACCTGCGCCGTGGTTAATTTTTGCCGCCACCCTGTTCGGCAATGCCGGCGTCTTCGCGTGGTTTAGCTATATTAAGCCGTTTATGATCAACGTCTCCGGCTTCGGTGAAAGCGCCATCATAATGATTATGATGCTGGTGGGCCTGGGGATGGTTCTGGGGAATTTATTTAGCGGTAAAGTTTCCGCGCGCTACAGTCCGTTACGTATTGCCGCCGTGACGGATAGCGTTATCGTTTTGACCTTATTACTCCTGTTCCTGCTGGGTGAGAATAAAACCGCCTCACTAACCCTGGCGTTTATCTGCTGCGCGGCGCTGTTTGCCCTGTCAGCGCCGCTGCAAATCATGCTGCTGCAAAATGCCAAAGGCGGCGAGATGCTGGGCGCGGCGGGCGGCCAGATCGCCTTTAATCTTGGAAGCGCCATCGGGGCGCTGTTCGGCGGGATGATGATTACGGCCGGCCTTGGCTGGCGTTCTGTTGCCTTACCGGCCGCGCTGCTTTCGTTTCTTGCGCTCAGTTCACTGCTGATTTATGCCCGCTATCAGCAGCGTTCTGTCTGACGAAATCCGCAGGCGGCTAATCCTGCCACGGCTCCCCGAGGGTCAGCATTAACCGGTTGGCCCAGGCGAAGAAGGCTGCCGATTGCAGCAGATCCAGTTGGGCAAGGGTATCCAACTGTTGCTGCTCGACGGCCGCAAGGTGGCTCGCGTCCAGGGCGGGAGGGGTAACGGAAATCGCTGCGGCAAAATCAATGAGCGCCTGCCAGCGCGGCGTCTGCCCATCGCTCAGCTTCTCTCCCGGGGTCACCGCCAGCAGGGTCTCTACCGCCGTTTCATCTTTCGCTAACTGCGCGGCCTTGCGAGCATGCACCGAGGCGCAATAAATACAACCGTTGATTTTACTCGCTACCGTCGCCGCCAGCTCGCGTTCGGCGCGCGGCAGGCCGCCGGGAGTATAAAAAATCCCTTTATCGGTTAACGTACGCTGCTCCAGCACCGGCTGGTTGCGCGCCAGCAGGCGGAAGTAGGGCGAGTCGCTGTGGCCGAATTTCGCCAGCAGCGCCTGCTCATCCGGGGTAAATTCCGCCAGCGGTTTAGCCGCCAGCCAGGGTTCCCAGTGCAGTTCATCGCGGGTGAAGCGCGCCGGCGCGCGTTTACCGCTGAGGGTTTGCGGTGAGGTATGCCAGAATCCGGCTACGACCGGGGTCCCGGCAACCGGGGCGCTTTTACCGTTGAGCAGGCGTAGACCGTTCAGCAGACGACTCTGGAAGCTGACAAACGCAATCAGCTGGGCCAGCGTCACGATAGCGCGCGGGCTCCATCCGGCACGGGTTAATGCCTCCAGAGCCGAAGGCGTGGCTTCTACCGGCGCGAAGGTCAACAGCCGGGCAAAGGCCTGCGCCGGAACCAGCCGCGGCGAGGTAGGGTCGGCAATCCCAAACCCGGCATAGTGGGCGGCCAGCGCATCGCTCTCATGCAGCTTTGCTACCCTGGCGGCAATGGCAAAACGTTCGTCGAGCGGAAAGTCGTTATCCTGCTGACCGAACAGCGCTTCATAGCTTCCCTGAGCATGATGGGTGGCCGCCTCGCGCACGGCTCTCGCCGCCGCTAAGGCGGAATCGGGGGCAATTTCTGCCAGTTCGGCCAATATATCCTGACTGAGCGTCATGGTGACTCCTTATCGTATCTGCGGGGCAATATGCTGAGCGATCAGCTCAATGGAACGAAGCGTGTCGCGGTGCGAGGGTTCAACGGAGTGCACCTGGAACGAAATATCGGTTACCCGCTGCAGGACGCTATCGCGCCCCAGCGAAGCGGCGACGTGCTGCGGGTCGCCAACGTGCGCGTCAAGCTGCGGCAAAAAATCAGTGACAGTGTCACCAATAATATGATGACCTGCGGCGCGATGCTGGGCCGCCTGCTGGCGCAGACCGGGTTCAGCGACCTGTAGCGCATACTGCTGGCTATCGGCGACAAAGGCCGTCCGCGAGGCGAGGATCCGTGGCTCGACGCCCGGCGGCAGCGCGGCGAGATAGGCGTCAATAATCGGATTCTGGATAGCGTCCAGTGGCAGCGTGGGCTGCCCTGAAGGACGCGGCTGGGTACGCGAAAGCATCAGGCCGTGTCCGGCCTGAGCCGCGCGCACCGCGCCCTCAACGGAAAAGGTGGCAATCCAGATACGCTCCGCCAACTGCGGTGCCTGGGGATAAAGATGATTATCCGGATGCGAAAGTGAATCTCCGCGCCAGGCGCTTTGAATCAGATGCAGGTGTTCGGCAAAGACTGCGCTGCGCTGGTCGATGGTCAATCCAAAGGGTAAAAACGAGGTCGGCGTGCCGCCAGACCCGAAGCCCACTTCCAGTCGTCCATCGGCGAGCAGATCCAGCACCGCCGCATCCTCGGCAACCCGCAGCGGGTTTTCCATCGGCAGGGTGATAATGGCGGTTCCCAGGCGAATGCGCTCCGTATGCGCTGCCGCGTGGGCGAGAAAGACCAGCGGCGACGGCAGGCCGCCTTCGTGCTCATGAAAATGGTGCTGAGCGACCCAGGCGCTGTCGAAACCCAGTCGTTCGGCGTGGCGAATTTGTTCGGTAGCCAGCCGATAGCGCTCACCTGGCGCGACGTGGTCCAGCAGGCGAGTGAAAAAACCCAGTCGTTTACGCGTCATGCGACCTCCTTGTTCGAGGGGGAAAAGTGGGGAATAGCGGCAATAAGCTCGCGGGTATACTCATGCTGCGGAGCGCTGAACAGTCGGCCCACATCGCCATGTTCAATAACCTGGCCCGCCCGCAGTACCGTCACGCTGTGGGCGATACGGCGAACCGTCGCCAAATCGTGGGTGATAAACAGATAGGTCAATCCCAGCTGTTGCTGCAACTGCTGCAGCAAGGCGAGAATTTGCGCCTGGACGGTAACGTCCAGCGCCGAAGTCGCTTCATCGAGGACAAGGATCGTCGGTTCAAGGATTAGGGCGCGGGCGATAGCCACCCGCTGCCGCTGTCCGCCGGATAGCTCACGGGCGGTTCGCGACAGCAGCTCCGGCGCGAGCGCCACGCGAGCGGCGACCGTTTCGACGCGCTGGCGTCGTATTCCGGCGCTGAAGCGGTCGAAGTTCTTTAACGGCTCTTCAATGATTTCAAACAGCGTTTGCCGTGGGTCAAGAGAGGCAAAGGGGTTCTGATAGACAAACTGAATTTTACGCCGTAGCTGGCGGAGCGCCTCCCGACTGAGATGCCCGGCATCAATACCATCGATGGCAATCTGGCCGCTATCCGCCTTTTCGAATCCCAGCAGGATCCGCGCAAGCGTCGTTTTACCAGAACCGGACTCGCCAACCAGCGCGTGCGTGCAGCCGCGCTTAACCTCAAAAGTCACGGCGTCCAGCGCCTGCAAATGCGCCCGGCCTAATGAGAAGCGCTTGCTGATGTCGTCGACGCGAATCGCCGGCGTAGCCAGTACGCGACCGCCGGCGGGAGCCATGGTCAGCGCCGGGTCGTGAAGATCGCTGAGCAGCTGGCGAGTATAGGCATGCTGCGGCGTCCGTACCACATCGCGGGTCGCGCCTTGCTCCTGAATTTCGCCATGACGAAAGACCAGCAGGCGGTCGGCACGTTCGGCTGCCAGCGCCAGATCGTGAGTGACGAACAGCACCGCCGTGCCGGACTCCCGGCGCAGGGTATCCAGCAGATCGAGGATCCGCTTCTGTACCGTCACGTCAAGGGCGCTGGTTGGCTCATCAGCAATGATTAAATCCGGTTTCAGAGCGATGGCGATGGCAATCAGCACTCGTTGCTTCATGCCGCCTGAAAGCTGGTGCGGATATTGATCGAAGCGCTGCTCCGGGTGGCTCAGTCCAACCTTCGCCAGCAGCGCCAGTACCTGCGTTTTACGTTCCGCGGCGCTGCGTTTCTGATGGAGGCGCAGAATTTCACCTACCTGCGCGCAGATGGTTTTCACCGGATTGAGGGAGTTGCCTGGATCCTGGGGCACCAGGCTAATTCGCGCGCCGCGCAGGCCGTCGAGGCGTTTACCTGACCAGCCGCTAATGTCTTCACCGTTAATACTGATGCGCCCGCTGTCGCGCCGGGCATTCTCCGCCAGCAGACCCATTATCGCCTGGGCGGTAGTGGTTTTGCCCGAGCCGGATTCGCCGACGAACGCCAGCATTTCGCCGCGTTTTACCTGAAAACTGACGTTATGCACGACTTCACGCCATTCACTCTGCGAACGATAGCTGATGCGTAGGTTTTCTACGGTTAAAACATTCATCGGCGTTCTCCGCTAAATTGACGGCTAATACGATTGGCGGCAAGCACGACCGCAATCACCGCCATACCGGGAAGGGTCGTTAGCCACCAGGCGGTGGAGAGGTAGTTACGGCCTTCGGCGATCAGTAATCCCCACTCTGGTACCGGCGGCGGCGTGCCGTAGCCGAGAAAACTCAGGGTTGAGAGCGCCAGAACGGCCTGGCCGAACTGGAGCGTGGCGAAGGCCAGTACCGCGGTGAGCGAATTGGGTAAAATATGCCGCCAGAAGACGGCAAAAAAGGTGCCGCCGCTGCCGTAGGCCGCTTCGACGTAATCGCTGCGCCGTACGCGTACGACTTCCGCGCGCGCCAAGCGGGCAAAGCTGGCTATTGCCGCCACCCCGACCGCGACGGCGGCGTTGAGGGTGCCGAAGCCGAGCAGAATAATGACCGTCAGGGACAGCAACAGGGATGGAATCGCCAGCAGTACGTCGACCAGCCGCATGACGATCGACTCCACGCGTCCCGCCAGCGCGCCGGCCAGCGTACCCAGCGCGGTTCCGATGATCAGGCCAATCGCCACTGCCGCCAGCGCAGCGGAGAGCGAATGGGCAGCGCCGTAGACGATTCGACTCCACAGATCGCGACCAAGCTGGTCGGTGCCCAGCCAGTGACCCGCCTGGGGGGCCAGGCGCTGGGCGCCGGGGAAACCTTCCAACGGGTTATAAGCGGTAAACAGCTGCGGGACAACGGCCATTAGCGCAGCAACGATCATAATCGCCCAGGCCAGCAGCAGGCCGGGCTGGAAGCGTAGCGTGCGCCAGTCTGGCGAGCGGCGGCGGGCGGCGATTGCGTAATCAACCAGACTCATAGCGTACCTCCCTCAGCGGTTTTCAGGCGCGGGTCGAGCAGCGGCATCAGCAGGTCGACCAGCAGATTAATCAGGACAAAACCAAGGGCTGAGATCATCACCACCGCCTGCAGTACCGCGATATCCTGATTATTGACCGCCTGCTGCGTCAGCAGACCCAGCCCGCCGCGGCCAAACACGGTTTCAGTAATCAGAGCTCCGGCGATCAGTTCCCCTAGCAGCAGCCCGGCCATATTGAACACCGGTAGCAGGGCATTGCCGGTAACGTGCCGCCACAGCACGCCGGTCTCGCTCATGCCTTTAGCACGAGCAACGGCCACAAACGGCAGCGCGGCGACCTGATCCAGACTGCGCATCAGAATCTGCGCCAGCGGAGCGGAAATCGGTACCGCGACGGCGACGACGGGCAGAATGAGTCCCTCAATCGGTCCCGGATTGATCACCGGTATCCAGCGCAGCTGAAAGGAGAAAAGCTGTATCAGGGCGATAGCGAGCCAGAACGTCGGCAGGGAGATAAACAGCACCGGCAGCGATTGCAGCGTATTGCTTAGCCAGCGCAGACCCGGCAGCCGTGAGGCGAAGGCGAGGGTAAAAGCCAGCGCCACCGCCAGCGCAAAGGCGGGGAGCGCGAGGCTTAGTGTCTGCGGCAGATTGCTGGCGATCAGCGCGCTCACCGGCAGTCCGGCCTGCAGCGAATAACCAAAATCCCCGCGCAGCATGGCGAAGAGGGTGTGGAGATACTGCTTCCACACCGGGCTATCGGCCCCCCAGGCGAGGCGCATTTCGGCGATCTGCTCAGGGCTGAGCCCCAGATCCGGATTCTGAAACTTGATCAGTACCGCATCGCCGGGCAGCACCTGTAACAGGATGAAAGAGAGGGTAAATGCCGCCCATAGCACCAGTAAACCCTGGCCGGTTCGCCGCAGAAGATAATGGCTCATCGCAGGCTCCTCAGTGCTTTTCCAGCCACGCGCCATAGAACGACGGGCGGCCTACCGCTTCAAAACTGACGCCTTTCACCCACGGGGCGCCGGCGAAGACCTGCGGTTCTTCAAATATCGGGATCACGTAGGCATTATCCAGCAGATAGCGTTGGGCATCGCCGGTGAGCTGGAGCCGTTTTTGCGGTTCAACTTCGGCTGAAATCGCGCTCAGCAATGCGTTGAGCTTATCGTCGCGGAACCCCTGTACTTTGTCGCTGGAGCCGCCTTTTTGCAGCAGCGCGTCGCGGTTAGTGGGGAAAAACATGCTTTTCACCACGTCGGGGTCGGCGCGGCCCACTTCCGACACGGTGAGCGGCGTTTTCAGCGGATCGAGGTTATCCAGCGTACGGCTGCCGGCATCGCCGGCTTTGACCGCCAGCGCGATGCCGACCTGACGCCACTGCTGAGCGACAAGCTGCAAAACTTCTTTATTTTGCGGTTGCGGCAGAGATTCATAGACGGTTAAGGCCAGCCGCTGGCCATCTTTGACCCGAATACCATCGGCAGCCGGTTTCCAGCCTGCATCATCAAGCAGTTGTTTTGCTTTGGCCGGATCGAAAGCCAGCTTGTCGCTGAGGTTAACGTACCCGGCGGCGGTACTGGCGACGACGGAGGTCGCCTGCGGATAGTTGGCGGAGAACAGCGTTTCGACTACCTGCCTGGCGTCGGTGGCGTGCAGCAGCGCCTGACGAACGCGCAGGTCGGCAACCAGCGGATTATCCGGCCGGAAGCTCAGGCTATCGTTAACGCCGCGCGTGGGGGCAGCATAAATTTTAAAGCCTTGCCCGGTGGCCTGCTTTTCATCGTAGGCCTGTACCTGACGGATAAAATCAGCCTGGCCCGCCAGCAGAGCGCCAATGCGCACGCCATCTTCAGGGGTAACGATGTAAGTGATGCCATCGAGATTAGCTGGCCCCTGCTGGGTGAGATTTTTCGGTCCCCATTGATAATCTTTGCGCGCGACCAGAGTGAGTTCGCGCCCCGGCTTTTCATCTTTTACCGTAAAAGGTCCGGAGCCAATAATATGGCGGGCATCGCCCAGCTCTTCAAAATTACGCGCCAGGGTACTGAGGGATACCAGCCCGGAGCCGATGGTGGCGGTGCCCTGCAGAAATCCCGGCGAGGGCTTTTTAAAGTAGAACTTTACCGTCAGCGGATCGATGACTTCGCTGCGATCGTAGTTATTAATGACCTCAGACACCGGCAGGCGGTGCGCTTTATCACCGAGGCCGTAGGTATCAAAGTTTTTGGCGACCGCCCTGGCGTCAAGCGGGGTGCCATCTGAGAAGGTCACCCCGGGGCGAAGCTTAAAGGTATATTCGGTTTTATCCGCGTTGGCGCTCCAGCTTTCGGCGATCCACGGCTCCACCTGCAGCGTTTTCGGGTTCTGCCAGGTGAGCTTATCGGTTATTTGATTAAGAATGCCGCCGTTGGGGTAGAAGCCACCGGCCGGTGGGTAAAGATTAGTATGCGGCTGCTGCTCCAGATAGATTAACGTACCGCCTTTAACCGGGGCGTCGGCGGCCCAGGCGGAAAACGCGCCGGTTAAAAATAGCGCCGCCAGCGCGGGCAGGCGAAAACGGATGTGCATGGTGAATTCCTTTGTTATCTCTTGTTTAGTCATCATCGGGCGCGCGTTTTAACAAAGGAAGTAAGGATTTGCGCTAAGCATTTGCGTAAAAAGCATTTATATCCTGCATACCACAGGCTGCGCATAGCGGGGAGAGCGTTGTTAATGAAGGTGGTAGCCGGTTCGATATTTATCGGCTGAACGATGATGAGCGTAAGAAAGGATTTCTGCCGGGCATCATGTAAATATGCGCAGCAGAGCTACGTGCATAAGGGGATAAATGGAACCTCTCCCGTAGCGAGAGAGGCGAGAAAATTAACGGCGGAAATCAATCACCATACGACCGCGAATTTGTCCCTGTTCCATCTCCTTAAAGATGGCGTTGATATCACCCAGCGGGCGCAGGGTGACCTTCGGTACCACCTTACCCTCGGCGGCAAACTGGAAGGCTTCGGCCAGATCCTGGCGCGTACCCACCAGAGAACCAACCACCTCGATACCGTCCAGTACCAGGCGCGGAATATCCAGGCTCATGGCTTCCGGAGGCAGGCCGACGGCCACTACGCGTCCGCCGGCGCGAACCGCATCCACCGCAGAGTTAAACGCCGCTTTGGCGACCGCCGTCACGACTGCGGCATGGGCGCCGCCGGTTTTCTCGTGGATAATTTTGGCCGCGTCTTCGCTGCGGGAATTGATGGTCAGATCTGCGCCCATTTCTGCGGCCAGTTTCAGCTGTTCATCATTAACGTCAAGGGCGATGACCTTGGCGTTAAAAACGTTTTTCGCATATTGCAGGGCCAGGTTACCCAACCCGCCGAGGCCATAAATGGCGATCCACTGGCCGGGTTTGATATGGGAAACTTTTACCGCTTTATAGGTGGTGACCCCTGCGCAGGTGATGCTGCTGGCTGCCGCAGAATCAAGACCATCCGGCACTTTGACCGCGTAATCGGCAATGACGATACACTCTTCGGCCATCCCGCCATCAACGGTGTAGCCCGCATTTTTTACCGAACGGCACAGCGTTTCGTTACCGCTGTTACAATATTCACAGTGACCGCAGCCTTCGAAGAACCATGCGACGCTGGCGCGATCGCCCGGCTTGAGCGAGTGCACGCCAGGGCCGACCTGCTGCACCACGCCCACGCCTTCATGGCCCAGAATGACGCCGGTTTTATCGCCAAAATCGCCGTTCTTAACGTGCAGGTCGGTATGGCAGACGCCGCAGCAGTCCATTTTTAAAAGGGCTTCGCCGTGCTGTAATGGGCGAAGTGTTTTTTCCGTAACATTGACCTGATGATCTTGCGTGACGACGGCAGCTTTCATTCTGTTCTCCTTATTAAACATAAGCGTATTAACACAATATTTGTTTTTACGCATGTTAACCAATAGCTTAAATTGCCAATAAATCAAGGTAATAATAGATTTTTATGCTGGTTAAAGGTTCCTTTTGTTTGTTTTTCGAACAGTTTTTCTTATGTTTCTGCGCGTCATATTTATGTCACTTGCATGTCATGAAATTTTCATCCGCGATCTCTATCGTTCTGTTTTTCAATTTCTTATTAACGTAGAGCGACATGACAATGCATCTGGCGAAAACCCTCCTGGCCGCAGGCCTTCTGCTTTCTACCGCCGTTGAGGCGCAAAACGTGCTGGATTTTCCGCAGCCGAACAACAACCCTGAAGAGTTTTACGCCGTAACCGAAATCCCGGCAGGCGGCATTATCAAATACGAAACGGACGCCAAAACCGGCTTTCTGATCGCCGATCGTTTCCAGTCGATGCCGGTGGCCTATCCGGCTAACTACGGCTCGCTCACTCAATCGCTGGCAGGGGATGGCGATCCGCTGGACGTGGTGTTTTATACCCGCGCGCCGATGGCCCCGGGAACGCTGATTAAGCTGCGCGCGATTGGCGTGCTGAAGATGATTGATGGCGGCGAGAAGGACGACAAAATCATTGCCGTTCCGGCAAGTAAAATCGATCCAACCTACGATGACGTGATTAACATCAGCGATCTGCCGAAAATTGAGCAGGAGCGTCTGCAGGCTTTCTTCCGGGTTTACAAACAGCTGCCGGACGGACGCAAAAAAGTCGAGCTGGACGGCTTTAACGATGCCGCCGCCGCGAAACAGGAAATCAAAGCGGCATGGGAAGCGTGGAAAGAGAAAAATCCGCAATAAGTACAAAAGCGGGTAAAGCCGGCAGGCGTCTTTTTCCCCGCAAGGTGGGTATCGGCATGGTGTCACGCGCGAGTAAAGTGCGAGCATTCACCCCGTTCAGTTGAGGCCAGTTCAGGGAGGAGGCAACACGGCGGCTTGACAGCACGCAGCAGAAAATGGTTGTATCATGCAACTATTTCTGACAGAGCTGACCTCAGATGAACTCACCCGCGCTTGTTGATGAAATTCGTACCGCTTCCCGCCTGATGGTGCGTGAACTGGGCTTTATGAGCACCACGCTGGCCGCTACGGCGTACTCACCTTCGGCGGTACATACGCTTGTGGAAATTTCTCTACGCGGCGCGATGACGGCCGCTCAGCTGGTGCAGATCCTGGGGCTGGAAAAGTCTAGCGTCAGCAGGATGCTTTCCCGTCTGCTTGCCGCCGGGGAACTCCGGGAAAAAACGTCCTCCCGCGACGGGCGGATTAAGCAGCTTGCGTTAACGGCGCAAGGTGCGGCGACGGTCAAAAAAATTAACGCCTACGGCGCTATGCGGGTAGTGGATGCGCTGGAACACCTGAGCGATGCGCAAAGACAGTGCGTCGCTCAGGGCCTCACAACCTGGGCCTGGGCGTTGGAAAAATGCCGCGACGTCGAGGCTACAGGCTCGAAAAAGACGATTGATATCGCTACCGGCTATCGGCCTGGAATGATTGGCCGCATAGCGCAAATGCACGGCGAGTATTATGCAAAACATTATCAGTTTGGTGCTTTTTTCGAGAGTAAAGTCGCCAGCGGGCTGGCGGAATTTTCAGCTCGTCTCGATAAACCGTGCAACCGTGTTTGGCTGGCCGTTCAGGGCGAGCAAATTGTCGGATCGGTAGCGATTGACGGCGAGGATCTGGGGAATAACCAGGCGCATCTGCGCTGGTTTATTCTCGACGATAGCTGCCGGGGTAGCGGCATTGGTCGGCGCCTGCTGAGCGAAGCCATGGCTTTTTGCGATAGCCGGGACTTTGCATCAGTACAGCTATGGACCTTCAGCGGCCTGCACGCCGCCCGCAGGCTGTATGAATCCTTTAGTTTCACGCTGGATAAAGAGTGGCAGGGCGAACAGTGGGGCAGGACGATGACCGAGCAGCAGTTTAGTCGAATCAAACCGCGACCGGCGACTCATACTAAGTAAAATCCCGGCGCAGCGGGCTGCGCCGGGGAACAACATTTAGCTTAGCAAAGCGTTGAGGGTGGCTATCTCCTTACGCCACTGCGCCTGCAGCTGCGGTTTTTGATGTTTTGGTTTACGGGCCAGATCGTCGGCCAGCAGTTGCTCAAGCGACACTAACCGTTCCAGCAGCGTATCATGGTCTTCCTCCGCTTCGCGGCGGTTCTCCGCCACGACCTCCGGGGCCGGACAACGAACGGCGGTGCGTAAAACCTCATACACCTCTTCGGCGCTGTGCCATTCGCTCAGCCCGCGCTCGTCAATAAGCCAGAAGCGATTGCAGCTATGGTTAATGAGTTCGCGGTCGTGGCTCACCAGCAGCAGTCCGCCTGGGTAGTCGCACAACGTTCTTGCCAGCGCAGTTTTGCCGTCCATATCCAGATGGTTGGTTGGCTCATCCAGAAGCAGCAGGCTATAGCAGGCCAGAGACAGGCCGACAAATAGCAGACGCGAACGCTCGCCGCCGCTTAAGGTGGCGACCTTTTGCCCGTGACGAGCCCAGCTAAATCCGGCTGAGATCAGCGCCCGCTTGCGCGCGTCCGCCGCCGGCTCAAAAGGCTCCAGCGCGTCGAGAAGCGTGTCGTCATCCGCAAGCTGATGCAGGATCTGATCGTAATAACCCGGTTTCAGCCGCGGGTGCAGGCGTAAGCCGTCCTCCGCTGATTCCTGCTGCATATGTCGCCACAGTAGACGCAGCAGGGAGGATTTCCCGCCGCCGTTACGGCCCATTACCGCGACCCGATCGCCGCTTTTCAGACGAGCCAGACCCGCAGTAAACAGGACCGGCAGACCCGGCGCGGGCGGGACGGGAAGCTGATCCATCTCCAGCAGCCTGTCTGCCCGCAGCATGTCGCCGCGCAGCGTTAGCCGCCAGGGTGTTCCGGCGGTGAGATCGGTTTGGCTCTCCTTCAGGCGCTGAACCTGCTTTTCCATTTGCTTAGCTTTACGCGAGAGATCTTCGTTGTCATAGGTGCGCCCCCAGATAGCCAGTCGTTTGGCGCTGGCGGCGACCCGGTCAATCTCTTTTTGCTCGGCTTTATGGCGCAGCGCATCGCTGGCATCTCGCTCATCCAGCGCCTGACGGGCAGCGCTGCAGGGCAGGGAGAAGGCATGCAGGGTTTTGTCGCGCAGGATCCAACTCGCATTAGTTACAGCATCCAGTAAGATGTTGTCATGAGACACCAGAACGAAACTCCCCTGCCAGGTTTGCAAGAAGCTTTCCAGCCACAGGAGGGTCGGCAGGTCGAGGTGGTTTCCCGGTTCGTCCAACAGCAGGAGATCCGGTTGCTGAATCAGCGCCCTGGCAAGCAGCAGCCGGGTATGCTGACCGCCGCTCAGGGTTGACGCCCGCTGCCGGGCTTCATCGGCCGTAAAGCCCATCTCCGTCAGCAGCCGCTCCGCTTGCCAGCGCTGGTTCTCTCGCTCAAGGGCGGGAAGTTTTTCCAGGACCACCTGTAGCAGAGGTTGCGCTAACAGCGTATCGGGTAGATGCTGTTCCACCCGCGCCATCAGGCAGTGGCTGGCCAGCGCCACGCTGCCCCCATTCGGAATCATCGTGCCGTCCAGCACTCTAAGCAGGGTACTTTTTCCGCAGCCGTTATAGCCAATCAGGCCAATGCGGTCGCCTTTTTTGAGGGTAAAGGAGAGGTTTGTGAACAGCGGGCCAAACGCCGTATCAACATGGAGAGATTGTGCAGTTAGTAATGTACTCATGGTGAACTTACTCAAGAGTTACAGGCATGTTTATGCCTCGTCAAACATCGCTGACGATAACCCGGTAAGCCCGAGGGAAGGGATTCAGTCTTTGGTTTCTTCGCTCAAGCTGAAGTTATCGCAGCACGATACCGATAACGCTTGAGCAGGTGCGATCGCCAAATGCACGTGAAAAAAACATTTCACGGTACGACATGGGATCCTCCTTTTTTTATTCAGTAAGTTGATAGGTGCAGGCAGTGTAATGGGTGAAATCCGTTTTGGCTAGCGATCCGTTTACGCCGGGCACGCTTTTGCCACTAACATCCTGGGCGCTTGAACCCTATCAGGCTTAGCAGCGCTGCTTTGGCGCAACGCAAAAGCGATAACGCAGAAGAATTATTCATGAAATCAATATAACTTACGTAATCTCGCTCATTTCATAATCGATTCGACAGAAAAGAAGAATATTTCCGCTACCAATTGATATATATCATTATTTTTCTGCAAACTGTAATGGTTCAAAATCAATTATTTGTCATACTTATAGCTATTTATGCTTCAGATAAAATGATTATCGGTTTTATATACTTTAAAAACCGGGCTCACTGTTTTCATGCTGCTAAATAAATCTGTTTGCTTAGATTTTGATCATCAATAGCTAACGTTGAATAAGCCACGGCATGTGGTTTAATATTTGTTTCGTCTGTATAAGCCTGGCGAGATAATCTGACAGCAGGACTGATTATCCTCAATAAACGTTAGCCAGGCCGTTTCCTGAGATAACTATATCAATTGTCTGGTGCTTTATATCCTTATAAAGCGCTTTGGGTTTTTATTCGCCGTGAGCCAGGCTTATGAAAAATTTAATTATCACCGCTAAAAACTATTTATTAGCGTTTTTAATGCCGCATGCTACTTAACGTACAGCAACAGCCGCACAATATAGTTATTAAAAAATAAAAAGGTCACGCCTGTTAATTACTATCGAAATAGGGGGGGAGATGCGCATACTTGTCTTTGCGGATAAGGCTCTGCTGCGTCATCATTTGAAAGTACAGCTAACGCAGCAAGGGCATATCGTCGATGATGCACAAAACGTCAAGGAAGCGAATTACTATATCGTAGAGTATCCGCCTGACATCGCAATTATTGATCTGGACGCGACAAGTGAAGCGGGTCTGGCTCTGATACGCGACTGGCGCGGCCAGGGGGTTTCTGTACCGATATTGGTTATGAGCGCAGGCGAGTGCTGGCAGGATTGCGTTAACGCCCTCAACGCCGGTGCGGACAACCACATCCGTAAGCCATTTCATATTGATATTATGGTTGCGCGTATCAATACGCTTTTTCGCCGCAACTATGGATTGTCATCAGAATTAATCTCAATACCGCCATTTCTGCTAAATCTTTCGCGTCGGGAATTGTCAGTAAATGGTGTTACGTTAAATCTGACCGCTTTTGAATATATTATTATGGAAACATTAATCCGCAACTGCGGTAAAGTTACCAGCAAGGATGATCTTATGCGCCAGCTGTATGCAGAAGGAGAGCTATATTGCAGCAGTTCACTAATGGTCCTTATTGGGCGGATACGTAAAAAGATTCGGGCGTGTTATTCATCTGAGTCCATCGTGACGATTCGCCGGCAGGGCTATAGATTTGATATCAAAAAATAGCGAACCAGAGAATTATTTCCCAGGTAACCAGGAGCATTAACGCTCCCGGTTACGCTAGTGGTTATATTGACGTCCGGCGATAGTTGCGATATTCCGGCTGCCAGAAGTTATCGGCGATCGCCTGCAGCAGCGCTTCGGCGGAGGTTTTCACCGCCACGCCTTGCTCCTGGGCAATTTTACCCACCGCAAAAGCGATAGCGCGCGAAACGCTCTGGATATCTTTCAGTTCCGGCAGAACCGGACCTTCACCGTTATTCACCAGCGGCGAATGTTTCGCCAGCGTTTCGCTGGCGGCCATCAGCATCTCATCGGTCACGCGCGAAGCGC
Organism: Klebsiella sp. CN_Kp066; assembly: GCF_040065135.1. Taxonomy (NCBI): domain Bacteria; kingdom Pseudomonadati; phylum Pseudomonadota; class Gammaproteobacteria; order Enterobacterales; family Enterobacteriaceae; genus Klebsiella; species Klebsiella sp. CN_Kp066. The sequence continues at coordinate 422,724 of NZ_JBEAIU010000023.1, read as the reverse complement.
CTGAAGCGATAACCCCAAGGCCGATCCCCGGGAAGATATAGGAGTTGTTACACTGGGCGATGACGTACTGCTTGCCTTTGAGCGTTACCGGAGCGAACGGACTGCCGGTAGCGACCAGCGCTTCTCCGTCGGTCCAGCTGAGGATATTTTGCGGCGTGGCTTCCACCCTTGAGGTCGGGTTTGACAGCGGCATCACGATTGGTCGTGGGCAATGCTTATGCATCTCGCGGATAATCTCTTCGGTGAACAGCCCAGGCTGCCCGGAGACGCCGATCAGGATATCCGGTTTTACATTTTGCACCACGTCAAGCAGCGACAGCACGTCACTGGTGGTGTCCCACTCTTGCAGGTGTTCGCGTTTCTGCACCAGTTTGCTCTGGAACGGCAGAAGATTTGGCATCGCATCCGTGAGCAGACCGAAACGGTCAACCATAAATACGCGTTTGCGGGCTTCTTCTTCGCTTAACCCTTCGCGCTGGATCTGGGCGACGATCTGCTCCGCGATACCGCAGCCTGCGGAACCGGCGCCGAGGAAGACAATTTTCTGCTCGCTCAGCTGACTGCCCGCGCCGCGGCTGGCGGCAATCAGCGTACCGACGGTGACCGAGGCGGTGCCCTGGATATCATCGTTGAAGGAGCAGATTTCGTGGCGATAGCGGTTAAGCAGCGGCATAGCGTTTTTCTGCGCGAAGTCTTCGAACTGCAGCAGCACATCCGGCCAGCGGGCTTTAATCGCCTGAATAACATCGTCAACAAACTGGTAATACTCATCGTCGGTAATACGCGGGTGGCGCCAGCCCATGTATAACGGATCGTCGAGCAGTTGCTGATTATTGGTGCCCACGTCAAGAACGACCGGCAGGGTGTAGGCCGGGCTGATCCCCCCGCAGGTGGTATACAGCGACAGTTTGCCGATAGGAATGCCCATTCCGCCGATGCCCTGGTCGCCGAGGCCGAGAATACGTTCGCCATCGGTCATCACGATAACCTTAACGTTATGGTTCGGTACGTTTTGCAGAATATCGTCGAGATTATTGCGGTTCTGGTAAGAGATAAACACGCCGCGGGCGCGACGATAGATCTCAGAGAAGCGTTCACAGGCGGCGCCGACGGTCGGGGTATAGATGACCGGCATCATTTCATCGAGGTGGTTGCCGACCAGACGGTAGAACAGGGTTTCGTTGGTATCCTGAATGTTGCGCAGGTAAATGTGCTTGTCGATCTCGGTTTTAAATCCCTGGTATTGGATCCACGCGCGTTCGGCCTGCTCTTCGATGGTTTCGACCACTTCCGGCAGCAGGCCCAGCAGATTAAAGCTGCTGCGCTCTTCCATGCTGAAGGCGCTGCCCTTATTGAGCAGCGGAAATTCAAGCAGCACGGGGCCGGCGTAAGGGATGTAAAGAGAGCGGTTTTTCTTATGAGTGAATTGCATCGCACTAACTCCTTGATAATCGCTTCAGCCCGGGCGCGGCGACAGGCGGGGGGCTGGCAGGGAATGGCAGCGGGCAGAGTATAAAGCAGAAGACATCAAAGGAGGGTAAACATGAGGGGGATAGTCTTAAAAAAACACCATCCTGGAGAAAGGACGGTGTTTTTATCATCACTTAGCTGAAAGATTAGCCACCGCGGCGCTTGCGGCCGGTGGCGCGAACATGGTTAACCGTGGTTTCCGCATCGCCTTCCAGCAGGACCTTTTTCTGCTGAGAAAGTTTGTAGTTCAGACCAAGAAGATGACGTGCCTGTTGGTTCGATTTCATTCTTACTCCTTTATCCTGTGTCAGTTTCAAGGACAAGCCCGACGACTGTCGGACGAAATTTAACCCTCAATACGCCGCTTATTTTTCACGCGGCGATCATTAGCGTGGCCCATTTTGCCGGGATTAGCAACATTGAGACGGCACAATCAGCCTCATTTTCAGAGTGGTCCGGGGTCACTCTGCTTCTGCGGATCGTGCCCGGTAAGGCGTTCGCCTTTCCGGGCCGACGGGCGGGTGGCGGGCTTACCCCCTGGATATAGCATTAACCTTCACCAGGCAGAAATCCCCGCGTAATACCCAGACTTACCACTTCATTTCGCCGGTATTCACTTTGGCGCTCAGCTCCAGCGAACTCTCTTCCGCGAGCCCCGGCCAGCGCTGTTTCATCGCCTTAATGACGCCAGCGGAATCTTTATGCTCTTTGAGCGCCTGCTCAAACTGGGTCAAATAATCGCGAGTAAAAGTAATCGCCCGGTCACCGGCTGGCGGCGTGCCGAGATAATGGCCGGGGATCACCTGCTGCGGATGCAACGCGGCCATCTCGTCGAGCGTATTTATCCACTGCTGACGGCTTTCGACGCTCTGAGTGTCCGCCGTCCAGACGTGCATACCCCACGCCACGCCGGTACCGCCAAGAATGGCTTTATTCGCCGGGATCCACACATAGGCGGCATAATTTTGCGGCTGGCGGATCTCAACCTTTTCGCCGTCGATAGTGAAGGTATTAGCCGTCAGCTCCTGCGGGACATAAACCTGGGTCGGCGCGCCGTCCTTCATCTGCGGGCCCCAGTACGCCAGTTTGGCCTGTTTGGTGGCGTTAATGTGTTTAACCACTTCTGCGGTTGCCACCACTTTGGCTTCCGGGAACGCTTTGACCAGCGGCTGCAGGCCAAAATAGAAATCCGGATCGCCGGAAGTAATCACGATGCGGGTCAGTTTTTTACCGCTTTTCTGAATCATTTCAACCAGCTTCTCGCCATCCTTCACGCTGAACTGAGCGTCAAACAACACCGCTTCATGCGGGCCGGAGGCGAGGGTGGAGTTAACCGCGAAAATACCGTTCTCCTGCGGGTTATAGGTTTGCAACGTTAATGGGGCTGCCAGAACTGAAGCGCTGAACAGCGTAGTGGCGATGGCAAGGGCAGATAATTTCATGTTCGTTTCTCTTCGTCAGGTGAATAAGCGCTATTTTACGGATTTCCTGATTTGCGAAAATTCCTGAAAAAAGAGATGCTGAGTTTCATAAAACGTGCAGATGGAATCAAGTTATGGATCGAGTCATTGCCGCGCAGGTCTATATGCGTATTTGTGAGCTGGGAAGCTTAAGCGCCGCCGCGCGGGCGCTGGGGATGTCGCGGCCGATGGTGAGCCGCTATCTGGAACAGATGGAGCAGTGGGCTGGCACCCGACTGGTTCATCGCTCTACCCGTAAGCTGACGCTCACGGCTGCGGGGGAAAAGGTACTGCAAAAAACGCGCACCCTGACGCAGCTGTCGGATGAGATCGCCGGGCAGAGTGAACGAGCGATCCCCAGCGGAACGCTGCGCGTAGCCTGCGCTCATTTTACCGCGATGCAGCTGATTTCTCCGCTTTTGCCCGATTTTCTCGCCCGCTATCCGCACCTGCGTCTTGAGCTGGATATCAACAATCATCCGGTAAGCCTGATAGGCGAAAGGATCGACGTGGCGATTCGGATCACCGACAATCCGGAGCCGGGAGCTATCGCCCGCCGTCTCGGCGTTTGCCGTTCGGTGCTGTGCGCGTCGCCGCGCTGGCTACAGCAGAATGGGCCGCTGCATACGCCGGACGATCTCACTCGCCACAACTGCCTGCATTACAGCCATTTTGCCAGTCAGACCTGGCAGTTTAGCGACCCCAGCGGCGAAAGCGTGACGGTGGCGGTTTCCGGCAACCTCAGCGCCGGGATCTCCTCGCTGTTGATGGAGGCGGCGGTAGCCGGCTGCGGCATCGCAATGCTGCCGGAGCTGGAGGCGCAGCGGGCGCTCAACAGCGGGGCGCTGAAACAGGTTTTACCGACCTGGCGGCCAAAAGCCTTAAACGTGTATGGGATTTATCTCTCGCGGGACTACCAGCCGAGCGCGCTGCCGCTGTTTCTTGAAGAGATTCAGCAAAAACTGGCGCAACCTAACGATATAAAAGGACCCTTGTGATGATTGTTATTCGCCCAATGCGCGATGAAGAGTACGCCGCGTACCTGAACTATTTTATTGCCGATTATGCGGCGGAGATCGCGACCAATTACGCGCTTTCTCCGGAGGCGGCATTGGCCCAGGCGCAGCGCGAAATTGCCGAGGATCTGCCCGATGGCGTCAATACTCACGGCCAGGCTTTACGCTGCTTATTCGATGAAATTGACGGTACAGAAAAGCGGGTTGGCTATCTCTGGTATAAGCCTGACGCAGAAATACGCTCCGCCTTTATCTGTGATTTTTATATTTTTCCGTCCTTGCAGGGGCAGGGATTGGGTAAACAAGCGATGGCGGCTTTTGAGCATGAATTAAAAAACCAGGGTATCCGCCAAATAAAACTGCGCGTCGCCGGCGATAATCCGCGCGCTCGCCGACTCTATGAAGTCACCGGATTTCGCGTTACCGGCATCAATATGAGTAAAAATATCGCTGCGGATTGATCCTAAAATCGCCGCGTGCCGCCCAAATGCGTAAGGGAGTTCTATACTTAACCCTTTCATGTCACAAAAGGAGCGATATCATGGCAATCCATAAGAAAGGTCAGGCGCATTGGGAAGGGGATCTAAAAAGCGGTAAAGGAACCGTCTCTACCGAGAGCGGCGCGCTGAACCAGCAGCCTTATGGTTTTAACACCCGGTTTGAGGGTGTGAAGGGGACTAACCCGGAAGAGCTTATCGGCGCCGCACATGCCGCCTGTTTTTCCATGGCGCTATCGCTGATGCTGAGCGAAGAGGGCTACACCGCGACCTCCATTGATACCGTGGCAGTGGTAACGCTGGATAAATCCGGCGGCGGTTTCGCCATTACCCAGATCGCGCTACAGAGCAAAATCGTGCTGCCAGGCATTGAGGCCGACGCGTTTGACAGCATTATTCAGAAAGCAAAAGCCGGTTGTCCGGTTTCTCAGGTGTTGAATGCTGAGATAACCCTGGATTATCAGCTCAATTCCTGACCTCTCGGGTGCCCGCGTTCAGCGGGCGCTCTCCTTTAAAGCCGTTTCAGGACAATGCCCCCGCCGTTGATTAATGTTATCTTTCTTGCTCACGAATGAGAGCAGGTGGGTCATGATCAGCATACGCGGAACGATTGAAGCTCAGGTTCTGGGCTTAACCGGCATGGCGCTAAAAGAGATCGATTTTGAACATCCCAAAGGCGAACCGGGGCTTTTTGGGCCGCAGTCGGCTATCTGGCAGGTTCACGGCGATTTCACGTCCATGCTCTGCGGCGGGGTCAGCGCGCTGTTGTTACAGATGCTGCATCCGCTGGCCCTGGCGGGCGTCTGGGATCACTCAAATTTCCGTGAAGATATCTTTGGCCGCCTGCGCCGCACCAGCCAGTTTATTTCTGCCACCACCTTTGGCACCACCGCCGATGCCGAACGGTTGATTGCAAAAGTACAGGGGATCCATATGCGGGTAGGCGGCCAGGACAAAGACGGCACGCCCTATCAGGCCAGCGATCCGCACTTGCTGACCTGGGTGCACGTCGCCGAATGCAGCAGCTTTATGGCCTCGCATCTGCGCTACAAGCGGACCGTGGTCAGCGCCGCCCGTCAGGAGCAATACTATGAGGAAGCGGCCGAAGTTGCCCGTCGCCTCGGGGCGCGGGATATCCCACAGACGCCGCGGCAGATTGCTGATTACCTGCAGGAGATGCGGCCGGTGCTGCGCTGCGATGAGCGAACCCAGGAAGTTGCCCACGTTCTGCTGTCGACCCGTCTGCCGGGCCGTATGAGCCGGCCGGTGGGGCGAATAATGATGCGCGCCGGAATTGACCTGCTGCCGCCGTGGGCGCAGGAGATGCTTAATTTGCCGATGAGCACGCTACAGCGGCACAGCGCGCGGTTTGCGGTTCACGGCGTCGCTCGCATACTGCGCGCCTCGGTGCGCAACGGCGCGTATCATTGCGCAATGCGCCGGATGAATCAGTTTTAATTTTGCCCCTTTGTTGAATACGCGGAAATATAGCCATGGCTATTATTGATATGGCTATTTTGTTTAAAAGCAAACTATTCTCATTTATATATTTAAGGTCGGAAGAAATAATTAAACACTCTCTTAATGGCGGCGACTTATTCAGGAAAAATTAAGCCTGAACGCGTAGTCTTGCTCTTTTTCTTCGGGGAAGTGTCGGTAATGAAAATAAGTAACGATAAGCAGCGTTCCCAGGTTGCGCGTAAAACGACGCTGGTCAGCGTGATGGTCAATCTCTTTTTATCCAGTTTTCAGATACTGGCCGGGATATTCTCGGGCTCGCAGGGCTTAATCGCCGATGGTATTCATTCTCTTTCCGATTTGGTGGCCGATTTCGTTGTGCTGTTGGCCAATAAAAAAAGCGGCAAACCTTCGGATAGCGACCATCACTACGGGCACCGGCGCTATGAAAACGGCGCTTCACTGGTGATTGGCGCGCTGCTGTTACTGGTTGGCGCGGGTATGCTGTGGTCTGCTTGCGGCAAACTACTGCAACCGGAATCTATTCAGAGTGTGCATATTACCGCGCTGTGGGTGGCGCTCGCCGCGCTGACCGCCAAAGAGATTTTATTCCGCTATATGCTAAGGGCGGCTAAGCAAATCCAGTCCTCTATGCTAATTGCCAACGCCTGGCACGCCCGCTCGGACGCCGCGTCTTCGGTAGTCGTTGCGGTCGGCATCATCGGTAATCTGGCCGGTTACGCCTGGTTTGACCCAGTGGCCGCACTGGTTGTCGGCGCGCTGGTCACCCGCATGGGCTATACCTTTTCGTCTGACGCCCTCCATGACCTGATGGATCGGTCAGTGGATAGCGATAGCGAGCGGCAAATAATCGCCACTATCCTGGCAACGCCCGGCGTCGTGGCGCTGCACGACCTGAAAACCCGTCGTGCCGGGGATTTGATCCTGGTCGATGTGCATGTCGAAGTACCCGGGCATTTATCGGTAGCGGAGGGGCACGATATTGCGCTGCTGGTGCGGACCCGGGTGCTAAGCCACCATAACGTTCTGCATATGATGATTCATATTGACCCGTGTCGCGCAGAGAGCGCCGCGATTGTCGCGTAAATTATTCCCCTGGATTTTCGAGGGTTATGTCGGATTGCGGATAATATTGCCTGCGAAATAAAAAAGGACCATAATTCAGCGGCTATTCTTTCATCGCTGATAAATAGCCGGCTGACACAATGTCGTGTTTTTAAACAATATAAGAATCCAATCGGTTAATAGAAACGCTCTATAGCCTGAATAATTCAAGTTACAGGAAGACGGCGGCGCAGGGAGTCCCCAGAATCTGACTTCTGTCAGCGAATGGGGTGCGAGGAAAGCCAATGTCCAGGTAACTTGCCGTTTGACAGGGATATTAACCGTGCGAAATTTCAGGAAGTAATACAATGATTATCCGGCCAGAACAACACTGGTTCCTTCGCTTGTTTGACTGGCACGGCTCCGTGCTGTCCAAAATTGTTTTTCGCCTGCTGCTTAACGTAATGATGTCGATTATCGCCATCATTAGCTATCAATGGTATGAGCGGCTGGGGATCCATCTTACCGTCGCGCCGTTTAGCCTGCTGGGGATCGCCATCGCTATTTTCCTCGGATTTCGCAATAGCGCCGGATATAACCGCTTTGTTGAAGCGCGCAATTTATGGGGGACGGTGCTGATTGCCCAAAGAACGCTGGTGCGCCAGCTGAAAAATATTCTGCCGACGGAAAGCGCAGCCCATCAACGCCTGGTGAGCTATCTGGTCGCGTTTAGCTGGAGTCTGAAGCATCAGCTGCGTAAGACGGATCCGAGCGCTGATTTAGCACGTCTGCTGCCGCCGCACAGCGTAAAGGAAATTCTCGCCAGCTCGATGCCGACCAACCGTATTCTGCTGCTGGCAGGTGATGAGCTGGGGCGTCTGCGCGCAGAAGGGAAGATTGGCGATATCACCTTCAGCCTGATGGACAATAAACTTGATGAGCTGGGCCACGCGCTGGGGGGCTGCGAGCGGCTGGCCAGCACCCCGGTGCCCTTTGCCTATACGCTTATTTTGCAGCGCACGGTGTATCTGTTCTGCGCGCTGCTGCCGTTTGCGCTGGTCGGCGATCTTCACTATATGACGCCGTTCGTGTCGGTGTTTATCTCCTACACCTTCCTGTCGTGGGATTCGCTGGCGGAGGAACTGGAAGATCCGTTCGGTACCGCCGCTAACGATTTGCCGCTGAACGCGATGTGTAACACCATTGAGCGCAACCTGCTGGATATGACCGGACAATATCCCTTACCGGAGAAACTGGTGCCGGACCGCCACTACAATCTGACCTGATTTTGTGTGTTTATTATTCGTTAAATAAGTTAAATCTAACGCGTGATAGATAACATTGATTATACAGTCATGGCCCAGATTGTTATGCTTTCGTTAACAAAACGCCCGCTATTTTGACGGATAGCGGGTGATAAGACATCAGGCGGCATTTCACCTGCAATCCGCCGCCGAAAGCGCATCAGGAGTCAACATGAGTAATAGAAGACGCGTCGTTCCCGGCGTCCATCCCTATGATGGTCCGGCGGGCGGCTGGGGTGCCTTAAAAGCCACCGCGATCGCCGTGCGTACGCAAATGGACGCGCTCGATGCTCCCGCCACGCTGCTGCGGACCAATCAGCCGGATGGTTTTGATTGCCCTGGCTGCGCCTGGCCCGACAAAGAGCATAAATCGACGTTTCAGTTCTGTGAAAACGGCGCCAAAGCGGTGACCTGGGAAGCCACCAGTAAACGCGTGACGGCAGAGTTTCTGGCGACCAATACCGTGACCTCGCTGCTGGCGAGGAGTGATTTCGAGCTGGAAGGCTACGGGCGCTTAACTCAGCCTCTGGCCTATGATCAGGCCAGCGATACCCTGCGTCCTGTCTCATGGGAAGCGGCGTTTGCCCGTATCGGCGCCATTCTCCGGACGCTGCAGCCTCATGAAGTCGAGTTCTATACCTCCGGACGCGCCTCTAACGAAGCGGCCTTCCTGTTCCAGCTGTTCGCCCGCGAATATGGCACCAACAACTTTCCGGACTGCTCCAATATGTGCCATGAGTCGACCAGCGTCGGCCTGCCGCAGTCCATCGGTATCGGTAAAGGGACGGTCTCACTTGATGATTTTGATAAGACCGAGCTGGTGATTTCTATCGGCCACAATCCCGGAACCAACCATCCGCGCATGATGGGCACGCTGCACGAACTGGCGCGCCGGGGCGTGCCGATTATCGTCTTCAATCCGCTAAAAGAGCGGGCGCTGGAACGTTTCGCCGATCCGCAGAACGTCATTGAGATGGCGACCTACAGCTCAACCAACATTGCATCGACTTACTTCCAGGTCAAAGCGGGAGGCGACGCGGCGGCGCTTAAGGGCATCGCGAAGGCGCTGCTGCAGCTGGAAGCAGAGCAGGGCAAAGTGCTGGATCGGGCGTTTATCGATGAGCATACGCTGGGCTTTACCGACTTTGCGCAGGATCTACAGGCGACGCAGTGGCAGGATATCGAGCGCGAGTCGGGTTTAACGCGGGGCGATCTTGAACGGGTAGCGGCGGCCTATGCCAAATCTCACGCCACCATTATCACCTACGGCATGGGCATTACCCAGCATAATAAAGGCACCGCTAACGTCCGCCTGATAGCCGACCTGCTGTTGATGCGCGGCAATATCGGTAAGCCGGGTGCCGGAATCTGCCCGCTGCGCGGACACTCCAACGTGCAGGGTAACCGCACCGTCGGCATCACGGAAAAGCCGAGCCCCCAGTTTCTGGCCAACCTGCAGCGGGTGTTTGGTTTTACGCCGCCGCAGGAGCATGGCCATGATGCGGTAAAAGCGCTGCAGGCGATGATCGAGGGTGAATCGAAAGCGCTTCTCTGCCTGGGTGGTAACTTCGCGGTGGCTATGCCGGATAGCGAACGGGCTTTTCCGGCGATGCGGGGGCTGGATTTGAGCGTGCATATTGGCACCAAGCTCAATCGTTCGCATCTTCTGGTGGCGAAAGAGACCATTATCCTGCCGTGTCTTGGGCGAACCGAACTCGATCTGCAGGAGACGGGACGGCAGTCGATCACCGTCGAAGATTCGATGTCGATGGTGCATGCATCGTCGGGCAAACTGAAACCCGGTTCGCCTGAACTGCGCTCGGAACCGGCGATTGTTGCCGGGATGGCCATGGCGACGCTGACGGAGAGCAAAATTGACTGGCTGGCGCTGGTCGCCGACTACGATCGGATCCGCGATCTGATTGAGCAGACCATCCCCGGCTTTGACCACTACAATCAGCGCATTCGCCATCCCGGCGGTTTTCGCATGCCGCTGCCGCCGACGGAGCGTATCTGGCCCACGCCGACCGGCAAAGCGATGTTTTCCGTTTTCGACGGGGTGCACGAAAACCAGCAGGTAGAAGGGCATGAGGTGATGCGCCTGGTGACGCTGCGCAGCCACGATCAATACAACACCACCATCTATGCCATGGACGATCGCTATCGCGGCGTGTTTGGCCGTCGCGACGTGCTCTTTATGAACGAACAGGATATGGCTGAGCTGGGATTTGAACACGGCGACCGGGTGGATATCCGCTCCGCGCTGCCGGGCCACCATCAGCGGCTGGAAGATATCACGCTGGTTGCCTACAACATCGCCCCGGGCACCGTTGCGGCCTACTACCCTGAAGCTAACGTTCTGGTTCCTCTGGATTACCTTGATAAAGAGAGTGGAACGCCATCGTATAAATCGGCGCCCGTGCGCTTAACCTTGCGCTCGAAAGAGATTCGCGCGCTGACAGGGCTTCGCTAACCCCTTTTGCCCACGGCGATCGTCGCGTCGTGGGCAAAATCGCTACCTCTGCGCCAGAATGAGCTTAACCCCCAGCCCGACGAAACCGGCGGCAAAGCAGGCTCTCAGCCCCTGTAAAACCCCCGGACGCGTCAGCACGTATCCGCGCATCGCCGCAGAAAAGGCGCCGTAGAGCAGAAAAATCAGCAGCGTCATCAGCATAAACACAGCGCTCAGGATCAGCATTTCGCCGATCGGCGACGTCGAGTTGCGCTGGATAAACTGCGGCAGAAAGGCGAGAAAGAAGAGCGGCAGTTTGGGGTTGAGCAAATTGATCAGGATCGCGTGGCTGATGACCTGACGTGAGTTGCGTTGCTCGATGCCTGTCACGCTAAGGCTCCCGCGCTGGGTCAGGGTGGCCCACGCCAGATACAGCAGCCAGGCAACGCCGGCGTACTTAACCAGCTCGAATGCGCCTGGCGTACTGTGGAGGATGGCCGCCAGCCCGGTTATCGCCGCCAGCATATGTGGAATAATGCCCAGCGTGCAGCCGACGGCCGCGGCAAAACTCATGCGTCTGCCCGCCGTCAGGCCGGTGGCAATCGTGTAAAGCGTCCCGGTACCGGGAGCGATGACGACGATAAGCGACGTTAAGAGAAACTCAGGGCTGATAAATGCCATGATGTCTTCCTGTGGGAGAGAATCGAGGCCCTGAGTATTTCGCAAAGCGCCGCGCGGGTATTGAACAAAATTGCACAGTTTCAGCTAGCGGCTCGCCTGAACGATAGCCTGGTAGCTGCCCGGCGTGACGGCAAACTGTTTTTGAAATGCGCGGGTCAGGTGGCTTTGGTCGGCAAAACCGGCCATGAAGGCGGTATCGGCGAGGGAGTGACCCTCCATCAGCAGACGACGCGCCAGACGAACGCGGGACTGTATCAGATAGGCGTGCGGCGTGATGCCGGTCGCGCGCGCGAAGCCGCGGATCAGCTGAAAGCGGCTGAGACCGCAAAGCCTGGCAAGCGCCTCAAGAGAGATTTTCTCTTCGGGGGCATCATCGAGATATTGTCTGGCCAGCACGATGGCGGGGGAGCCGATTTTGCCCGGCCGCCTGGCGCAGAGATGAAATTGGCAAACCTGCATCAGGCAGAGCAGCAGCGCTTCTTCCACGGCGGCGTCATCCGGCGCGCTGGCAACGATCTCGCGAAACAGCCGCTGCATTTGCCCGCGCAGCATCGGGTCTCCGACTATCGGGCGCAGGAGGATCTCTTCAGCCTTCATCTCTCCCTGCAACTCGTCAACGACACGCTCAGGATCGAGATAGACCATCTGCCAGCTGCGCGGGCCATCCAGCGGAATACCATCGTGCATCTCGCCCGGATTAACCATAATGATATCTCCGGCGACGGCCTCAATTTTGCCCAGATGGCTCCATGAATGCTGCGCGCCCTGAGTGAAAATCCCGATACCGAACTGGTCGTGGGAATGGCGCGGAAAGCGCTGATCCGTGACTAACGATATGGCTTCCAGGCCTGGCATGGCCAGCCGGTGCTGCTGAACGTAATGAAGGCGAGTTTTCAACGGTTTCTCCTGCCGGTGCATCCCATGAGTGTAGCCTCAGGCACGCAGGACGAGCAACGGTCGACCGGCGCTTGAATTTCATCAACGCTGAACATAACATTTAACTAACATTTTGCCTGCTGCACCGGCAGCAGATTGCGCAAACAGTGGATGATAATGGATATTAAACAGCTTAAGTACCTGATTGCGCTCGACAGAACACGACATTTTGGCCAGGCCGCAGCGGCGTGCCACATTACTCAGCCTACGTTATCAATGCGTATTCGCAATCTCGAAGAAGAGCTCAATTTAACCCTTATCCAGCGCGGACAGCGCTTTGAAGGATTTACCCCGGAGGGCGAGCGTATTCTGGCCTGGGCGCGAGCGCTGCTGGCGGCGCATGACGGGTTAGAAGCCGAGGCGGCTATCTGTCGGGGGCAGATGGTCGGCCAGCTAAGGGTGGGGATGGTGCCTTTAGCCAGCCTTAATCCGATGCAGTTGATAAAACCGCTGGCGGAGAACTATCCGGAGCTGCAGTTCAGCCTGCTGTCCATGACGTCGGAACAGATTATCGACGGCGTCAGCCGCAACCAGCTGGATTTAGGGATCTGCTACCTGCACCACGTCGATAGCCAACTGTTCAACGTGCTCTGGCTGCCGCATACGCGTATGGGGCTGCTGCATGATAAACGTCATTATCAGTTTACCGATGCGACGCCGGAGTGGGAGACGCTGGCCGCGCTGCCGCTGGGCTTTCTGACCAAAGGCATGTACTACCGAGAATCGATTGAAATGAGCTTTAAGGCCAAGGGGCTGGCGCCAAAATACGTTTTTGAAAGCGATTCCACGTTTCAGATCATCCAGGCGGTGCAGGCCGGGATCTGCTGCGCGATTATGCCGCTGAATAACGGACTGGAAGCGTTAAGCGATAACCTGGAAATCAGGCCGATCGCCGAAACGGAGGTCGACTCGATGCTGGCGCTGATCATGCGCAACAAAGAGCCGGTGTCGTCGCTGGCGGAAAAATGCTTTGCCGATGCCCAGGCGATTTTTAGCGAACGCCAGCAGGATGAAGGCGCTTAGCCTGCCATCTGCCTCTGGATAAATTCAAGCCAGGCGCGCATTCTGGCGGGCATAAAATGGCGCTCCCGATAGAGGGCTGAAAGCTGTAACGGCGCCGGCGGTAACTCAAGCGTGACTTCCTGTAGCTCCCCGCGATTAATAAACGGGCGGCAGGGTTGTTCCCCCACAATAGCGAATCCGACACCGGCAAGAGCGGCATGCAGCGCCATTTCGCCGCTGTTGACGCGATAGTGCCCGTTGACGTTAACCTTTTTAAAGTTCCCGTCCGCCGCGGCAAACTGCCAGGCTTGCCCCGCGAGGGCGCTGACGGTGGTGATACAGGGTAGCGAGGTTAATTGCTCGCTGTCTGTCGGCATACCCGTTCTGGCGATGGGTCGGTAACGTTAAACCACGGCGCTTTTTGCTCTGCAACATGGCCCTGCTGGGGGGATTAACGATAATGACGCTGACCACCACCAGTTTTAGCGGATTGTTATTTTGGCGTTTTCTCGCCGGTCTGGTCGGCGGAACAACGATGGGGGTGGGCAGCAGTTTGCTGGTCAACATTATGCCAGCACACCTGCGTCCTCGGGCGTTGGCCTCAACGATTGCCGCATTCTCGCTGGTCAGCATCGTCGGCATGCCGACGATGTTATTTCTCAGTGAAAAAATCGGCTGGCAGATAGCCCCTGCGACGATCGGCGGACTCTGCCTGATTGCGTTGCCACTGATAAAACTCGCGCTGCCGGAACAGCCCGTTGCGGCGAACCGTCAGGCAGATTTGCGCTGGTCTTCATCGGTGCTGTTTTACGCCTCCGGCAACGCCCTCGCGCAGTTCAGTGCGATGTTAATCATTCCGCTGCTGGTTCCGTTACTGACGGCGAAAATGGGGGGCAGCGGCGATCAATTACCGTGGATCTTTTTCGCTGGCGGACTGGCGGGGCTGTGCGCCACTAAACTTACCGGCAAGCTATGCCAGCATTACAGCGGCTACTGCATCAGCCTGCTGGCCAGTCTGCTGTTTATACTGAGCCTGAGCATCGCTTTTACCTTCAACCACGGCGGCGGGCTGTTTATGGTGTTGTTTCTAGCGGCCGCCTACTGTCGCCTGGTGGCCTCATCGGCAGTGGCGATGCGTTTTCCAGAGGATGGCGCCAGGGCGGGGTTTACCCTTTTACAGAATACCCTGATGTCATTAAGTACGGCGGCGGCTTTTCTGCTTTCGTCATGGTTGTTATCGGTTGCCGGGAACGGCGTGCGGGCGATGAATGGGATATTGCTGCTCTGCGCCCTGAGCGCATTGCCGCTGCCGTGGCTACTACGGGTTCAGGAGAAAAAATTAGCCGCGCGCGCCGCCGGTTAAACCGGCGGCGGCAGTCATCAAATATTCTCCAGGCTAATCCCTCGGGTTTTTGGTCCAAAGATGCCTACTGAGAGCATCACCATCAGCATGCTGGCGACGATAAAGCTAATTACCCCGGGTGTACCGGCGTATTGCAGAATAATGCCGATCAAAATGCTGGTGATCGCCGTGGACAGGCGGCTAAAGGAGTAGCAAAAGCCGACCGCCCGCGCGCGAATATGGGTCGGGAAAACTTCGGCCTGGTAGGCGTGATAGCTAATGGTCAGCCAGGCGTTTGACCAGGTGATCATAAACCCGCAGATCACCAGCAGCACCGGACTGTTCTGAAGCGCAAACAGGGTACCAAATACCACCGTCATCAGCGCGGAAAGCACAATTTGCCATTTGTTTTCAAAACGATGGACGAAGCGGGTACAAAACAGGCAGCCAATCGGATAGGCGAGGGTAATAAAAAACGCATACAGCAGGCTGTGGGTGATGCTCGCTCCCTGGCCGGAAAGCAGGGCCGGTAGCCAATTGCCGAAGCCAAAGAAGCCGATGGCCTGGAAGAAGTTCATCACCATCAGCATAATCGTGCGTTTGCGGTACTGCGGCGCCCAGATCGCTTTAAAACTTCCCAGCCTGCGCGGATGCTCCTGCGTCTGCACCTGATGGCGCGGCGAGGGAGAAACGCCGCAGCGCTGTTCCATTTCGCACATGACCTTATGGGCCTCATCATGGCGGCCCTTTTCCTCCAGCCAGCGCGCCGATTCCGGCAGCTTCTTGCGGATGACCCAGATGATCAATGAGCAGAGCGCGCCGAAGATAATCACCCAGCGCCAGCCGGTCAGGCCAAAAAGGGTAATCGGCACCAGCATCCACGACATCAGCGCCACGGCGGGAACCGATAAAAACTGAATAAAGAAGGCGAAAGCGAAGGCTTTATTGCGCAGATGCGTCGGCACCCATTCGCTTAAGTAAGTGTCGATGGTCACCAGCTCAATACCGAGACCGATGCCCACCAGAAAGCGGCAGAAGATAACCCCTTCAGCGCTGCTTTGCAGGGCCATCATCAGGGAAAACACGCCGTACCAGGCGAGGGCGAACATAAACGTCAGGCGGCGGCCCAGTTTGTCCGCCAGCGGCGCAAGCAGGCTGGCGCCGAAAAACAGCCCCATAAAGGTGGACGAGGCAAAGGCGGCCTGGTCTGAAATCCCGAAAATACCCTGTTCGCCGGTATGGAAAATATTCTCTGCCAGCAGCCCGGTACTGATATAACCGGTCTGAAAAAGATCGTAGAGTTCGAAGAAACCGCCCAGCGCCAGAAGGGTGATAAAAGACCACAGGCCAACGGAGGCGGGCAGCGCATCAATGCGAGCGGTCAGGCTGGAGTGGGAGCGTCCCGGAGAGGCGAACGCGGCGTCGCCCAGGACCTGGGTGGTAGACATATTATTATTTTCCTTAGATGAAATGTTTGCCTGCTAATGTTATTTGATTGTTAATGGTTTTAAATTTTTAATCGCATCGGTGAAAAGGCATTTGCAGAATAAAATAATGTGAATAAGGTTTGGTTGGCGTTGTATGCTGGTTTCTGCGTTTGACCCGCCCAAAGGTTGAAGGAATTCACCATCATGCCGCTAAGTTTTGACCAGAATTTCATTTAGGAAAACGAGAGATTGTTGCGCTGAGGTTATTCATCTACATTCATAGCGAGTACTCCCTCTCAGGAAAAAAATCATGTCCAGAAAGCAAGTTTTGCAAGCGGCGCTGGCGGCGGCGCTTTCGCTGACCATGATGGCGACGCCTGTTTTCGCCAACCCCGGTAACGGCAACGGCGGCGGTAATCATGGTAATAGCGGTAACCATGGGAATAACGGTAACAACGGCAATAGCGGTAAAAACAACGTTGATAAGGGCAACAAGGGTCATAAAGAAGGAAACCCGGGGCAGAGAAAAAATTACGGTAAACCCGACCATGTGTCTGCCGATATCAGCTTCTCCAGAGCGCGCTCGCTGGCGGTTAATTACGGCTTAACCGGCTATCAGTCGCTGCCGCCGGGAATCGCCAAAAATCTGGCTCGCGGAAAACCTCTGCCGCCGGGGATTGCCAAAAAAGCGGTTCCGGCATCGATGCTTAACGAACTGCCGTACTATCCTGGCTATGAATGGCGCGTGGTGGGCCAGGATTTGGTGCTAATCGCGCTGAGTACGGCGATCGTGACATCGATAATTAATGGCGTCTTTGATTAGTCAATTAACCCCGGTTCGCGCCGGGGTTAAGGTTATCGTGGCGGGAGTTGCGCATTAAGGTCATTCTAAACAAATCGTCACTAAAGCGAGATTTTAACTTTACTCGAATAATTGAATGACTATAATGAGCACAAATTCACACAGGAGAAATATGTTGGACAGTCACCCTTACTTAAACATCAAGGCAAGCTGACGCTATTTTTTCTGCGCTGCTTGCCAACCGGCGGGCAGCAATCTCCTCATCCAGACGATTGCATCCCATAAAAAATAACGCAGCATGGCTGCGAGGATAATCGTCATGTTCATGTTTAAAAATACATTATTCCCTCCACCGTCAACACGACGTTAATCGCCTTCCGGGCGACAATTTGTCGTGTGCTTAATAAAGCACATAGTTAATTCTTCCAGCAAAAATGGAGGAAACTATGTTGATGTTTCCTTATATCGCAAATTTACTCGCCGCGATGCTGTTGGGCGCGCTGATTGGCGCTGAAAGACAGTGGCGTCAGCGTATGGCCGGCCTGCGCACCAACTCGCTGGTCGCCACCGGCGCGGCGGTTTTTATTCTGAGCTCCATTTCAACATCGCCGGACAGCCCCGGACGTATTGCCGCGCAGGTGGTATCCGGAATTGGTTTTCTCGGCGCCGGCGTCATCATGCGTGAAGGCATGAACGTGCGCGGCCTGAATACCGCCGCAACCCTGTGGTGCTCTGCGGCGATTGGTGTACTCTGCGGTTTAGGCCAGTTCTGGCAAGCAGCGGCGGCAACGCTGATAATCCTCTGCGCCAATATTCTACTGCGCGAAGCGGCGCAGAGAATTAATCAGATCCCCGGCGCGACAGAAGAAGAGAAATGCTACGTTCTGAATATTGTCTGTCAAAGCGAATATGAAAACGCGATTCGTCAGCTATTGCTTAATATCAGTAAAGAGATGACGCTCAGCCTTCAGGGACTGGTGTCGACAGCAGCAAAAGAACAAGGGCATAAAGAAATCCGCATCGAACTGGTGGGAAATACCGACTGTCGAAAAGCGCGAGATCTCATTATGACAAGAATTGGCGGGGACGAAAAGATTACGTCAGTCCGCTGGTGCGTCGAGGGGAGTTAACCTCGTGACTATTTCACTCTGACAATCATTTGTCTAAGGAGGGAATGATGGATATTCCCAGGCGATTAAAGTAATAAGCGTTTAATAACGTAAAAATGAATTATGCATAAGTCATTTATGCAGGGATAACGACGTCTTAAATTTGAGGATTAATCATGACTGACATGAAAATAGAAAACCGGAAAATAAACCGGTCTGCGTCAGAAAATGATAAGCAGCATAAAAAAAGCTTCGCCATTGAAACCGAGGCATTTAACAGTCCGGATCATACGCTGGCGCGGTTAAACAGCAGTCGCCACGGGCTCACCACCGAAGATGCCCTTGAACGACTGGATGAATACGGCCGCAATGAAGTGGCGCATGAGCAGGCGCCGCCGGCGTTGATCCAGCTTTTGCAGGCATTCAATAACCCGTTTATCTATGTCCTGATGGCGCTGGCCGCCGTCAGCTTCGTGACCGATTACTGGCTACCGCTGCGTAACGGCGAAGAGACCGATCTGACCGGGATCATCATTATCGTCACGATGGTTAGCCTGAGCGGGTTATTGCGTTTCTGGCAGGAGTTTCGCACCAACAAAGCGGCGCAGGCGCTGAAATCCATGGTCCGCACCACGGCGACGGTGCTGCGTCGCGGTCCCGGGAATATGGGGCCGGTGCAGGAAGAAATTGCCATTGAGGAGCTGGTGCCCGGGGATATCATCTTCCTGGCGGCGGGGGATCTGGTTCCGGCAGACGTCCGCCTGCTGGAATCCCGGGACCTGTTTGTCAGCCAGTCGATACTCAGCGGCGAGTCGCTGCCGGTTGAAAAGTATGACGTTCTGGCCAGCGTTTCCGGTAAAGGATGCGACAGGCTTCCCGAGCCGAACAAAGATAAAAGCCTGCTGGAGATGGGCAATATCTGTCTGATGGGCACTAACGTGACCAGCGGCAGGGCGCAGGCGGTGGTGGTGGCCACCGGAAACCGTACCTGGTTTGGTTCGCTGGCGAAATCCATCGTCGGCACGCGTACCCAGACGGCGTTCGACCGCGGGGTAAACAGCGTCAGCTGGCTGCTGATCCGCTTTATGCTGGTGATGGTACCGATTGTGCTGCTGATTAACGGCTTCAGCAAAGGTGATTGGGTTGAAGCCTCGCTGTTTGCCCTGGCGGTAGCGGTTGGCCTGACGCCGGAAATGCTGCCGATGATCGTCAGCTCCAACCTGGCGAAAGGCGCTATCGCCATGTCGCGGCGCAAAGTGATCGTCAAGCGGCTGAACGCCATCCAGAACTTTGGCGCTATGGACGTGCTGTGTACCGATAAAACCGGTACGTTAACTCAGGACAATATCATCCTTGAGCATCACCTTGATGTCAGCGGTCATGAGAGCGACCGGGTGCTGACGCTGGCCTGGCTTAACAGTAGCAGCCAGAGCGGGGCGCGCAACCTGATGGACCGGGCGGTGCTGCGCTTTGGCGAGGGGCGGATTGCGCCAGCGACCAAAGAGCGTTTTGTCAAACTTGATGAACTGCCGTTTGATTTTGTCCGCCGTCGGGTCTCGGTGTCGGTGGAAGATGTCCGCCACGGTGACAAAAGCCTGATCTGCAAAGGCGCGGTCGAAGAGATGCTGATGGTCGCCACGCATCTTCGTGAAGGCGATAACGTTGTGGCGCTGGATGAAACCCGACGCGATCTGCTGTTAGCCAAAACGAAGGACTATAACGCCCAGGGCTTCCGCGTGCTACTGGTCGCAACCCGCAAGCTGGATGACTCCGCGCTGACCACGCCGCTATGCACCGCCGATGAGCAGGGATTGACGGTTGAAGGGATGCTGACTTTCCTCGATCCGCCGAAAGAGAGCGCGGGAAAAGCCATTACCGCGCTGCGCGATAACGGCGTGGC
Organism: Klebsiella sp. CN_Kp066; assembly: GCF_040065135.1. Lineage (NCBI taxonomy): Bacteria > Pseudomonadati > Pseudomonadota > Gammaproteobacteria > Enterobacterales > Enterobacteriaceae > Klebsiella > Klebsiella sp. CN_Kp066. The sequence goes on along the minus strand of NZ_JBEAIU010000023.1, from coordinate 402,803 downwards.
GGTGAAAGTGCTGACCGGCGATAACCCGGTGGTTACGGCGCGTATTTGCCTGGAAGTGGGCATCGATGCCCACGGTATTCTGACCGGCGCCCAGATTGAAGCGATGACGGATCGCGACCTGGAGCGAGAAGTGGAAACGCGCTCGGTATTCGCGAAGCTGACGCCGCTGCAGAAGTCGCGCATCCTGAAAACACTGCAGAAAAACGGCCACACCGTCGGCTTTCTCGGCGACGGCATCAACGATGCGCCAGCCCTGCGCGATGCGGACGTCGGCATTTCGGTTGACAGCGCGGCGGATATCGCCAAAGAGGCATCGGATATCATCCTGCTGGAAAAGGATCTGATGGTGCTGGAAGAAGGGGTGATCAAAGGACGTGAGACGTTCGGCAATATCATTAAGTACCTGAATATGACTGCCAGTTCTAACTTCGGCAACGTCTTCTCGGTACTGGTGGCCAGCGCGTTTATTCCGTTCCTGCCGATGCTGGCGATTCATCTGCTGATTCAGAACCTGATGTACGATCTCTCCCAGCTCTCGCTGCCGTGGGACAAAATGGACAAAGAGTTTCTGCGCAAGCCGCGTAAGTGGGATGCGAAGAATATCGGCCGTTTTATGCTGTGGATTGGCCCAACCTCGTCCATTTTTGATATCACCACCTTCGCGCTGATGTGGTACGTGTTTGCAGCAAATCACGTCGAAGCCCAGGCGCTGTTCCAGTCCGGGTGGTTTATTGAAGGACTGCTGTCGCAAACGCTGGTGGTGCATATGCTGAGAACGCAGAAAATTCCGTTTATCCAGAGCCGGGCGACCTTGCCGGTGCTGCTCACCACCGCGGTGATTATGGCTATCGGGATCTACATTCCGTTCTCGCCGCTGGGAGCGATGGTCGGACTGGAGCCGCTACCGCTGAGCTACTTCCCATGGCTGGTCGCGACGCTGCTCAGCTATTGCCTGGTAGCGCAGGGCATGAAGCGTTTCTATATCAAACGTTTCGGTCAGTGGTTCTGATGATAAGGAGGCGCAGAGATGAATCGTTCTCCGGACACCATCATCGCGCTGATATTTTTCCTGATGGGTTTGCTGGTGCTGCTGTTAGCAATCTGGCAAATCCTGTTCTGAAAGGGGGCGCGATGCGCAGAGGATCGCTGGATAAAGTCTTTATTCAGGTGGCGATTATTGCGGCCATCATTATTCTGCTGACAATCTGGATTAGATAAGAGGATCCCGGGCCAGTGGCCCGGGATGTGCATTTCTGCCGGTAAAGATGTTACAGATCGAAGCGGTCGAGGTTCATCACTTTGGTCCATGCGGCGACAAAGTCACTAACGAACTTTTGCCGCGCATCGCTGCAGGCATACACTTCTGCCAGCGCACGCAGGACGGAGTTAGATCCAAAGACCAGGTCAACGCGGGTCGCGGTGTATTTCTCTTCGCCGCTCTTACGGTCGCGACCGATAAACAGCTCAGCGTGCTCATCAGCGGCTTTCCAGACGGTGCCCATATCGAGCAGATTGACGAAGAAATCATTGCTCAATACGCCCACGCGGTCGGTAAACACGCCGTGACGGCTGCCGTCGAAGTTAGCGCCCAGCACGCGCAGGCCGCCCACTAGTACCGTCATTTCCGGCGCCGTCAGCGTTAACTGCTGCGCCTTATCAATCAGCAGCGTTTCGGTGGAAATGCCGCCGCCAATGCGGCGATAGTTGCGGAAACCATCGGCCAGCGGCTGCAGCAGATCCATCGCTTCGACATCGGTCTGATCCTGGCGCGCATCGACGCGGCCTGGAGCAAAGGGGACGCTAACCTGAACGCCCGCCGCAACGGCAGCCTGCTCAATGCCCACTACGCCAGCCAGAACGATAATATCGGCCAGCGAAGCTTTACCGGACGCCTGCTGAATCGCCTGCAGGGTCGGCAGCACGCGGGTTGCGATAGCGTTCACCGGCCAGGCATTCTGCGGTTCCAGCGCCAGACGTGCGCCGTTAGCGCCGCCGCGTTTATCGCCACCGCGGAAGGTGGAAGCCGACGCCCATGCCACGGAAACCAGCTCGCTGACCGACAGACCAGCATCGGCAATAGCGGTTTTCAGCGCGGCGATGTCTTCTGCGCCCGGATTGTGGATCGCTGCCGGTAACGGGTCTTGCCAGATCAAATCTTCTTTCGGTACTTCCGGACCCATATAGCGGGATTTCGGCCCCATATCGCGATGGATCAGTTTAAACCACGCGCGGGCGAAAGCCTCGTTAAAGGCCTGCGGATCGTTAAGGAAGCGACGGCAAATTTTATCGAATTCCGGGTCAAAGCGCAGCGTCAGGTCAGTCACCAGCATGGTCGGCTTACGTTTTATCTCTGGATTAAAAGGATCAGGGATAATTTCGGGGCCGTCTTTCGCTTCGAACTGAATCGCGCCTGCCGGGCTACGGGTTTGTACCCATTCATATTTGTACAGGTTTTCTAAGAAGTAGTTGCTCCACTGAGTCGGCGTTTGCGTCCAGACAACCTCAAGACCAGAGGTGATGGCATCCGCGCCTGCGCCGCTATTGTAGCTGTTCGCCCAACCGAGACCCTGCGCTTCAATCGGCGCCGCTTCCGGCTCTGCGCCTACGTGGGTGGTCACCGCAGCACCGTGCGTTTTACCCAGCGTATGGCCACCGGCGATCAGCGCGACGATCTCTTCATCATTCATCGCCATATTACCGAAGGTAGCGCGAATCGCTGCGGCTGCGGAGAGCGGGTCGCCGCTGGCGTTGGGGCCTTCCGGGTTAACGTAAATCAGACCCATTTCAGTGGCGCCAATGGCCTGCTGATTCAGGCTTTCCGGATGGCGGTGAGCCAGCCATTCGGTTTCATTACCCCAGTCAACATCCAGATCCGGTTCCCAAACGTCTTCGCGGCCAGCCCCGAAGCCAAAAGTACGGAAGCCGGAATTTTCCAGCGCCACGTTGCCCGCCAGCATATAGAGGTCGGCCCAGGAGATTTTCTGACCGTATTTCTGTTTTATCGGCCACAGCAGGCGACGGGCCTTATCGAGGCTGACGTTATCCGGCCAGGAGTTGAGCGGAGCGAAACGCTGCTGACCGCGTCCGGCGCCGCCGCGACCGTCAACGGTGCGGTAGGTACCGGCGCCGTGCCATGCCATACGAATAAACAGCCCGATATAGCTGCCCCAGTCCGCTGGCCACCACTCCTGCGAGTCATTGAGCAGGGCATGCAGGTCGGCTTTCAGCGCTGAATAGTCGAGCTTTTTAAACTCTTCCCGATAGTTAAAGTTCTCCCCCAGCGGGTTAGAGCGATTGGAGTGCTGGTTCAGCAAATCGACGCGTAGCTGATTAGGCCACCAGTCGCGGTTGCCGGTACCACCGCCCGCGCTCTGCGTTGGCGTTGGCGTTTCGGCGTGAAAAGGGCATTTCCCTGCGGATGGGGTGTTCGATGGATCGTTTGACGTGCTCATATCAGGCTCCGTTTGCTTTTGTGAATGCCATTACGATATACACTGCTTCGAGTAAACGATATGTGAATAAAACTACGGATTTAATAGATAATTCCGTTCAATTACTCTTGTAAAAACCGAACATATGTCATTGTTGAATGATTAGTTTTCGGTATTAACGCGAACACAATAATAGGAACCTCAGGGTAAAGGAATCGTTAAAACCGCTTCAGCGCCGGGGAAGACGCATTGTTTGCGTTACGACAATTTTCATGCGTAAAAAAGCTTAGCGCTGCCAGTATAAAGGCGTACCAAAAACGTCGACAAAATAGTCAATTACCGTCCGTACGTTTAGCGAAGGGTGGCGAGCGTGAGGATAAATCGCCGACACTGGCGAAGGCGTGCTGCTAATCGCGGCGGTGTAATGAGGCATCAAATGAATCAGTCTTCCCGCGCCAATGGCTTCGTTGACCATCCAGTCGGGAAAAAGTACTACCCCCATGCCGCCCAGCGCGGCGGTCAGCAACGCATCGGCGTTATTGGATGCCAGCTGCGGGGTTTGCGGATAGTGAACCCATTCGCCTTCCGCGAGGCGAAATAACCAGCGGTTAGGCCCGTTTGAACCGCTGTACACCAGCGTACTGTGCTGGCGAAGATCTTCCGGCCGCTGCGGAACACCGCGACGCTGCAGATAGCGCGGGGCGGCAACCAGATAGTGATGCTGCATCCCCAGCACTCTGGCATGAACGCTGGAATCGGGCAGGCTACCGATGCGGAAAATAACATCGGTCGCCTCCCGGTGCGGATCGATAAAATCATCGGTCAGCGCCAGCTCAATTTGCATTTGTGGATAACGTTCGCTCAGACCCGGTAGCCATGGCGCAATATGGCGCTGGCCAAAGTAGACCGGGGCGTTGATTCGCACCAGCCCCCCAGGCTCAAGGCTCCGATCCTGCAGGTCGCGTCTGGCGGCGCTGAACTGTTCGCTGATGCCTCTGGCATGTTCGGCAAAAAGACGTCCGGCTTCGGTGGGCACCACTGCGCGGGTATTACGATAAAACAGCTGTTGGCCGAGGGAGTCTTCAAGCTGATGAATGACGCGCGACACCATGGACGGGGAAACGCCTTCCCGTCGCGCCACCACGGAAAAGCTCTGGCTGTCGTACACGGCGATGAACAGCTGTAGCGCCCGAAAATTCACATTACCCGCATCGCTCATTTATGCAATATCCGCAAAAGTGTTTCCCTGATTGTACCGTTTTTCACACTACTTCGCTGTTTTATGCTCTGCCGCCTGATTAATAAGCGGAATTTAATGATGCAGTTATTACTGATTTTTCTGGTGATTGCCGGCGGCATGGGTCTGTCCGTCGAAGCCGGGCTACTGGGACCGCTGGCCGGTCAGGTAGGGGATTTATGGGCGACGTTCAGTATATTTGGCGTCGGGAGCGCCCTCACGTTTTTGCTGATGCTGCTGTTTGGCCCGCGCCAGAGCCCCTCATTTTTCTCTTTACCCGGCTGGCAGCTCACCGGAGGCGTGCTGGGCCCCATTTACGTCGTCATTTTAACCGTTGCCGTACCGGTGATCGGTATCGCTATGACCATGATCGGCATTCTTGCCGGCCAGGTCTGTAAAAGCCTGCTGATCGACCATTACGGTCTGTTCGGTTCGCCAAAACGTAAAATCGATGGGCGGCGGCTTATTGCTCTGCTGTTAATCGTTGTCGCCCTGGTTCTGATTGCCACAAGCTGAGGTTGTAAAATGAGTAGCATAATGATTTTGTTGGCGCTGGTCGGCGGCGCGATGCTGAGTATGCAGGCGGCGATCAACGGCCGTTTAGGTAGTCAGGTTGGCGTGTTTCGTAGCGCATTTCTCACCTTTGCCGTGGGAGGATTGATCACCGCGCTGCTGATTTTGTATTTTGAGCCTCACCAGACGATGACGCTGCTCGATGTGCCGAAATGGCAGCTGCTGGGGGCGTTTTGCGGTGTACCCTATATCGTGATTATGGTGCTGGCGGTTCAGCGTATCGGCACCGCGACGGCCACGGTAGCGGTGATTTTTGGCCAACTGGCCATGAGCCTGCTGATTGATAATTTCGGCTGGCTGGGAAATGACGCCATCGCTTTCTCCCCGGGCAGGCTGGGGGCGATCGTCTGTCTGGGGCTGGCGTTGTTCTTTATTTATCGCTCCAGTTCAGTAGCCGCAGCGGAAGATAAGCAGTAGAGAGACATCTGTTTTGCCCGGTAGCGATACGCTACCGGGCGCCCCCTGTCAGCCAGACGTCGGCCGTTATCAACTGCGAATGCATTTTCGCTTCGGGCATCATCGACAGTAGACCGGCCATCAGCATTTCTCCCGCCTCATGAAGCGCGCTAAGCGGCATTTCCGGCAGACTTTCAAGAATAAACCACATCCGCGGACTCTCTACGCTCAGGCGAGTGCGTACTCCCTGTCGCCAGTTCCAGCGTCGGCAGGTCACCCCTGCGTCATCGCACCAGACCACTTCACCCGCGTCGGGGTTTTCGAAGACGATCTTTCCCTCTTTGACGGTATCGAACGGCTCGCTGCCGTCGGCAATCTTCAGTTGCGGGACGCCAACGTAAGCCGCCAGATTTTCCCCACCGACCGGCACGGCGTAGCGCAGGCTCACCGCATTATAGAGATCGACGATCGGATCGAGCGCTGCCATTTCGCCATCGCGCAGCACCCGCCTGCGCAAGGCTTCCGCCGAGCAGGGCGTGCGCTTAGGCTTTGCGCCAAAGGCGCGGAATACCTCGTTCCAGGCCTGCAAATGTGCTTCCGCCCACTGCGGCTCACCGGCGATAACCGCACGGCAGGCGGAATGGAGCGCTTCTGCACCAACCTGCGGCGCGCGTACGGGAGCAGAGATAACATCAATGCTCAGGGCGCGAAAGCCGGGAGCCAGCGCCGACACCTGTGGGCTGATTGACGGTAATACGTTATTCATTGGATAATCCTTTAACGACTATTTTAAAGCATGATATCGACCGATGACCAAAAAAGTCAATATAACGACCGGGGCGGGTGCTGATGCCGCCAGCATCAATGAAGCCGTTGCGGCGCGCATTAAGCGCTATCGGGCGGAAAAGAAGATCTCCCTCGACGAGCTATCAAGGCGCGCGGGCGTCAGCAAAGGGATGCTGGTAGACATTGAAGCCTGCCGGGCTAACCCGAGCATTGCGCTGTTATGCCGTCTGGCGTCAGCCATGGGCGTTGCGGTGGCCGATTTCGTCAATGTTGCCTCCGCGCCGCCGGTAAAGGCGATCGCCGCAGGCGATATCCCCACGCTGTGGCAGGGTGAACAGGGCGGCCACGCGCGACTGCTGGCCGGAACCAGCGGTCCAGATATGGTGGAACTCTGGCAGTGGAGTCTTTATCCGGGCGAAATTTTTACTTCTCCGGGCCACGGAGAAGGGACCACGGAGCTGCTTTTTGTGACCGAGGGTGCCCTGACATTAACGGTGAACGACAGCCTCTATTTGATTCCCGCCGGTGATTCAGCCGTCGCACGTACCGACGCTCCGCATAGCTACGCTAACGCCGGCGAAACGGTGACGCGATTCACCATGACGGTCAGTGAAAAAGCGCGCTAGCCATTCGCCTCCGTCGATCTTACGATGGAGGTTATTTCAGTGACAGTGTCACTTTAAATCTCTAACATGCTGATACATTTCTGCCAAATCATTAGCAACCTTTCGGTAGGGCTCCCGCTGCGATAACGCTATTCTTCCCCGCTTTTCCTTTTTCAGGCCCTTTGTAACCCAGGTAAATGCCCGCTAATGTCCCTTATGAGAGATGAAATTCGCGACCATTCAGCGGAAGAGATGCTATTTATCCGCCGTGCCGTCATTGCGTTTCTACTGGTGGTGGTCTGCTTTGCTGTCCTGATTGTTAACCTCTACCGCCTGCAGGTAGAGCAGCACGACTTTTATCAGACCCGTTCAAACCAGAACGACATTAAAATGCTGCCCATCGCGCCGAGCCGCGGGCTGATTTTCGACCGCAACGGCATCCCGCTGGTACAAAATATTACCCTCTACCGTTTGCAGGTGATCCCGAGCAAAATCGCCGATATGACGGCGCTGCTGCAGCAGCTGACGCCGATTGTTGATTTAACCCCGCAGGATATCGCCGACTTCCGCGACGATATGCACCACACCAGCCGCTACAAAGAGGTGACCTTAAAATCGGACCTGAGCGATGTTGAGGTGGCGCGTTTTGCCGTCAATGAGTTCCATTTTCCCGGCGTTACCGTAGAGAGCTACCAGCAGCGCGCTTATCCCTACGGCGCCGAGCTGGCGCACGTAGTTGGCTATGTCTCGAAGATCAACGACAGCGATTTGCAAAAGCTGGCCAAAGCCGGCGAAGAAGAGAACTACGCCGCCGACCATAATATCGGTAAGCAGGGCATCGAAGGCTACTATGAGAAAGCGCTGCACGGCACCACCGGTTATCAGGAAGTTGAGGTGGATAACCACGGGCGGGTGGTGCGTCTGCTAAAAGAGGTGCCGCCGGTGGCCGGGAAGAACATCTACCTGACGCTGGATTTGCATCTGCAGCAGTATATCGAGTCGGTGCTGAAGGGGCAGCGCGCGGCGGTGGTCGCCGTCGATCCGCGCGACGGCGGCGTGCTGGCGATGGTTTCCAGCCCCAGCTATGACCCGAATCCCTTTGTCAGAGGCATTGGCTACCAGGCCTATCGTTCGCTGCTCGAAAACCCCGACCGTCCGCTTATTAACCGTGTCACCCAGGGGCTCTATCCGCCCGCGTCGACGGTGAAGCCCTACATGGCGCTGTCAGCGCTATCGGCGGGGGTGATCACGCCAACCACCTCCTTCTTCGGCGCGCCGACGTGGACGCTGCCGGGAACCCAGCGCCGCTACCGCGACTGGCTGAAGAGCGGCCACGGCATGCTTAACGTCACCAAAGCGATCGAAGAGTCGGCGGATACGTTTTTCTATCAGGTGGCGTTTGAGATGGGGATCGACCGTATTCACGAGTGGCTGAGCAAGTTCGGTTACGGTCAGTCTACCGGTATCGATCTTAACGAAGAGTTTGCCGGGGTGCTACCGAGCCGGGAGTGGAAACAGCGGGTGCATAAAAAACCGTGGTATCAGGGGGATACCATTTCCGTCGGCATCGGCCAGGGCTACTGGATTGCCACGCCGATCCAGATGGTTAAAGCGCTGACGACCCTGATAAATAACGGCAAAGTGCAAAATCCGCATCTGCTTTACTCCATGAAGCAGGGGAATAGGGTCGAGCGCTATCAGCCACCGCAGAATCTGCCGCAGATTGGCGATCCGCATTCGCCATACTGGGACGTGGTGCGCAACGGTATGTACGGCATGGCGAACCTGCCAAACGGCACCGGCTATAAGCTGTTCCATACCGCGCCGTACCAGATCGCGGCAAAATCGGGGACGTCCCAGGTCTTCAGCCTGAAGGAGAATCAGACCTACAACGCGAAGATGATCCCGGTGCGCCTGCGCGACCATATCTTCTACACCCTGTTTGCGCCGTATCAGCATCCGAAGGTGGCGATGGCGCTGATTCTGGAGAACGGCGGCGGCGATGGCGTAGTGGCAGGACCGACGGCACGCGCCATCCTCGACCATATCTTTGACCCGGCAAACGCGCCGGCTGAACAGGGTGCTGCGGCTGCGGTGCCGCAGGTGGAGAGCGCGGACGCGCAATAGACGTTATTCGCCCGGAGCATAAGCGTTAGCGGATTGGTTATTTGCCGCCGCTGGCGCTTTTGCTCATAGTAGGGCTCTGTGTTGTTGTGAAAAAAGGCCCTCCGATGTCGTTAAGCCGAAATACGCTTCTCATTGTGCAGACCGGCACCCCGCCGGATGAAATCGCCTCCGACCACGGCGATCTTCCCTCCTGGTTTGCTCATTTACTGGCGCCGTGGCGCAATAAAATCAGCGTGGCGCGAGTGTTTGCCGGGGAGACGCTTCCCGCCCCGGATAACGCGACCGTCGCGGTGATTACCGGCTCATGGGATATGGTGACCGAACGCCTGCCGTGGAGCGAAATGACCGCGGCCTGGATCCGCGAGGCAATGGCGATAGAGATGCCGCTGTTCGGCGTCTGCTACGGGCATCAGCTGATGGCGCATGCGCTGGGCGGTGATGTGGATTATCATCCTGCCGGGCGCGAGGCCGGAAGCAAAACCATTTCGCTGTCAGAAAGCGGGCGGGCGGATCGTCTTCTGGCCGATAATCCGGCGCCGTTCAGCGCGCATCTTACCCATATGCAAACGGTCACCCGATTACCGCCGGGGGCGACGGTGCTGGCCTCGTCGCAGCACGATCCGCACCAGATTGTGCGCTACGGCGCCCATGCCGTCTCCACCCAGTTCCACCCGGAAATCACGCCGGCGATTGCCCGCTCGCTGATCGCGTACCGTCAGGCGGCACTGCGCAACGAAGGTATTGACCCGGATAAGCTGAGCCTTGAGGTTGAGGAAAGCCCGGTGGCCTCGGCGATTTTGACCCGCTTTGTTGCCGGCTATCTGCCGCCGGATCGGGAAACGGCGTAACGTTAGCGCTGGTTTTCCTCAAGCCAGGCCGCCGTTTCACGCAGGATTTCATCTGAAAACGCCGAATCAGCGGTCATTCGCGCCAGAATCAACGCCCCGACCATGGCAGACCAGTTGCCTATCGCCGCACGACGGCTCTTTTCCGGGTTTTTCTCATTAATCGCTTCGCTGAGATAAGCTATCTGCTGCTGCAGTCGCGCGGTCATTTCATCGCGTGCGGATTCAGACTGGCGGATGGTCTCCGCCGCCAGCGCTGCCAGCGGGCAACCGCTGGCAAAATTATCCCGGTGCTCGGGTGAGAGATAACGTGCGATAAGCGATTCGACGTCGTTATCCGCCGCTTCGCTCTCTATCTTCAGTTCAGCAAGGGTTTGTGCGATCAGGTCATCCTTCGATTTAAAGTAGCCGTAAAATCCGCCGTGGGTCAGACCGGCTGATTTCATAATATCGGTGACCGTGACCGCGTCAAAACCGCGCTCACGAAACAACCGGCCGGCGGCGGTCAGGATTGTCTGCTTATTCTCTTCAACCTGTTTTCTGCTCACTCTCATGGCGTGTTCCTGCGATAAATTATTTATGATGACCATCATATAACAATATTTACAGCTTACCCAGCTCGTGCCATTATACATGACGACCATCATGTATAATTCAGGAGTGTCGTTATGAGTAGTCAATCAGCAGTACTGGTGACCGGGGCATCGACAGGTATTGGCGCAGTCTATGCCGAACGTTTTGCTCGCCGCGGTCATGACCTGGTGCTCGTTGCGCGTCATCTCGAGCGGCTGACGGCGCTGGCCGAGCGGCTGCGCGGTGAAACCGGCGTTCAGGTCGACATCCTGCAGGCCGACTTAACCCAGGATAGCGACATTACCGCCGTCGAGCAGCGACTGCGGGAAGACGCACAAATTGGGATACTGATTAACAATGCCGGCACGTCGATACCCGGCGATTTTCTTAACCAGAGCAGCGCCGATATCACTCGGCTGATTACCCTCAACGTTACTGCCGTGACCCGCCTGGCAAACGCTATCGCACCGCGTTTGGCTCGGGCTGGAACAGGGTCCATCGTCAATATTGCATCGGTGGTTGGGCTGGGCCCGGAAATGGGCCTGACCGTATACGGCGCGACAAAAGCGTTTGTGCTGTTTCTTTCGCAGGGGCTCGACGTTGAGCTAAGCGCGAAGGGCGTATACGTGCAGGCGGTCCTGCCTGCGGCCACCCGTACCGAAATCTGGCAGCATAGCGGTAAAGATGTCAACGCCATTCCCGGCGTTATGGAGGTGGAGAAACTGGTGGATGCCGCCCTGGTCGGTTTTGACCGCCGCGAATTGGTCACCATACCGCCGCTGCAGGACGAAACGCAGTGGCAGACGCTGAACGCGACGCGTCAGGCTATGCTGCCCGCTTTCGTGCAATCTGAGCCAGCGGCACGTTATCTCGCCTGATCGTTTGTTTGTCTCACCGTGTATCGGAAAGGAGAGTCGATACCCGGTGCGACAACATCGCGCCATCGCACGTCCGGCGCAGATATAACGCCTCCGGGGAAAGCGCCCGAAGTGGCAGAATTTCCCGGAGGCGATGCTGCGCATCTGTCCGGGCTACGCGTCCTCAGCAGTCTGCAGGACTGTAGCCCGGGCAGGCGCCTTGCGCCGCCCCCGGGAAATGGCGTGACAACGTCACAAGCTCAGGGCGAAACCCAATAAAAAAGCCGATAAGGTAAGTTATCGGCTTTCGTGGTCAATGCGAAAAGCTTACTGCGCCAGCAGCTCCTGGGCGGTGCGATCGACCAGGCTCAGCAGCACCTTCACGTCATCTAACGTAACGATCGGGTTCAGCAAGGTCAGCTTCAGGCAGGTAACGCTGTTGTGCTCGGTCACCCCGACGTTAGCGCGGCCGGAGGCCAGCAGCGCATCGCCTACCCGCTGGTTGAGCAGGGCGATGGCGGCGTCGTCGCTGCCCGCCATCTGCTGCGGACGGGAACGGAACAGCACGCTCGCCAGCTGCGGCTGCATCACCAGTTCCAGCGTCGGCTGCGTTTCGACATAATCCGCTACGTTCAGCGCCATCGTCACGCCGTGATCGATGATTTCCGCGTACTGCTTCTGGCCCAGCGCCTCAAGACCCATCCACAGCTTCAGCGCGTCGAAGCGGCGGGTGGTCTGCAGCGATTTGGACACCAGGTTCGGTACGCCATGCTCTTCATCGAACTCAGAGTTCAGATAGGCCGCCTGATAGCGCATCAGCTCGTAGTGACGGGCTTCTTTTAACAGAAACGCGCCGCAGCTGATGGTCTGGAAGAACTGCTTATGGAAATCCAGAGTGATGGAATCCACTAAGTCAATGCCGTCCAGACGATCGCGATACTTCTCAGACATCAGCAGCGCGCCGCCCCAGGCTGCGTCAACGTGCAGCCAGATCTGATGCTCTGCCGCGACAGCCGCGATTTCTCGCAGTGGGTCAATGGCCCCCGCGTCGGTAGTACCAGCGGTAGCGACAATCGCCATAATCTGCTCGCCGTTAGCCTGAGCCTCGGCGATTTTCGCTTTCAGGTCCGCCACGTCCATCCGCGCGAATTGGTCGGTTTTCACCAGCGTCACGGAACGGTAGCCGAGGCCCATCAGCGCCATATTCTTCTGCACCGAGAAGTGGGCGTTTTCAGAACACAGTACTTTGTAGCGACGAACATCGCCCGGCAGACCATCCTGCTGGATGGAGTGGCCCTGGCGGGCAAAGAAGGCATCGCGCGCCAGCATCAGGCCCATCATGTTGCTCTGGGTACCGCCGCTGGTGAACACGCCCGCATCGCCAGCGCCGTAGCCGACCTGCGCACGCAGCCATTCAATAAGCTTGATCTCAATGATGGTGGCTGACGGGCTTTGATCCCAGGAGTCCATGCTCTGGTTGGTGGCGTTAATCAGCACTTCCGCCGCCTGGCTAATCACCAGGCTCGGGCAGTGTAGATGCGCCACGCACTGCGGGTGATGTACCGACAGGCTGTCTTTCAGGAAGTACTCGATCGCACGTTCAATCGCCGCCTGGTTGCCCAGACCCTGTTCGTTGAAATCAAGGGTGATGCGCTCACGCAGTTCGTCAACGCTTTTCCCCTGATACATTTCAGGCTGCTGCAACCACTGCGCGACAGCCTGGCTGGTCTGGGCGATCGCTTGCTGATAGGCATCAATACTCTGTGCGGAACCAGCAAGAATCGGATTCAACTTGGACATTGCGGTCACTTACTCCACTCAGACCGGTTTTACGCCGGCGGCCAGCAGGGCCTGTTCAAATTTGTCGAAGAAAATTTCCAGCTCAGCGTTGCTGATCAGCAGGGACGGCAGCAGACGCAGCACGCAGCCGTGGCGACCGCCGCGCTCGAGGATCACGCCCGCTTCGAAGCATTTCTTCTGCAGCAGGGCGGAGAGTTCGCCGTCCGCCGGGTAGCAGCCCATGTGATCCGGCGCTTCGTTCGGTTTAACGATCTCAATACCGATCATCAGGCCCAGACCGCGAACGTGGCCAATCACCGGATAGCGTTTCTGCATCTCGGCCAGCTTGCCCTTCAGCCATTCGCCCTGAGCGGCGGTTTTATCCGCAATGTTATTGTCTTTCAGGTGGCGCAGGGTGGTCAGGCCGGTCGCCATCGCCAGCTGGTTGCCGCGGAAGGTGCCGGTGTGGTGACCCGGTTCCCAGGCGTCGAACTGCTTTTTGATACCGAGAACGGCCAGCGGCAGGCCGCCGCCGACGGCTTTCGACATCACGATAATGTCCGGCTCGATGCCCGCGTGTTCGAAGGCGAAGAATTTACCGGTACGCGCAAAGCCCGCCTGAACTTCATCGACGATCAGCAGAATGCCGTGTTCCTGAGTCACTTTACGGATGCGCTGCAGCCACTCGACCGGAGCCGGGTTCACGCCGCCTTCACCCTGAACGGCTTCAAGGATCACCGCCGCCGGTTTACGCACGCCGCTTTCGACGTCGTTAATCAGGTTTTCGAAGTAGTAGGTCAGCGCTTTTACGCCGGCCTCACCGCCGATACCCAGCGGGCAGCGGTACTGGTGCGGGTAAGGCATAAACTGCACTTCCGGCATCATGCCGTTAACCGCCGCTTTGGGCGACAGGTTACCGGTGACGGACAGCGCGCCGTGGGTCATCCCGTGGTAACCGCCGGAGAAGCTGATTACGGAAGTACGGCCGGTGTATTTTTTCGCCAGCTTCAGCGCCGCTTCTACGGCGTCAGCGCCGGAGGGACCGGTGAACTGCAGGCAGTATTCTTTACCTTCGCCCGGCAGCAGGGAAAGCAGGTATTCAGAGAAGCGATCTTTTAACGGAGTGGTGAGATCGAGAGTATGTAACGGCAAGCCGCTGGTAATGACACTTTGGATGCTCTGCAGCACATCAGGGTGGTTGTGACCGAGAGCCAGAGTACCTGCGCCGGCAAGGCAGTCGAGATACTGTTTGTTATCCGCATCGGTCAGCCAGACGCCTTCCGCTTTAGTAATCGCAAGGGGCAGCTTGCGCGGGTAGCTCCTGACATTCGATTCGAATTCAGCCTGACGGGCCAAAAAGGTATCGTTGTTTGCATCTAATAAATCTGCGCCTAAAGTATCAATACGGACTTTATCCGTCATCATATCACTCCCACAACCAGCGTTACGGTTGAGCGCTGGTTGAATAAAATGGTGTAAGAAAATGAATCGCCATGCATTAAAGCGGGCACAATATATGGCTTTTTAGAACCGCGTTCAACGTTTTATTGATTAAGCTATATTTACGTTATTTTTACACTGCAAAATTAACGCATAACGCATTGATAAAAAAGAAGTGTTTTAAAGGATGAAAGACCTTTAAAATTGTAATTATTAGTGAGGGATTCTCGCAATTTTTATTACTGCCGCCTGGCTATTGCTGGCGAAAGATTTCCGCCAGCAATGGTATGACTTAGTGCAGTTCAACCGCATAATTCGTTAAAGGTGTGACTTTTTTCACCAACTTGTTGTTATATAAAAACTGTTCATAAGCTTCATAACGAGGTTTATCCAGCGCTGCCGGATCGCTGGCAAACAGAGGAAGAGTTTTCAGCCAGGCCTGCTTGTTCAGCTCCGTGTTAAGTTCAGGATGCGCGTCGGCAAACGCCTGCCAGGTTTCCTGCGGATGAGCGCGAAGGTAAGCAACGCCTTTTTGCAGCGCTTGCAGGAACGTCCTGATTTTCGGCGCGTTGACGTCGTCCCGGTTGGCGACAATCACCAGCTCATCGTAGGCCGGGACGCCGTAATCCTCGACGTTCATCACCTGCGGATCTTTCCCCTGAAGCTGCAGTTCCAGCGCTTCGATATTACGATAGCCGCCAATCACCGCATCGACCTGTCCGGCCAGCAGGGCGCTGGTCAGCTGAAAGTTAACATTGATGAGCTTGATGCTTTTGGGATCGATTTTCGCGTGCTGTGCCATAGTGGCCAGCGTCGCTTGTTCGATTCCGCTTACCGAATACCCCACTTTTTTGCCCTGCAGATCGGCGGGAGATTTGATGCTTTTATCCAGCGCGATCACCGTGTTCAGCGGTGAATTAATCAGCGTGCCGACGCGGACCAGCGGCAGACCTTCATCGGCAAAAAAATGCACCTGCGGCTGGTAGGTAATCGCCAGGTCCGCCTGGCGGGCGGCGACTAATCGCGGCGGCAGCGCCGGGTCGGACGGTGGCACAATTTTAACGTCCAGACCCGCCTCTTTAAAGGCGCCAATCTGTTCAGCCACCACGATCGGCGCGTGGTCGGGATTGATATACCAGTCCAGCACCAGGGTGAGTTTTTCATTGGCCAGCGCCTGACCGCTGAACAGCGCGGCAAGCGTGATACCGGCATAAATACGTTTACGCATGGTTAGTCCTTTTATTTAAGAGCGTCATTCCGGCGTCCAGTTAATCAGCCGGTGTAAAAAAGCATCCACCGCCAGCCACAGCAGGACGGTCAGTAGCACCAGAATAAACAGGGCTGCAAAGCAGATATCGGTTTGCAGACGGGCATTGGCGTTAAGCATGACGTAGCCCAGTCCTTCGGCTGAACCGACCCATTCGCCGATAATCGCCCCGATGGGCGCAACGGCGGCCGCCATCCGCAGACCGGAACCGAGGGCCGGAAGGGCAGCCATCATGCGGACGTGGCGCAGCTGCGCGCCAAAAGAGGCGCCCATGGTGCGCGCGAGGTCAAGATAGTCCTGGTTAACCCGGCGCAGGCCGTCAAAAAACGCCGAGGTGACGGGAAAGAAGATCACCAGCACCGCCATCATAACCTTGGCGCTCATCCCGAAGCCGAACCACAGCACCAGCAGCGGGGCAAGGGCAAAGACCGGGATCGCCTGGCTGGTCAGCACCAACGGCATCAGCCAACGCTGAAGGCGCGGCGAAACAATCATGCACAGCGCCAGTATCACGCCGAGCAGAACGCCGAGCGCGAGACCGCTGAGGATCTCGCTTAATGTGATCAGCGTGTGCCCACCGAGGTAGGCGCGGTTGACCCACAGGGCGCTTGCCACTGCCGAAGGCGAAGGCAGCAGAAAGGCGGGAATGCCGCTGCGGGTCACCAGCCACCAAATCAGGAGCAGGCCGCAGAACACCACGGCGGCGCGAAACAGTTTTGCGCTCATTCGTTAGCCCTTATCAGCTGTTGCAGCAACTCCGCCTGACCGGCTAATAGCGCCGGATCGTCCGGCGCGCGCGGCGGTATGCCGGACAAGCGATGCGTGTCGTCAATCCCGCCGGGGGCCGGGGAAAGGACGAGCAGACGGTGGCTCAGACGGCAGGCTTCCATCGGATCGTGGGTGATCAGTACAACGGTCCGGTTCACCAACAGCCGGGCGGCCAGGGACTGAATACGCGTGCGGGTGATCGTGTCGAGCGCGGAAAAGGGCTCGTCCATCAGCACGATGGGCCGGTCTTCGTAGAGCGTACGCGCCAGCGCCGCACGCTGACGCATGCCGCCGGAGAGAGCGGCCGGGCGGTCATCGGCGCAGTGTTCAAGCCCAACCTGCTGTAGCAGCGTGGTCACGCGCAGGTGATCGATGCGCTCCCCGCGCAGGCGCGCCCCCAGCGAGACGTTGTCGCGCACGCTTAGCCACGGGTAAAGCAGATCTTTTTGCCCCATCCACGCCAGGCGTCCGGCAATCGCCAGGCCATCGCTGGCGCGAACTTCGCCCCCAGAGGCTTTCGCCAGCCCGGCGATGATGCGCAGGAGGCTGGTTTTACCGGCGCCGCTGGCCCCCAGCAGCGAGCTCCACTGGCCGCCAGGAATAGAGAACGTCAAATTGTCGAAGATCGGTCGTAAACCAAAGCGCAGGCTCAGTCCGCGTACTTCGATGCCGGGAGCCATCACGCCTGGCGCTCCGCGAGGGCGTTAAGGCCCATTTGCCAGAAGTTAGCCTCCAGGCGCGTAGCGGTCGTGAAAATGGCGCTGAGTTCGGCAAAACGCGCTTCACCGCCGCGCTGCTGCCAGAGGGTTTCCAGCAGGTTTAAGGCTGCATTGACGCCGTTAAGGTAGCCCTCATCACCATAGTTGCGGATCCACGAGGCATACGGGTTGGCAGTCAGCCGGGTCGCCGGGTCGTGCAGCAGACCGAGGCCGATTTCCGCATAGCCGGCCACGCAGGGCATCAGCGCCGCCAGTAGATCCAGCGCATCGCCGGCGTGGCCAATGTCCAGTACGTAGCGGGTATAATTTACCGTTTCAGCGGCTTCCTCTTCAGCCGCCATCGTCGCTTCATCCAGCCCCCATCCCGTACAGTAGCCGACGTGCAGCGGCAGTTCGTCGAGAATGGCGTTCATGGACGCGGCGGCAACGCGCATTTCCGCGAGGGTACGCAGCTTGCTCACCAGCAGCGCGTAGCTGCGTGCAAAGTGGATCAGGAACAGGTAATCCTGCGTCAGATAGCGACGGAAAGCGGGTTCGGGAAGGGTGCCGTCGGCAAGCTGGCGCAGGAAGGGATGGGCGATGTAGCGCTGCCAGTCAGCACCGGCCTGCAGGCGCAGACGACCATAAATACCCTGAGTAAATGCGGGAAGAATCACAGGACCTCCTGATAATAGGGAGATCCGGGCGTGCTGAAAGAAGTGTGAACAGGCAATGGCGCAAAACTGGCGGAAATGCCGACCCGTCCCTTCGCTGGCATGACCCAGATCAGGTTCAAAGGGTTCGGCTTACGCCATCTCAGCCCTCACGGGACACCCCTCGGTTTGGCACCTGTTATACGACATTCGCTTTTTGATTACAATGCTGTGAATTTGCTGAGAGTTGGTGACACTGTCACGTTAAGACACTGCGATAAATGGCCGTTGTGCATCATTTTGGCCCAGTGGCGGGTGGCGTCTTGCCGGGCGCAGAACGGCCCGATTCTCTTTGGCCGGGCAAGGCGTCAGCCGCCGCCCGGCAAATATTATTTATGGATTAATGGAAATCGACCCAGCGGGCGCCACTGTCTGCTGAACGGACGCAGTTCTCAACCCAATGCACGCCGAGCGCACCGGCTTTGGCATCCGGGTACCAGAAGTTTTCCAGCAAAGCAGTGTCGCAACGATCGGTAGCATCCATGGCGATGGCGAAGCGGCGGTACAAATTCGACCAGGCCTCAAACAGCCCTTCGGGATGGCCACCGCCGATCCGGTCATCGTGCAGAGCCAGCGGGTCCAGATAGGGCATACCTCGTTCGAGAATGCGCACCGGCTCGCCCTGAATCTCATAGCGCAGCTGATTCGGCTGTTCATCCCACCACTCAAGGCTGGCTTTTTCTCCGACGATACGGACTTTCTGCCCGTGCATTGAGCCGCTGTTGACCGCCGAGCACCACATCGAACCCACGGCGCCGTTGTCGTACTCCATCAGCACATGCGCGTTATCCTCCAGCGGCGCGCGGCTTTTGACAAAGCTCTGGCGGGAGCACATCAGGCGAGTGATATTGAGCTTCGGCGCCATGGTCTCCGCCAGAAACAGCGGGTGAGTGGCGAGATCGCCCAGAACGTAGCTGGGACCAACAAACTTCGGGTCCACTCGCCAGCGGGTACTGGGGTTTTCCTGCTCCACAGGCTGGTTATGAAAACCGTGGGCGAACTGCATATTGATAATGCGTATCTCGCCCAGCAGCCCCTGCTCAATCATCTGCCGCGCCTGCAGAATCAGCTGATGACCGGCGTAGCCGTAAGTCACGCCGATGATTTTGCGCTGTTTTTCGCTCAGGGCCACCAGCGCATCGGCCTTTTCGCCGGTAAAACAGAGCGGTTTTTCGCAGACCACATGCAATCCGGCCTCCAGCGCCGCGCGGCAAATGGCGTAGTGGGTATTGTTCGGCGTAGCGATGGAAACCGCTTCAATACCGTCCTCCCGCGCGGCCTCTTCGCGAAACAGCGTTTCGTAGTCGGGGTAACAGCGCCCGGCCTCCACGCCCAGCTGCTGGCCAAACTCACGCCCGCGCTGAGCGTCAATATCGAAGGCCCCGGCCAGCAGGGTAAACGTGCCGTCGCGCAGCGCCGCGGAGCGGTGAATATAACCAATCTGGCTGCTTCCGCCGCCGCCCACCATACCCCAGCGTAACGACCGGCCAACAGGTTTAATACCGTTAATCATGTTTCATCTCCCGATTAAAAACCAACCGAATGCAGGTAGCGCAGGCTTTCCGTGACCGCCTTAAGGCTGCCCTCAACGTTGCGCGGGTCGCGCTCTTGCTCAATGGTGATCCAGCCTTGATAGCCGCGTTTGTCGAGAAAGGCGCGTACCGCCGGATAATCAATGGCGCCGCTGCCGAGCGGACACATCACGCCCTCCGCGCAGGCAGAGAAGAAGTCGATGCCGCGGGAAATCACGCTCCTGAATACCTGCGGATCGACATCTTTAAAGTGCAGGTAGTCAAGGCGATCAAAATGGCGATCCAGCCAGCTGACGGGGTCCATACCCGAATAGAAGAGATGGCCGGTGTCGAGACACAATCCGGCAACATTATGGGGGATTTGCGCCGCGAGCAGGTCGATTTCGTCGGCAAACTCGATGCAGCCGCCGGCGTGAGGATGGATAACCGGGCGAACGCCGTACTCCTGCCACGCCAGTTGGCTGATGGTAATAATATGGCCGATCATCCGCTGCCAGTCGGCGGGAGAGAGGCGGGGGGCCAGTTCGCTGTGTCCGGCGTATTTCGCCCGCAGCGGATTGCCAAAATCAATAATCACCAGATAAGGCGGCTGGAAGAGGTTGCCCGGCGTCTTTTCCGCCGATGGAACCTGCGACAGGTTGCGGCAAATGTTATGCGTCAGTGCGACAATGTTCGCAAAGTTCTCTTCGCTGACCAGATCGTCAAAGATCGTTCCGGCCACCAGCGACAGCCCCTGCTTATTCAGCGCGGCGCTGAGTTCATCGGCTCGGGTCGGCAGATAGCTCCACGGCCCCAGTTCAATACTTTTATAACCGGCCGTCGCCGCCTCTTCCAGCACCTTGGTCCACGGCGGCAGGTAAGGATTTTTGGGATCATCGACGCCCCAGCTGCACGGCGCGTTGGCAATATGTATGGTCATGATGGCTTCCTTTTCAGATGAGGAGAAAACATGACCAGTATTGAATGAAAATTTCATCTTCAACAATCATGAAATTTAAATTCTTTGATGGAATTCAAGGTTTATTTTGATGTTTTAATTGATAGTTTTTTATCAAATGTAGCGCTGAAGCGGAGCGCGGAGAATATACCCGCGCTTTCGCCGATCAGAGGTTTTCTTTGGTGAGTAAATCAAAAGGCTGCAGGGCGTTAATAAACGTCGCCTGCGGCTGGTGAGCGCACTGGACAAAGGCATCGACGGTCGCTGAGGCGAATTCGGCAAGCCGATGAGCCAGCATGAGATCGATTGTCCCGTCGATTAGCGCCAGCTCGCCGTGGTCTACCGGGCCATGACAAATCAGCGTGACCTGATGCTGACGCTGATGCGCATGCAGCGCGGCGATAATCCCTTCCACGCCGCCGCAGGGCGCGTAGATGGCCTCCAGATCGGGATAACGCTGCAGCATCTCCTCCGTCACCCGGCGGGCGATATCGGCGCGTTCGTGGCTGCGTACAGGCTCCAGCACCCGGTCGCCTTTGCCATGTTCGCGCAGGTAGGAACGGAAACTTATCTCGCAGCTTTCCTGACAAATAAATCGGTTATCGCCAACGATAATGCCGATTTCGCCGCTTCCATGACACAGCCTGTCCACCGCCCAACCGGCGGTGCGGCCCGCTTTCTGATTATCCAGCCCAATGTAGCCGGTGCGTTGCGGGATGCTCATATCGGAGAGCAGGGTAAAGACGCGCACGCCTTTATCAACGGCCTGAGCAACGGCATGGCGGATAAGCGGATTATCCAGCGCCACAATACCGATTGCGTCAACCTCTTCGCTGAGGCGGGCGATTGCGGCAACCATGTCGTCAATGGCGTTAATGTCATAATGCAGAAACACCGGCGCCTGTGCCGGACTATGCCAGGGCAATGCCGCCTGCTCAAGCGCCTGCGCCAGTTGATGGTAAAACGAGTGCGACTCCTGCAGCAGGATGAACCCCATTCTCAGCGGGATCGCCGACTGACCGGCTGCCAGCCGATACTGCGATTGTTCGAGCGCAAAGCCTAAGCGCCTGGCGGACTCAAGCACTTTACGTTCGGTGCTCTCTTTCACGGGAGTTCGTTTATTCAACACTCTGTCCACCGTCGCGATACCGACTCTGGCGTCTCTGGCTATATCCTTCATGGTGACTTTTTTCGCTGACATTGTTCTCTTCCTGTGAGGTGATTGATAAAAATATATCATTTTTGTGGCGGATAAAAAGCGAAGCCACTCAGGGTTTATGCAAATCAGCAAAATGACCCGCTTCATTGAGCTGGTATTCAGGCGCCAGGGTCTACACTAAGTGCATCCCCATTATGGAACAGGATGTCATGACTTATTCCCTCTCAAAAAAATTCCTTACCGCCACCTCTGCGCTGCTATTGCTTTCCATGAGCGCTGTTCCGGCTAGCGCCGCTACCGACAGCACCGATGCCGTCTCTCCGCTCAGCGCGGAGAACGGGTTAAGCGAAGCGGCTAAGCAATATTTTCTGCGTTATCCTTCCCACAGCGGCGTGAACGGTAAAACCGCGCGCGAAGATACCGCGGCGGTCTTTATTCCCTTTGGCGCCACGCCGGAAGGGGGATGGCCGGTGGTGGTCTGGGCTCACGGTACCGTTGGCGTGGCGAATCACTGCGCGCCGTCGTTAAACCCGCGCAGCGATCGCGATAAGCAGTATCTGAACACCTGGCTGTCGCTGGGCTATGCGGTGGTCGCGCCGGATTATGCCGGTCTGGGCTCGTCCGGGCTGCACCACTATCTGAACGCCCGCGGCGAAGCGTGGAGCGTACTTGACAGCGTTCGCGCCGCCCTGAAACAGTTTCCGCTCAAAAATGAACTTATTCTGGTAGGACAGTCGCAGGGAGCGCATGCCGCCTTCGCCAGCGCCGGCTATCAGCCGCAATATGCACCCGAGCTTAATATTCGCGCAACGGTGCTGACCGGTACGCCTTATTTTGAAAAAGGGACCACCGCAGCCGACATTCTTCCGCCGGCAGGCGGCAAAGCGCCGAGCGGCGGCGATCCGAAAATTCCGTATATTTTCTATATTTATCTTTCAGCTGCCGACAGCAACCCGCAGCTCAATCCCGCCGACTATTTCCAGGACAAAGCGCTACCGCTGCTGAAAGAGGCGAACCATTTATGCATTACGCCGCTTAACGATGAGGTGATGAAGGCCGGTCTCAATGCGGCGAATGCCCTCAAGCCGGGAGTGGATTCGCTGTTAAACGCCAGCGTAGAAACCATGCTCTACCCGACGCTAAAAATCGATCATCCGGTATTTATCGGTATAGGCAGCGTCGATATCAACGTACCGACGGCGATGCAAAAACGCTTTGCGGATGCGGTTAAAAGCGCGGGAACCCGGGCGGACGTGCATATTTATGAGGGGCTGGATCATAGCGGAACGGTTAACCCGTCATTGCGCGACTCGGTGCCGTTTTTGATTAAGACGCTCAACGATAAGCGGTAATGGCGAGGGTCGATGAGCCGCCCTGAGCGATGGGGCGGTTCAGCGCAGGTATGACGTCGATTACCAGTATTTGGGGATCAGATAGCCATACATAACGACCGCGACAACAATCATCAGCGTAATAATTGCCCAGTCTGCTTTTAATGATTTTACTGCCTTCATAAGTTCCTCTTTTTTCGATGAATCACCGGGTAACGTTACCGCCGCCGCCCGCACCGAAAGGTGATGAAGATCACACAATAACATTTGTCGTACAAATAAAGTGTGTCGATTTTTAAATATTGTTAGCAATATTTTGTCCGCTCATTCGTCTACCTCTGCACAGGTTACTATTCACAAGCGTTATGAGGTAAACAAAGCATGAGAGATTTCGACAGGCGCGAGCAGCGCCATCAGCACCGTTTTGGTGACCACAGAATGGCAAAACCGCTTCTCATCGGCGCGGCATTAATCATCGTTCTCGGGCTGCTGGTCATGTCGCTATGGAATGCGCTACTGCCCGCTATCCTTGGGGTAAAGGGCATCGGCTTCTGGCAGGCGTTAGGTCTTCTGGCGCTGTCGCGGATCCTGTTTGGCGGTCTCGGTTTTCGCCCGGGAATGTTCGGTATGGGACACGCGCGGCGTCGAATGCATGAACGCTGGATGAAGATGAGTCCCGAGCAGCGCGATGAGTTTGTACAGCGCTTTGGTCATCGCGGGCATCGTGGCCACTGCGGCTGGCGCGATCGTCGTAGCGAAAATGCGCCGCAGCAGGAGCCTGCGGTGAAAAATACGGATCCCGAGTGAGCGCAATGAAAAACGGCATCGCGACGCCATCGCGGCTGATTTCCGCTCTCGACGCCTGCCGGACGAAGCTGAAGGCGTTTATTCGCGCCCGGATCCCGCAAAGGGATGAGGCGGACGATATCCTGCAGGAAGTGACTTATCAGCTGATCCGCGTCGAGCAACCGGTGGAGAATATTGCCGCCTGGCTGTTCCGGGCCGCGCGAAACGAGATGACCGACAGGGCGAGAAAAAAGCGTGAGCTGCCGCTGGCTGGCGATTTCAGCGAGGAAGAAGAGGGTGGCTTTCCCGAGGATGAGCTGGCCGAGACGCTGTTTGGCGTTGCGCAAACGCCGGAGGAGGCGTATCTGAAAACGCTGCTCTGGGAGGCGGTAAACCAGGCGCTCGCGGAACTGCCGCCCGCCCAGCGCGAAGCATTTGAGAAAACCGAACTGCAGGGCTACAGCTATCGGGAGTTGGCCGAAGAGACCGGCGCAAGCGAGCAGGCGCTGCTGTCGCGTAAGCATAAAGCGGTACTCTACCTGCGAACCCGCCTGCGCGCGCTGTATGACGATCTGCTCGCCGATTAGTCTTTCTTCGGCCTCTGGCGCGGGGCCGAAGACCTGGTCTTTATCCGCTTAGCAGAATAAGGGCGGCGACAGGCCTGAAAGTGGCTGCGTAAACCTGGATTATGGCCGGTAGCCCCAGGCCTTGAGAAAGACGGTAATCGCGCATTCCGCGAGCTGTTCCAGCTTCTCTGGCTCCACCGCTTTTTGCGCAATTAAGGCCCCCGGCAGCGGATAGCCCATAATCGCGCCGAGAAACGCCGTTGCTTCGAGCTCCGGATCGCTGATGGTCAGCAAACCTTCGTTTTTTTTCTGCGCCAGTATCTCGCTCAGTGCCTGCAAAACGCGCCCTGAGGGGCGCTGTTCGAGCGTGACGTAGAGTTCGGGCTTTTGCAACAGCACCTGGATCAGCAGGCGTTGAAAGTGAATATTCTCCGGCGCATAAAAGTGCGCTTGCACCACTTTCGCAAACCCGCGCAGCAGCGCGGGAAAATCCTGCTGACGCTCCTGCAAAAGCTGGCGCAGAGGCGGCTGCATGGTGTCATTGAGAAACGCAAATGTCTCCAGCAGCAGCGCGTCTTTACCGCCGGGGAAATGACTGTAGAGCGTCGGCCGCGAGGTTCCCGCTTCGGCGGCAATCGTATCCAGCGACACATCAAGCCCGTGCCTGAGAAACAGCTCGCGGGCGGTTTGTAAAATGCGTGGGCGGGCTTTCATTGGCCGCCCGCGTTGATTTCCCATCAATTGAGTCCTTACCGTTTGCGCCCTTTAAGGCGCATCATTCCTTGCTGTACCAGCAGGAAAAAGAGTGGAACGAAGAGCAAGGTCAGCAGCGTCCCGGTGAGCATACCGCCGATCACCGCGGTGCCAATCTCTCGTTGGCTGGAAGCGCCGGCACCGGTAGAGAGTACCAGAGGGATAACGCCGACAACAAATGCAAGTGAGGTCATAATGATGGGGCGTAAGCGCAGACGAGCGCCCTCCAGCGCCGCGTCGGATAAGGTTTTTCCTTGCTGAAACTGCGCCAGCGCAAATTCAACGATCAGAATCGCATTTTTGGCGGAAAGCCCCATGGTCGTCAGCATACCGACCTGGAAGTAGATATCGTTTTCATATCCGGCGAGCAGCGACGCGCTCACGGCCCCCAGAATCCCCAACGGCACGATCAGCAGTACGGCGACCGGAATCGACCAGCTTTCATACAAGGCGGCCAGACACAAAAACATAAAGGCCAGCGAGGCCAGATATACCCATAGCGTTTGCACTGAAGAGGCCTGCTCCTGCCAGGACAAACCGCTCCATTGCAGATCAAACCCACTCAGCGTGCCCACCAGTTCGGCCATTTCCGCCATCGCCGAACCGGAGCTGACGCCCGATGCCGCATTGCCCTGGAACTGCACGGCTGACAGTCCGTTAAAACGCTGAAGCATCTGCGGCCCGGTGGTCCAGCGCCAGGATGAGAAGCTGTCGAAGGAGGCCATGTTGTTGCTGTCGCCGCGGACAAACCAGGCGGATAAATTTTCCGGCGTCGAACGCCAGGCTGCGTCTCCCTGCATGTACACGCGCTTGACGCGCCCGCGATCGATAAAGTCGTTAATGTACACGCCGCCCCAGGCCGCAGAGAGAGTGCTGTTTATCGCGGCCTGATCCAACCCCTGGGCCTGCGCTTTCTGTCTGTCAACATCGACCTGCAGCTGCGCCTTCTCCTCCAGGCTGTTAATGCGCACCGCATCCAGTTCTGGCTGTTGTCTGGCGGCAGCGAGCAGGGTGTTTTGCGCCTCGATGAGCGACGGGCTGCCGTTTTGCGCGCTATCCTGTAGCCAGAGTTCAAAGCCGCTCGACTGCCCGAGCCCGCGCACGGTGGGTGGCGACATCACGCTGATGCTGGCCAGCCGGGAGGTTTTAACAAAGTACTGGTTCGCCCGGGCAATGATCGCCTGAGCGCTGTTCTGTTCTCCGGGACGCGCATCCCAGTGCTTGAGTTCGGCGAAAGCCATGCCGACGTTCTGCCCGCTGCCGGCGTTATTTCTGCCGGTGACCATAAAGATGACGTTGAGGTTATTCTCTTCCTCGCTCATGAAATAGCGGCTAATTTCCGCGCCGACCTCTTCGGTCATCGACATCGGCGAGCCGGAGGGAAGCGTAAACTGAACCATCACCGCGCCCTGATCCTCTTCCGGCAGAAAGCCGCCAGCCAGTTTCTGATACTGCCAGAGCATCAAAAACGTCAGCGCCAGGGCCAGCAATACAAAGCGGAAGGGGCGGACCGCTATCCGCCGGAGAATCGCCAGGTAACGATTCTGAGTGGCGGCGACGCCGCGGTTGAAACCGGAGAAGAACGGCCCTTTTTTAAGATGGCCGGGTTTGAGCAGATGGGCGCACAGCGTCGGCGTCAGGGTCAGTGCGACCAGCGCGGAAAGCACCATCGCCGAAACGATGGTCACGCTGAACTGCCGGTAGATAATCCCCACCGAGCCGCCGAAAAACGCCATCGGGATAAAAACCGCCGAGAGTACCAGCGCGATGCCAATCAGCGCGCCGGTTATCTCATTCATTGAGCGCAGCGTGGCTTCAAGCGGGGTAAGATCCTCTTCCACCATCAGGCGTTCAACGTTCTCCACCACCACGATAGCGTCATCAACCAGCAGACCGATTGCCAGAACCATCGCGAAGAGGGTGAGCGTATTGATGCTGTAGCCCAGCAGGCTAAGGATGCCGAAGGTACCGAGCAGGACGACCGGCACCGTGAGGGTCGGGATCAGCGTTGCCCGCCAGCTCTGGAGAAAGAGATACATGACCGCCACCACAAAAAGAATCGCCTCAATCAGCGTGCGCACTACGCTTTCGATAGAGACCGTCACGAACGGCGTGCTGTCGCGCGGATAAGCGGCGACAACGCCCTGCGGAAAGCGAGGCGTCAGGCGTTCGACTTCTGTCCGGATCTTCTCCGCCGTCTCCAGCGCGTTGGCCCCGGAGGCCAGCTGAATTGAGATTCCGGCTGAGGGGAAACCGTTGAGCGTGGTTTGGTTTTGATAGTTTTCCGCGCCGATCCCCACCCGGGCGACATCGCGCAGATAGACCACCGAGCCGTCTCTGTTGGTGCGCAGAATAATGTTTTCAAACTGTTCGGGATGCTCAAGGCGGGACTGCGCGGTGACCGTCGCGTTCAGATACTGCCCCTCCAGCGTAGGCAGTGAACCAATTTCGCCGCTGGTGACCTGAGAATTTTGCGCCTCGACGGCGGCCTGCACGTCGGAGGGCATCAAACCGTAGCCGTTCAGCTGCAGCGGATTGAGCCAGATGCGCATCGCGTACTGGGCGCCGAAAACGGTCGTTTCCCCCACGCCTTCCACCCGGCTCAGCGGCTCCTGCAGGGAGCTAACGAGAAAGTCGCTGATATCAAGGCTGGTTAGCGTTCGCGTTTGATCGTACAGAGCCACCACCATCAGGCTGTCACCCTGTGACTTGGTTACCGTAAGGCCTTGCTGCTGCACCTCTTGAGGCAAACGCGTAATGGCCTGATTAACGGCATTTTGTACCTGCACCTGCGCCATATCGGGATCAATGCGTTGATCGAAACTGAGACTAATACGCGCCTGGCCTGCTGAACTGCTGCTGGAGGAAAAATAGAGCAGGCCATCGATGCCTTTAATCTGCTGCTCCAGCACCTGGGTCACGCTGTCTTCAACGGTTTCAGCCGAGGCGCCGGGGTAGTTGGCGGTGACGTTGACGCCGGGAGGAGCAATATCCGGATATTGTTCAACGGGCAGGGTCAGCAGGGCGAAAGCGCCGGTCGCCATAATACAGATGGCGATGACGGCAGCAAAAACCGGGCGAAACACAAAAAAGCGAGCCAGCATCGTTATGCACCTACGGTCAGTTGAGGGATTCTTGTAGCGCAAACACGGCCGGCGGTTCGCTTAGCCCGGAGGATGGGGGAAATGCCGGCGTGGGTGGAGCCGGTAGCGCCGCATCCAGCGCCCTCGACAGAAAAAAGCGGCTGATTTCAGAACATGCAGTCGTACGCTGGTATTCACCCCACAGAAAGTCATAGGTCTGAATACTGAAAATATTCTGCTGCAGTAAAAAATGCAGATAGCGTTGGCGCTGCTCCGCCTGCTGGCTAACGAGCAGGGCGTGACATAGCCTGGCCTGAGCCGGCTCATCTACACGTGAACATGCCGCCTGAATCTGCTGATCCTGCGTAGCCAGACTCAGCAGTGAGGCCTTCGCTACGCAGGGAAGAAATGATAATCCAATGAAACAAAACAGCTTTGCCCATTTTCCTTCGTTGAACATCCGCCTTACCCCGTCAGTTTATTTACTTTACAGTAAAGTAAATAAACTGTTTAAACAAGTGCCCATCTGTACGAAGCGAAAATGGGTAAAGCGGAGGGAATGATGAGCAGAGGAGCTCTGCTCAGGCTCAGAACATGCCGTTGCCGCTGGCGGTTTTCTGCGGAACGTTCTGGGTCACGTCCCAGTGCTCAACGATTTTATGCTGTTCATCAACGCGGAAGATATCGATAATCGCCCGCGTCACTCCCGGCTCGCGACCGGTTACCTCCACGTGGAGGATCACATGATCGCCGTCGACAAAGGCCTGCTTGATAACGCTGCGCGAGTCGGGATATTTACTCTTCAGGAAGGCGATAAACTGCTGAAAGCCTTCAACGCCGTCTTTCGCCATCGGGTTATGCTGTATGTAGCGGTCTCCGAGATAGGGCCTGGCGGCGGCAAAGTCCTTGTCATTTAACGCTTTGTTATAAAAATCAATGACGTTCTTCTTATTCAGCTGTTCGCTTTCACTGTTGCCCGCAAAAACAGCGGGCGACAGGGCGCAAAACAGGGAAAAGGCGATGAGCGATTTTTTCAACATACATCCTCCGGCGGTGATTGTAGTAACAGGCATCTGGCCTGTCAGGGGGAATCAGCCTCCCCAGCGGCCTTTGAGGTAGTTAACGGCCTGCTGGGTCTGCGGCTGATTAAGGTAATTCTCTCTGAACAGAATAGTGCCCTGAATTTGCGGCATGGATTCATTCAGATCAAGCTGCTTTTTCAGCTCCGGCACGCCGCCGCTAATCATCCAGTCAGGCTCGCTCTTTGACGGTTCGCCAACTTTGTACAGCGCCACGCCGATATAAAGCCGGGTGTGGGTAGGCTTCACCACCTCAGCCCACCACTTTGCCAGCACATCGTAGCGCGCGGCGTCGCGGGCGAAGGGCCAGTAAATTTGCGGCGCGATATAGTCCAGCCATCCCTGCTGAACCCACAGGCGGGTATCCGCGTAAGACTCATCGTAGGCCGCCGCGCCGCGGGTATCGGACCCGGACGGATCGTGAGAGCGATTGCGCCAGACGCCCGCCGGGCTGACGCCGAATTCTACGGCGGGGTTCAGCTGCTTGATAGTGCGGGAAACCTGCTCAATCAGCAGCTGGGTATTGTGCCGCCGCCAGTCCGCTTTGGCAGCAAAGCCCTGGCCATACTGCTGGAACGTCCGATTGTCGTTCAGCTTCGACCCCGGCGTTTCGGTATAGAAGTAATCATCGAACTGGACGCCGTCTACCGGATAGCGCTCTACGACCTCTGCCACGATGCTGGTGATCCAGTCGCGCACTTCCGGGATCCCCGGGTCGAGAACGAAACGGTCTCCGGAGGTACGGATCCACTCCGGATGCAGGACATAGACGCTGGCGGGAAACTGCGAAAGGGTACTGTTAAGCTCGGTGACGGTTTTGGGGCGAGTATTGACCGAGACGCGATAGGGGTTGAACCATGCATGAACGCGCATGCCGCGCTTATGGGCTTCATCCAGCATAAACTTTAACGGATCGTAGCCCGGGTCCTCGCCGATTTTACCGGTCAGCATATCGGACCACGGCAGGATCTTCGACGGCCAGAGCGCGGTGCCATCAGGTTTCACCTGGAAAAAAACGGTATTGATACCGAGGCTTTTTAAATTATCCAGCTTGGCAATCAGCGCCTGCTGCTGCAGGGCGATGCGGCGATCGGCGGTAATGCCGCCGTTCACGGATTCCAGCGGCGGCCAGTCGAGGCGCGAGACGGTTGTCAGCCAGACGCCGCGCACCGGCTCGTGGCTTTTGGGTAACGTCGGCTGCTTTGTTGCGGGCGGCAGCGGCGTGACAAGAGAAACGGGCGGTTTACTGCCGCAGTGCGACAGCAGCAGCGCTGCAGCGATAGCTACGGCGGATGCTTTTACTTTTTTCAGGATGCTATTACGGGAGTGAATCGTCATATTTGCCAGCATTTCTGGTCAGCGCACAAAGAAGTCATTTTCGTATTATTCTACTTTAAGTCAATAATTTAGCCATAGACAGCGCCGCTTTTGCCTCAGCAAATTTCGCGGCCAGTCGTCTGCGCCATCACGCAACGGCTGGCCATGATATATCATTGATATGCATTAAAACTTGATCGGTTCAGGGCGAGTTTAAAAAGGATTTGTTAAAATCTGGCCAAACAATTGACCGCCGGCCCCCGATGGCGAGTCTAACTGGATTAGCATAATGAACTACTCATCGTCACGCCATCGTCTGTGGATAATCCTATTTCTCATGGCATTAATCAGCCTTGGCACCGGTCTTTGCTACTGGCAGATGCAAAAAAAGGTGGATAAGGATATCCAGTCACGGCTGCAGCAGGCGATAGCCAGCCTTGATGTGACCGTTTCCCACGCCGAACAGGCCGCCGACCTGGCGGAACCTTTTATGGGAAAAAACTGCAATGAGAACGTCCTGACGGAGCTGCGCACGCTGGTGGCGACCATTCCCGACGTGCGCTCGGTAAATTTAGGGCGGGATAACGAGATCTACTGCACTTCGGTTTTTGGCGGACGCAAATTTCAGTTTGATAGTACTCAATATACCCAAGGGTCGTTGCAGTTATTCCAGGGGAACGATATTACGCCGTCTCATCCGTTAATGGTGTATAGCGAACAGGACGACCGGGGGAATACCACGCTGATAGGTATTGACGGCTATTATTTATACAATATTTTATCCGTTCTGGATGGCGATGCTCATTTGTATCTTCAGGTTGGTGATCGGGTAATGAACCGCAAAGGGGAAGTCACCACGACGCCGAAGATCAAAATTCCCGTGCGTCTGACCTCTGAGCAATTTAATTATTCGGTCATTGCCGATCGCGGCTTTGCCTCCGGCGCAGTCGCATTTATCCGCTATGAACAGCATACCCTCATCGCCATTCTTCTCGCCTCCTTGCTGCTCGCCTTTTTGTTCAGAAACTATCTCCGCTATCGGCAGACGATTGAGTACCAGCTGAGGAAGGCGATCGAGCTGAAGCAGCTCAAACCGTATATTCAGCCGATAATTAACGATGAGGACGGCGCCATTATCGGCGGCGAGGTGCTGGTACGCTGGGAACATCCCAAACAGGGATTTATTGCGCCGGATAAATTTATCTCCGTTGCGGAACAGACCGGTTTGATTAAAGACGTGACGGCGATTTGCTTTGCGGAAGTAAGCCGACAGCTCCGTCGCCAGCAGTCCCTGCTCCCTAAAGGACTCTTTATTTGCTTTAACACCAGCTCGGTTAACTTTCAGGATGACGAGATAGTCCAACTCTGCCAGACGTTTATCCAGGAGCTGAAAGAGGCGGAAGTTCGGCTCGTCCTTGAGATAACCGAGCGGGAGTCGATTGAAAATACGCTGCAAACCTCGGAGGTGACGGATAAGCTGCGGCGCATCGGGATTCAGTTTTCGTTGGATGATTTCGGTACCGGTTACGCAAACTACAGCTACATCCAGCAGTTTAATCCTGAGATTATAAAAATCGATAAGGTGTTTACCTTCAATATCGTCACCAATAATGCTTCCGCGCTGGTGGTCAAGAATATGGTGAATCTGGCGAAGAAGTTTAACTGTCAGATTATCGCCGAAGGCGTGGAGGATAAGGAGCAGCTGACAATGCTCAGGAATATGGGCATCGCTATTTACCAGGGCTACTACTTCTCACAACCGGTGCCGGTTGGCGAGTTTATCAAAATGCTGCCACGTTCATTTCGCTAGTCAGGAAAGGGCTGGTTTGTTCGATCACAAACAGGAAATTAAAAGGTGATCGACTCGGCAAAACCGAATCGTAATTTCCTGTTTCACCTGAAAATTTGTCATCATTGAGGAACAACTCAACAACACGGAGGTTGTCTTGTTCGAATCTCACCTGAATATTTTTATCCGCGCGGTTTTCGTTGAAAATATGGCGCTCAATTTTTTCCTTGGCATGTGTACTTTTCTCGCTATTTCCAAAAAGATCGATGTCGCATTTCGGCTCGGGATCACCGTGACGGCGCTGCTAGCCATTGCGACGCCGATTAACAACCTGATTTATCATCACCTACTGAAAGAAAATGCTCTGATTGAAGGCGTGGATCTCAGTTTTCTCGATTTCATCACGTTTATCGGCGTCCTTGCGGCGCTGGTGCAGATCCTGGAGATGGTGATCGACAAATATTTCCATGCGTTAAACCATGCTTTAGGGCCGTTTCTGCCGCTGTTGACCATCCACTGCGCCATTTTTGGCGCGACCATATTTATGGTGCAGCGTGAATACAGCTTCCTTGAGTCGCTGACTTATGGCACCGGATGCGGTATTGGCTGGACGCTGGCGATTGTGGCGCTGGCTGGCATTCGCGAAAAGCTGAAATATGCCAATATGCCGAAAGGGTTACGCGGATTAGGCAGCGTGTTCATTACCGCCGGACTCATGTCGCTGGGCTTTATGTCGTTCGCCGGTATTTCCCTGTAAACAGAAGTCGGGAACCATGAGAGAGTGCGTCTGGCCTGACGACGTTTTACCGAAATTCTGCCGTACACCTTTGGGCGCGCACGGCAGAAGAGGGCGCTGGCGGGCGATGAACGCGCGTCGCGGGTTCATCGCACCGGGCTTGCTGGCGGATTTCAGGGGTAGTTGAAAGCCTCTGGATGGTTTTCCAGACTGCCGCTCAGGGCTGCAAAGAGTACCGTTTTCCCATCGATGGATAATGGATCGCTAACGTTAAGCCAGGTCAGCTTTTCCTGGGATGTCTTATCGTCAACGGTGGAAAAAACTCCGGACATTTGTCTGGATTTTTCCGACCACAGCACCGCGAGCCTCTCCGCAGCGCAATCGTGAGGTTTGCAGACGCTGAGCACCTGATAAACATCCTCGCCAAGCTTTACCGTACGCGCGGGCGTGGTCGTGCCGCCTGAACTGACCCAACCGGGCAGGTGATGTCCTTTGAGCATCTGATTAAACGCGGCGGGCTCCTTTTTGGCGAGGCTGTTCAGCGTAATATCGTCCTGTGCCATAGCGTTTGCTGACGTCGCCAGAATAGCCAGCGCGGTAAACATTTTAAGCATAATAATACTCCTGTGATCTTTCCGATTCCGTTTAACGCCTGTTAATCATGGCTCTGGTTGGCGGTGAATGCAAATTTGCTCAGCTGGCTTCTCTATATTCCGCAAATGGTCGGAAAGTGGTGATTTCATTTCTTATGGTTTTGTAAAAAAGAATGTCACTATAGAATGCGAATTACTTATAAAGCATATAAAACCGGCAGTGATTATTACTGTCGCGAGCTTTTATTCAACATTTTCGTGCCGTTGGTTGAATCACCATTAAGATAACGCGTCAATAATGGCTCAATCACGGTGCTTATTCGCTTGACCGCTAACGTATAATAGAATCCAGACTATTCTGCTGTTATTTTTCGGTAAATTATTGACGGTGTCATTTCACAAAAGAAAATTTGATCGCCGGCATCGCGCTTGTTAAAGTTCGCGCCACTTTTCAGGAGGGTATGATGAAAAAGACTCAATTCATTATCGCGTGTTCTTTAATTATGGCTTCAGGCTCTGCCCTGGCAATGGGTTTTACCGCTGAGCAGGGGAAAAACTTTACCAATCTTAATATGGAAATCGGTAAGAGTTCTTCCGGCCTGTATGCGGAAAGTAACTGGATTAAAAATACTCACGACGGAAGTCAGCTTGGCGGCGTCGGCGTTGGCTACAATCTTGCGCTGGGTCCGCTCACGGCGAATATTGGCACAAAAGCCGTATATCTCGGGCCGAAGAAAGGGGACAACGGCGTCGCCTTCCCGATTGGCGGCGGCATCGATCTGGCGCTGACTGACAGTATCCATCTGTACGGCGAAGGATATTCCGCGCCGGAAGGGTTAACTAACAGCGTTAAAAATTACGTCGAAGCAAATGGCGGAATTAGCTGGACGCCGCTGACGCCGCTGACTATCAAGGCTGGCTATCGACACGCGAGCGTTGATGGAAAAGATGGCCGCCCGGGACATACCATCATTGATGGCGCTTACGTAGGCGCTGGCGTGACTTTCTGATATGACGGTCGGGAGCGTGGGCTCCCGACATATTACTGAGCACTGAGAAAATCTCAAAAGGCGCTTTCAGATGCTTAGCTGTTTTTGGTCTGTACCCAAAAAGCGTGAATGAGCCCTGGAATGTAGCCGAGGATCGTCAAAATAATATTGAGAATAAACGCCCAGCCAAACCCTTTTCCCAGCAATACTCCCAGCGGGGGTAGAATAATCGTTAAGACAATTCGCCAGAAACCCATAATATCTCCCTGTGTTGTTAGCTAACTTAATACTATTTTAGTGGCTGACGGTATTTTTGCAAATTTTAGCTTTTTAAATCATAAGCCTGCTAACTTTTCTGAGTTTCAAATACTACATATTTAATAAATTTCAAAGCGCTAATTTACGCCAGATATCTATATGGGATTATTCCAGGTTATTGCTTAAATTATGTTCTTCAAAGCTCAGTGGAAAATTTGTACGGAAGAGGGGGGAATTACGCGCAATGATAGCCTGCCGGGTGGGGTAAATTGCGCTACACTGCCCGTCCAGGGGATAAGATATTGACGGCGGGGTTACATGGACCACATCGTTCTTCAAAAGGTCATCGCCATCTTTCTGATGGTTTGGTGGGGTTGGGATATTCTGAGAAGAAAAAAGAAAAAGCAGAACCCCGATCCCCTTATTGCGCAGGCAAACGCTGCGGAGCGCTATCAATGGCGCTACTTGCGTTGGGGATGGCGGCTCTTGCAATTCGCCTGTGGCGGGTATTTGCTGATAATGATGGTCACCTTTCTGTTACGCTAGCGCTGGCAGGTGATAAGAGAGCCGCTACCGCGGCTCTTTTGCTGACCAGGCACGTATCCGGAGGAGTTGCGCGCCAGCTCTTTTAGGCTACGCCGGTACCGCCATCTGAGCACCAGACCTGACCCGAAGCGTAGGAGCAGGCGTCGGAAGCCAGAAGGACGTAAAGCGGCGCAATCTCAACCGGCTGTCCCGGTCGGCCAAGCGGCGTATCCTCACCAAATTTTTGCACCTTCTCCTGCGGCTGGCCGCCGCTCGACTGCAACGGTGTCCAGTAAGGGCCAGGGGCAACGGCGTTAACGCGAATACCGCGCGGGCCAAGCTGCTGCGCCAGGGATTTAGTAAACGCCACGTTGCAGGCTTTGGTCTGGGCGTAATCCAGCAGAATCTCGCTGGGTTTAAACGCCTGCACGGAAGAGGTATTGATGATAACCGCCCCCGCAGACAGGTGACGGAGGGCGGCTTTGGTTATCCAGAACGGCGCATAGACGTTGGTTTTAAAGGTGGCATCAAACGCAGCGGTGCTCAGCTGTTCAATGGATTCGCAATACTGCTGTCTGCCGGCATTGTTCACCAGAATATCCAGCCCGCCCAGCTCGGCTACCGCTTTTTCAACCAGGGTGTCGCAAAAAGATTCAACCCGAATATCGCCGGGAATGGCGACGGCTTTTCGTCCCTCGGCCTGAATCAGCGCGATAACGGCAGCCGCGTCCGACTCTTCTTCCGGCAGGTAGCCGATGGCGACATCCGCGCCTTCACGCGCATAGGCGATAGCGACAGCGCGGCCAATACCTGAATCACCGCCGGTAATAAGCGCTTTTTTTCCCGCGAGCTTCCCGGAGCCGATATAGCTGGTCTCACCATGGTCGGGAAGGGGCTTCATTTCAGATGCCAGCCCTGGAGCCTGCTGCGGCTGCTCAACAAACGGCGGAAGAGGATAATGTAGCGATGAATTATTTCCTGTTGTCATACCGGCCTCCTGATAAATGAAATTTAAGATTAGCCAATCGTTGTGATTGAGCGAGCAAAAAGCGTAAACCAGGAATAATTAACTTTGTAAAACCAGGAATTATTTACCTGACATTAGTTCAACATGTAATACCAGAACAGCGCAATTTCATCTTTTTCCGCTAAAGCGTTGTAGAGATATCGATCGTATCCTCCGAGAGTAAAACCATAATTTCGATAGAAGAGGCAGGCGGGCACGTTAACGTTCTGCGTCTCAAGCTTTAATCCGGCAGCGTTCATACTGCGGGCCCAGATATGGGCGGCGGCCATGAGCTTGTTGGCCGCGCCGGCTCTGCGATGTGAGCTTTCAATGGCAATATAATCGACGGAAATAAACCTGTTCCAGCTCAGAGATGCGGTCATGAAACCGGCCACCTGTCCCGCTTCGGTTTCGGCAATCAGGAATATTGCATCCGGATTAATACAGTGGTTTTCCAGCGTCTGGATATCCAGCTCATAGGTTTTATTATAAGCGCAGGGAAGTGTCTCAATTTTCAGATCATTATTGATGAAAGGGCCTCTGGCAACCTGGCTGACCGTGAAGGAAAAATCACAATATTCGAGGCGAGCAAGGTCAGAATTTAATCCTTTACGAATCTGCATAGCATTCCTTATTTTTTAGCGATTTATTAATGATAGACAACGTCGTTAAAAATAACAGTCAGGCCATCAACAGCGCATTCGTCCAAACCTGGGCTAATCTTATATTTCATGCTGCATTTCCTGCAGGTCGTTTGAGGACATTGAATGGAATCCATATCGTTTAAAAAGCATTGGGGGGCGGAATTCATTTCCGCGGATATTGTCCGCTTTCGCGTCTGGGCCGAAGGTCAAAAGTCGATGACGCTTAGCCTGAGACACCGGGATATTGCGATGGAAGCCGTGGGAAATGGCTGGTTCCAGATCGATGTCCCTGGCGTTAAGCACGGGGATGAATATCAGCTTCGTTTAGCCGACGGCCGCCTCATTCCCGACCCGGCCACCCGCGCGCAGCGCGATGATGTCAATGGCCCCTCAGTAGTGATCGATCCCCGACGCTATCAACCGGTTAACCGTGACTGGAAAGGGCGTCCCTGGGAAGAAACCGTGATATATGAACTTCATCCGGGCACCTTTACGCCAGAAGGCACCTTTGTCGCCGCTATCGAAAAGCTCCCCTGGCTGGCAGAGTTGGGGATCACCCAGATAGAGGTTATGCCGGTGTCTCAGTTTGGTGGTTCGCGCGGCTGGGGCTACGACGGGGTACTACTTTATGCCCCGCATTCAGCTTATGGTACCCCGGAGGATTTTCACGCCTTCATCGATGCCGCTCACGGGTTAGGGCTTTCGGTGGTTCTCGATATCGTGCTGAACCATTTTGGTCCGGAAGGCAACTATCTCTCTTTGCTGTCGCCGGGCTTTT
Organism: Klebsiella sp. CN_Kp066; assembly: GCF_040065135.1. Classification (NCBI taxonomy): domain Bacteria; kingdom Pseudomonadati; phylum Pseudomonadota; class Gammaproteobacteria; order Enterobacterales; family Enterobacteriaceae; genus Klebsiella; species Klebsiella sp. CN_Kp066. The sequence continues at coordinate 364,847 of NZ_JBEAIU010000023.1, read as the reverse complement.
TTCATCAGGACCGAATGACCCCCTGGGGTAATGCCATCGCCTATGAAAACGAGGCCGTACGTCAGTATATTACCGACGCGCCGCTATTCTGGCTTACCGAGTATCAACTTGATGGGCTGCGCTTTGATGCTATTGACCAGATTGAAGATCGCTCCGCCCGGCACGTGCTGATAGAAATAGCCGAGAATATCCGCGCGGCTATACCCGACCGCCATATTCACCTGACGACGGAAGATAGCCGTAACGTGATTTTCCTCCACCCGCGCGATGAAAACGGGCACACACCGCTGTTTACCGCTGAATGGAATGATGACTTCCATAATGCCGCGCACGTTTTCGCGACCGGTGAAACCCATGCGTATTATCAGGATTTTGCGCATCAGCCGGCAAAGAATGTCGCTCGGGCGCTGGCGGAAGGATTTGTCTATCAGGGGGAGGTCTCTCCACAAACCGGGCAACCTCGCGGCGTCTCCTGCGCCGTTCAGCCACCGCAGTTCTTTGTCGACTTTATTCAGAATCACGATCAGACCGGGAACCGAGCCCACGGCGAAAGGCTTATCTCCCTGGCCGGCGCTGAGAAAACGCGCGTGCTGCTTGCCGCATTGCTTCTCTCTCCCCACATTCCCTTACTGTTTATGGGCGAAGAGTATGGTGAAACCCATCCTTTTCTATTTTTTACCGATTTTCAGGGTGCTCTCGCCAAAGCGGTAAGAGAAGGGCGGGCAAAAGAGTTTGCCGGACACGCAGGGCATGATGCCTCCGTTCCGGATCCGAACGATCCTCAAACCTTTATCCGCTCTAAGCTCGACTGGCAGAAGGCGGCAAGCGAGGAGGGGAAATCCTGGCTGCGCTTTACCCGCAACCTTATCTTACTGCGCCATCGCTATATCGTCCCGCTGCTCGCGGCAGGGGGCACCGTGGAAGGCAGGATCCTGCACGCGGCGGCGCATGCGCTGGCGGTGAGCTGGCGCTTCCCCGACGGGACGCTCTCCGTGGCGCTGAATATCGGCGCGGACCCCGTGACGATGCCGGAGATACCGGGAGAGGTCATTTTTAGCTGGCCGGAGCGGCAGGAAGCGTTAACGCCAAACAGCATTGTTGTCCGTTTTGCACATGGAGAAGCTTCATCATGATCCCTTCCGCAACCTATCGTATTCAATTCCGTAATGGTATGACCTTCGATCGCGCGGCGACGCTGGCCCCGTATCTGAAAGCGCTGGGTATTAGCCATCTTTACGCGTCGCCGATATTTACGGCGACCACCGGCTCCACCCATGGCTATGATATTACCGATCCAAACGAAATCGACCCGGCTATTGGCGGCCGCGAAGGGTTTGACCGGCTGGTAAAGGCGCTGCGGAGTGCACAAATTGGCCTGATTCTGGATATTGTCCCCAACCATATGGCGACCTCTCTGGAGAATCGCTGGTGGCGAGACGTCATTGAACAGGGTAAGCACAGCGCCTGGGCCAATTATTTCGATATTGACTGGACGCGTCCCGTTACGCTGCCGTTTCTGGGGGATACCTTTGAGGCAGAGCTGGATAGCGGGGCGCTTGAGCTTAAGCGCGATCCTGAAACGGGGAAACCGGCGTTCGTCTATTACGACCAGGCCTGGCCGCTGAATCCTGAAAGTCTGGCAACAGGTGAGCAACTACTAACTTCGCCGGATCGCGACGCGATTGTGGCGCTGCACGAGGCGCAAAGCTGGCGGCTGATGTCGTGGCGGGAAGCGCCCAGACAGCTCTCCTGGCGGCGCTTTTTCGAAATTACGGGCCTGATTGGCGTCAGGGTCGAAGAACAGGCGGTATTCGACGATACCCACCGTCTTATTCTTGAACTGGTACATGCCGGTATCGTCGATGGTCTGCGCATCGATCATATCGATGGGCTTGCCGACCCATTAGGGTATTTGCAGCGTCTGCGCCAGGCCGCCGGGCCAGAATGCTACATTACGGTGGAAAAAATTCTTGCGAAAGGCGAGCAGCTTCCCGCTGATTGGCCCGTCTCCGGCACCACCGGATATGAGTTTATCGCTTCGCTGGCTGAAGTGCTGGTGGATGACAATAATCTCGACCAGCTGCAGCAGGTGCATGACGAAGCGCTCGGCGGCGCGGTAGATCGTCACCAGGCGCTGCGTGAGGCGAAAGGGCTGATGGCGGATCGCAACTTTGAGGGCGAATTTACCACTTTGTTGAGGCTGGCCATCGAACTGGCGCAGCGTAATAGCATGGAGGTTGAAAGCGAAGCGCTGCGCCACGCATTACGTGAACTGCTGCTGGCCTTTCCGGTATATCGCACCTACGGTACCGCTGAGGGGATGAGCGCCGAGGATATTACGCTATTAAACCGGGTCGTCGATCGGGTTAACGCTCGGGAAAACCGCCCCGATCCCAGGGCCCTTGAGGTCATTATCGCTATCCTGACCGGCAATTTACAAACAAGTAGCCTCGATGCCGCCTCGCTTTTCAGGACCCGTTTTCAACAGCTGACAGGGCCGTTAATGGCTAAATCGGTCGAGGATACGCTGTTCTTCCGCCATAACCTCGATCTGGCGCTGAATGAAGTCGGCGCCGATCCCACGCCGCGCGCTTTCTCGCTTTCTCGTTTCCATCAGGAGATGCGTATTCGCCTTGCTCGCCAGCCCGACGCGCTGCTGGGAACGTCGACGCACGACACTAAACGCGGGGAGGATGCGCGCGCCCGTCTGTATACCTTAACGGAAGCTCCGCAGCTGTGGGCGACCAATCTTGCGCGCTGGCGTCAGATGAATCAAACCCTGGTGCGTTTTTTGAACGACGGTACGGCGCCGAACGCGGCAGATACGTGGATGATCTATCAGGCGCTCGCCGGCGTGTGGCCTGCAACGTTGCTGCCTGACGATAGCGCAGGGCTGAAAGCCCTCGAAGAACGTTTTCTCGCTTTTATGGAAAAAGCGCTGCGCGAGGCTAAGCAAAGAACCGACTGGATCGACAGCAATGAAAGCTATGAAAGCGTCGTACTGAACTACGTTCAACAGCTGTTTTCTGCTGATAACGCGCTGTTTCTCAATGATTTTTACACCTCCCTGCAGCCTTTTGTCCGTGCCGGTCTGGTGAACAGCCTTAGCCAGACGGTCATCAAACTGACTGCGCCCGGGGTACCGGATATTTATCAGGGGAGCGAGGCGCTGAACTTTAGCCTCGTCGATCCGGATAACCGCCGTGAACCTGACTTCGCCGCCCTGGCACAACATCTTGATAGCGGAAGCGCGGAACTGTTTCATCATGAAAGCGCATGGCGAGACGGACGGTTGAAGCAATTCGTCACCGCTTCGTTTCTCAGATTAAGGCAGCAGCATTCCGCGCTCTTTCATTATGGTGACTGGGTACCATTAAAAGTCGCGGGTGAAAGAGCAGATAATTTTATCGCCTACGCGCGTATCAAAGACGAGGAAGCCCTCATCGTGGTGGTTCCTCGGCTGGTGTTTGACGTGGCGGCGCACGGGTTGGTCGAGTCATCGGCGCAACTGTGGGGCGAGACGGCAGTATCGCTCCCGGAAGATCTGGCCGGAAGGCGTTATTGCGATGCATTAACCGGTGAAAGCCGTCTGGTAGAAGAGACGCTCGATCTGGCGTCAGCAACCGGGTGGTTATTGACACTTATTAGTGAAAAGGAACGTGGGGAATAACAATGTCAAAGGAAAATGCTTTTATCATACGGCCAGGCCACGGCCAGCAGTTGGGGGCTAATTTCGACGGGAAGGGGGTGAACTTCGCACTGTTTTCAGCGCATGCTGAACGCGTTGAGCTGTGCTTATTCGATCCTTCCGGTAAAACCGAAATAGCCCGGCTTGAACTGCCTGAATATACAGATGAGATCTGGCACGGCTATGTACCCGATCTGCAGCCCGGCGCATTGTACGGTTATCGGGTTTACGGACCTTACGATCCGGAAAACGGTCATCGCTTTAATCCCAATAAATTGCTTATCGATCCCTACGCGCGGGAGCTGGAAGGCGATGTTGAGTGGAACGATGCGCATTTCGGCTACGAGTTGGGCCATGAGGAGAGCGACCTGAGCTTTGATAGTCGCGATAGCGCGCCCTATACGCCAAAATGTAAGGTTATCGACCCGGATGCCTTCGACTGGCAGGGGGAAAACCGTCCCAATGTACCCTGGCCGAAGACGGTTATCTACGAAACCCATGTCAAAGGTTTTACCCGGCTTAATCCGGCGCTTCCTCAGGAGCTGCGCGGCACATTTGAGGGGCTTGGGCATCAGGCTTCCGTCGATTATATTAAAAGTCTGGGCATTACTTCCGTCGAACTGCTCCCCGTACACTGGTTTCCCGATGACCAGCATCTGCTCGATCGGGGGCTGAAAAACTTCTGGGGTTACAATACGCTAGGCTTCTTTGCTCCCGCTTCCCGCTATTATGGCCCTGAAGGTATAGCGGGCTTTCGCAACATGGTGCGCGCTTTTCATGATGCCGGCATCGAAGTGATCCTTGACGTGGTGTATAACCACACCGCGGAAGGCAATGAGCTGGGCCCGACGCTCTCATTTAAAGGTATCGATAATTTCTCTTATTACCGGACGATGCCGGATCAGCATCGTTATTACATTAATGATACCGGGACCGGCAATACGGTGAATACATCGCATCCCCGGGTGCTGCAGATGGTTATGGATTCGCTACGGTACTGGGCGCAATCGATGCACGTTGATGGCTTTCGTTTCGACCTCGGGACTATTCTTGGACGCGAGCCAGAAGGCTTCGATCCGCGAGGCGGTTTTTTCGATGCGGTAACCCAGGATCCGGTTTTATCGAAGCTTAAACTGATTGGTGAGCCGTGGGATATTGGCCCCGGCGGCTATCAGGTCGGCGGTTTCCCGCCTGGCTGGGGCGAGTGGAACGACAAATATCGTGATACGGTGCGGGAATACTGGAAGGGAGATAACGTCTCCAACGACTTTGCCGCCCGCTTACTGGGCTCGGGCGATCTGTACGATTTACGCGGTCGTCGTCCGTGGTCCAGCGTCAATTTTATTACCGCCCATGACGGCTTTACGTTGAACGATCTGGTTTCATATAACGAGAAGCATAATGAAGCCAACGGTGAGGACAATAACGACGGGCACAACGATAACCGTTCCTGCAACTATGGCGAAGAAGGCCCAACGGAAAATCAGGATATTATTGCCGTCCGTGAACGCCAGAAGCGTAATTTTCTGGCAACGTTATTTTTCTCCCACGGTACGCCGATGCTGCTGGCCGGCGATGAGTTTGGTCGTTCGCAGCAGGGCAATAATAACGGCTACTGCCAGGACAGCGAGATTTCATGGTTCAACTGGGAAGCGCAGTCTGAGCGGGATCGTGCATTACGAGACTTCACCCAGCATCTGATTGCACTGCGCGAGGAGCAACCGCTTTTACGTCGTGAAAGCTGGCGCGACGGGCTGGAAATACGCTGGTTTAACGCCGGCGGCGGTTTGCAGCAATCAGAGCAATGGGATGAGGGTTCGACCTTAGGCCTTGCCATCAGTCGACCCGATCTTGAGAAGGAGGAGGGCATCTGGCATGACGTGCTGATGCTGTTCAATCCCTTTGAAGGCGATGTTCCGTTCCAGATCCCGCAGTTTGGCGAAGGCGGCTGGGTTCTCGAGCTGTCGACCGCAGAGGAAAAAACAGACGGCGCGATTATTACCGAGACAATTGATTTTGTTCTGGCCGGGCGCAGTATTGCGCTATTCAGACGGCCTTAGCCTACAAGACAACCCGGCGCAGATGGCCGGGTTTTTGTCATGTTGAAAAAGAGGTAATAATGTTCGATCCCGTAAACCTGCAATTGTTTGAGTTAATTTTCCATCTGGAAGTTAGCCTGCATCAGGCATCAACACGCCGCAGCGCGCAGCTTTTGCAGCAGTTGTTGCATGACGAATTTCTGGAGATAGGCCGTAGCGGAGAACGTTACGATAAAACGCAGACCGTAGCAGCATTAATTAACGAGGACGTGGAGGCCATCAACGCTTACAGCTTTCAGTTGGCTTTACTAACCAAAGATTGCGCGTTGCTTACGTACCGCAGCGAGGTTATCGATTCAGACGGACGCACTGCTAAAAAAACGCTTCGTTCGTCAATCTGGCAGAGGAGCCATATTTGTGCAAATCATCAGGAATGCTGGCAGCTCAGATTTCACCAGGGGACGCCAGTGAAAGAAGTTCAGGAAGAAGAGCAGGCGAGCAAGACGGCGAATTAAGAACCAGGTGTACAGGCGTTAAGCTTCGAAAAGCCAATTTAACATAATATACATTATGCGCACTAATGATGTAACGGCTCAATGCTAATGCCTATTTGTGGTCCATCATCCATCAGGAATGTCCAGGCCATATATAGGTTCTCAGACCTGTATGGCTGGTCAACATCTCACTTCACTTTTCCTGATGAGGAGTTTTCTGTGGCTATACATGACGCCGGGATGTTCACAGTGAAAGAAATCAACCGCCTAAAAATCCTTCATGATGTCATCGACCGCGGCCCCGGACTTCTGAACTTAGCTTTGACAAATATGGTGTCAGCCAGATTATGCGGTTGTGACCAGAACTCAGGTTAACCCGCCAGGGATTCTGCTAATGCTCCCGGCGTTTCCATTCCCGCTGCCGGGATCTTGCGACATGTTATCGCTTACAGCCTCCCGGATGGTATATGCAGCGGTGTTGTTCTTTTACCGGCTCAAGAACCAGAACCAGAATCACTCAGGATATTCTCAGCCAACGTCTGACAACAAAGACGAAAACGTATCGTCTGCATATTGCCGTTCTCTCATGCCAACATCCTTTCTGAATTTCTTAGACATGGCCACCTGGCTTCACCGCAGGTCTTGCTATCTTGATTCCTGCCACCAGGATAACGCTGGATTAATCCTGGGATCGCCACGGTGTTCACCGTCATTTTTGGCGATCCTGAAAATGGCTACTATACTTAAAATGAAAAAGCTTTCGATGAGCTTTCTTTAAAGGAGATTAGATAATGAAAAAGGTATTAGCTGCATTAGCGTTATCCGCGTTTGCATTTGGCGCCTCAGCCTCTCAGTTGATTACGAAACAAGAAGTTGACCATTTTAAACTGACCCATGTAGGCAGTATCTCTGTAGGACCTTCCGGCGGTCAATTCTCTTCTCCCTCTGACTTGCACGATCAGCTTTCAAAATTAGCTGATGAAAAAGGTGGCAAGTTCTATGTGATTACCGCGGCTCGTGAGCATGGTCCAAACTTTGAAGCAACTGCTGAAGTTTATAAATAACGATCCTGATAAATTTCATCAGAGCTCAATATAGCATCTGTTATATTTAACAGCCTGTTTCTCCTCGCACAGGCTGTTTGCTTATTTTTCTATCAGCTACGGTAAATCCCATTTTCATCAGTTTATCGGGTAACCACCCTGCTCCCGGGTTTCCGCCATTACAGAGGCAGACATCAGGTTGTGTGGCCGGGTTGTCAGTCGGCTTAGATCGCTCTTTTAACGAAAAACATCGTTTTTTGTATCAGATACGGTGTAAAGCATATAACAGATGAAAACAGCACAGAAAAAAACAACGTTGCTCCCTGGAATTGACAGTTTAAACATTTTAACCTCTCAAAATATGGGATGTTTATTCGCTATGTTGTTGACTCCATCGCTGCGTCAACGTTTTAAAACTAGCAGTTAATTAAAATACTGCAACAGCGAGTAAGAATATTTAAACCATTAAGACCTTATTTTGCCTCGGGTTAAAAAACTCAATACTTTGAGCAATAAGGAATTCGATACAATCGACAAGAACATTTGAATCTAACAAAGCAAAAAAAATGACATTTTTGATAATAATCAGCGCCAGGATGCCCTGAAGGAGCCGCGGCACTTCCCTGCTCCACGTTCTTCGTGTTCATAAAGTCGATGTAAATCATATCACCTCCGGCGATCTCTGCGCCCATTTCTATTCGGATAATGAAAAAAGATAGCCACGGCACTTCTTAAGTAACTGAAAACCTCATAACTGCTAACGACCTGATGACATACGCGAAAAACAATGTCGCCACTCTCGCAAAAGAGACATTATCCACTTTATTTACAAAGTAACATGTTAAATAATCAGTTAAGAATTAATACGCAGTAGAGGAATTAAGATGCGTTTCAGTACCATGCCCGACAGTGAAATTATTTCTGAACTGTGCCGAAGAATTAAAGAAACGCGTATACAGCTGGGATTGTCACAGATTGAGCTGGCCGAACGCGCCCAGGTCGGTGCGGCAACCATTAAGCGCGTTGAATTGGGCGAGTCGGTGACCCTCAGTACGCTTATTGGCATTTTGCGCGGTCTGGATCGTCTGCATCAGCTGGAGTCGATTTTATTCGATTCGCACATGCGCACCTTTAAGGCGCAGCTCAATGCCGAGACCCCTTCCCGTATCCGTATCCGTAAAAAAACGCCTCAGGCAAAAGAGAAATTGCCCACTGCTACGCCGCCTGGCGAGGCTAATGCCACCATTAACGAGTGGTACACCTCATCGGCTTCGAACAGCGTGGTATGGTCTTTCACACCGCCGGACGCGGAGAAAAAAAGCTAAGGGACTTCAGAAGACGGCCGGCAAGTTTCGCGGCCAGAGAAAGAGTAAACCGCCTGCAGCGCGCACAGGCGGTTTTATACAAAATCAGGATTCACATACCGCGACTTTTATTGCCAGACCGCCCCGGGCGGTTTCACGGTATTTGGCATTCATGTCTTTGCCTGTCTCAAACATCGTTTCGATGACTTTATCCAGTGAGACTTTTGGATCGCTGGTCCGGTACATCGCCATGCTGGCCGAATTAATCGCCTTCACTGCCGCAATCGCGTTACGCTCGATACAGGGGACCTGGACCTGCCCGGCCACCGGATCGCAGGTCAGGCCGAGGTTATGCTCCATGCCGATCTCCGCGGCAATGCACACCTTCTCCGGGCTGCCGCCCAGCAGTTCGGCCAGACCGGCAGAGGCCATTGAGCAGGCCACGCCCACTTCTCCCTGGCAACCAACTTCTGCTCCGGAAATCGAGGCATTCATCTTGTACAGAATGCCGATGGCGCCCGCCGTCAGGTAATAGCGCATATAGATTTCCGGCGTCACCTCTTTGATAAAACGATCGTAATAGGCCAGTACCGCCGGAACAATGCCGCAGGCGCCGTTAGTCGGCGCGGTAACCACTCGCCCGCCCGCCGCGTTCTCCTCTCCCACCGCCATCGCGAACATATTGACCCAATCCATGGCGCTCAGTGGCGTAATCGACTGGCTCTGGGGCGCCAGCACGCGGTGCAGCGCAGAAGCACGGCGCGGTACTTTCAGCGGCCCCGGCAAGATGCCTTCCGTATTCATACCCCGGTTAATGGCGTTTCTCATGGTCTCCCAGATTTTCGCCATATTTTGCTCCACGCTCTCTCTGCCGTGGCGAGCGATCTCATTTTTCATCATCACGGCAGAAATCGACAGGCAGTTGTCATGACAGTGCGCCAGCAGATTACGTGCGGAATAGAACGGGAACGGAATATCGACTTCGGCATCCTGATTCTTACCAAAGTTTTCCTCCGTCACGATAAAACCGCCGCCGATGGAATAATAGGTCTGGAAATGGGCAATTTTGCCGTCGCAAAACGCCGTAATGCTCATGCCGTTTTCATGCAGCGGCAGAAATTCATTATGAAAACGCATGCATTCCGCCACCGGGAACTGAATTTCTCGCTGGCCTTCTTCTATAAACAGACGATGCATGGTGTTCACATCACGAATAATACCGGGGATGGCGTCGATATCCACGGTATCCGGTAAATATCCCGATAGTCCGAGAATGATGGCGATATCGGTGTGGTGACCTTTACCCGTTAATGAAAGTGAACCATACACATCCACTACCAGACGATTCACTTTTTGCAGCAGGCCCTTTTCCTGCAGGGTATCAACAAAATGTTTTCCCGCTTTCATCGGCCCGACGGTATGTGAGCTGGACGGCCCGATGCTGATTTTGAAAATATCGAAAACGCTAATCATGTGGCACCCATGCGGTTACATAGCAAAACGGATGCGCCGCCTGTGGCAGGCGGCGCTGAACACTTAGCTAAACAGAGAGAAGAAAATGGCGGAGATGGCAATTAACCCCATGACAACCACAAACGCATTGCTGATATGACCGCTGTACTTGCGCATGGCCGGGACTTTGTTAATGGCATACATTGGCATCAGGAACAAAATCATCGCGATAACCGGACCGCCCAGGGTCTCAATCATGCCCAGGATGCTTGGGTTCAGGGTAGCGACAAGCCAGGTCGTCACCAGCATAAACAGCGCGGTAATCTTGTTCAGCTTGTTGATTTCGATGGATTTACCTTTTCCGCGCAGAGATTTAATCACCATGCCGTTGAAACCTTCACGCGCCCCGAGGTAGTGGCCAAGGAAGGATTTGGTAATCGCGATCATGGCGATAATCGGCGCCATCCAGGCAATCACCGGCGCGTTGAAGTGGTTCGCCAGGTAGGAAAGAATGGAGATATTCTGAGCCTTCGCTTCCGCCAGGTTTTCCGGTGAGAGGCTTAGCACGCAGCTGAACACGAAGAACATCACGGTCAGCACCATCATGATGTGGGCGAAGCCCAGGATACGCGAGCACTTGCGCTCAGCTTCCTGACCATATTCTTCCCGCTTTGCCACCGCAAAGGAGGAGATAATTGGCGAATGGTTAAAGGAGAACACCATGACCGGGATTGCCAGCCACAGGGTCATCCACAGACCGTTCCCCGTTGCGGAGGCGCTGCTCAGCGACAGCGTATCCAGTACCGCGCCGTTCCATTGCGGTATCAAATACAGCGCCAGCACCATCAGCGCAAAGACGAATGGAAACACCAGCACGCTCATGGCTTTAACAATCATTTTTTCGCCAAAGCGGACGATTCCCATCATGCCGACAATGAGAATCAGCGACAAAATGGCGCGCGGCGGAGACACCAGACCAAGCTGGTGAGTAATAAAGCTATCGACCGTGTTAGTAATAGCCACGCTGTAGACCAGCAGAATCGGATAAATAGCGAAGAAGTACAGCAGCGTGATGAGCTTACCGGCGCCCGTACCGAAATGCTCTTCCACAACTTCGGTAATATCTTCCCCCGGGTTTTTGCCCGACAGAACAAAACGAGTTAAACCACGGTGGGCAAAAAACGTCATCGGAAATGCAAGAATAGCCATGATGATTAACGGAATTAAACCGCCGACCCCGGCGTTAATTGGCAAAAAAAGCACCCCTGCGCCAATCGCAGTACCGTACAGACCCAGCATCCAGACGGTATCACTCTTTCTCCAGCCGCTGCTCTCGCGAGCGACGAGGGTATTTTGAACGGTTTCCATAATATGGCCTCAGTAATATAAAGTAGCGTCAGATTTATTTGACGCTGATTCAGGTAATAAAAACGTGGTGTTTATTTGGCTATTTTATGAAATGCAACTATGCTAATTCACTAACCGCGATCACATAACCTGATTTATTGCAGTGACTTTTAACGTATCAAAATTAACCCCGAGAATTCGTTATTTTTTTAAGGTATCATTTTTAATACGTTATTATTTTTCGTATGCTCTTAACTGCCGTTTCTTTATATACCCAGAACCTTGAGGTAACAAACAATATTTGTCATACGATTAATAAAAAATTAAAGAAATTATTTCCCGACATTAAAATTCACCGCGGGTACCGGTCCTGCTTTTGCGCAGAGGAAATGACCGCATCGTCACCTCCTCCCCTTAAACTGACCTACACCCCTTTGTAATGCTCTTTACTCAGGCCATACTTCTTCATTCTGAGGTAGAGTTTTTTACGCGGTATAAGCAGATACTCCGCCACCTCATTGATACGTCCCTGGTGGATATTCAGCGCTTCAGTGATAATCTGCCGCTCGACGTCCTCAACCCGCCGATCCAGCGGCGTCGGTTCGCCGACAAGCATCTGCGGATTCACCGTTTCCGCGAGCGGTAATACCCCCACCGCAAACAGCTCGGCGGCGTTCGCCAGTTCGCGAACGTTATTTGGCCACACTCGCCGCATCATCCCCTTCAACAGACCGGCATCCACCTCCGGGACGGGATGATTCAGCCGTTGACAGGTTTTTTGCAAATAGTGATGAAACAGCGGCTCGATATCATCAGGTCGCTTTGACAGAGGCTGGCAGCCAATTTGCGTCATCGCGAAGCAGTAATAGAGTTCCGCCACTATCTGGCTGCTGGCGGCCAGCTCCACCAGCGAAGCATTACCGATACCAATCAGGCGAAAAGGCCGTTTCTCATGACTCTGCAGCTGTACCAGATGATGCTGTTGCCCGTGAGTCAGATGCTCCAGGTGACTTAAGACCAGCGTCCCGCCCTGGGCTTGCGCGATCAGTTCATTCAGCGTGTGGGCGTTAGCCGTATTTAGTTCGCAGGAGATAAACGGACCGTCGGCGTGACGCCCTAACTGGTGCAGGTAACGCGCGCCGGTCATGCGGCCGGTTCCCGGCTCGCCGTAAAGCCATACCGCAATATCCGTCTCTGCCAGCTGCTGAAGGCGCTGGCGATACCGATCCGTCCATTGGCTACGGCCAATAAGCTCAACCTGTAATTTTTGCTGACAATACTGGCGACGGGCGATCACCGATTGCCTCTGACGCAGCGCGGCATCCACCAGCGTGAGCAGCTTGCCCGGATCGATCGGCTTTTGCAGGAAATCCCAGGCCCCTTTTTTCACCGCCTCCACCGCCATCGGCACATCGCCGTGACCGGTGATAAGCAGAATCGGCAGCAGATCGTCATCCTGATGAAACAACGTCATTAAATCGATTCCGGAGCAGCCGGGCATGCAGACATCGCTTAAAACAATGCCGGGCCAGTCCTTCGGCACCTGCTCCCGCGCATCAAAAGGATTATTACAGGCACTGACGTGATACCCCGCTTGCTCAAGCAGCTGCGTATAGGCATCCAACACATCGGCATCATCATCAATCAGCAGAATCGAACAGTTATTACTCAACATCTTTTACATCCGTCAAATTGAATTCCAGCACCACGCAGGCACTGCGCGTAAACGTCGACGCCAGGCGCAACGCCCCTTCCATTTGCGTCATCAGCGAAACACATATCGAAAGCCCTATTCCCAGTCCCACGGCTTTGCTGGTAGTGAATGGCTTTAACAGCGAAGGGAGTAAGGCCGCAGGCCAGCCGGGGCCGTTATCGGCAATCAACACGCACAGCCTTTCGCCCTGGATTTGCCAGCTCACGGTGATTTGCGCTGCGTGCGGGCAAGCATCAAGGGCATTTGACAGCACGTTCACCAGCACCTGATGGACACGCACTTCGTCTCCCAGGATCCAGACGGTGTCATCCGGTATCAGCAGCGTCCCCTGCTGAGGTTTATGTCGCATCGCCAGCAATTCCCACGCCACGGTAAATGTCTGGCGCAAATCGACCGGGTGCAGCGCTGTTTCCAGTTCTGCGCGGCGGGTAAACTGGCGCAGGGAGCGGATAATCGCGTCAATGCGGTTGATCAGCCCTTCCGCTTTGCTTAACGTCGTCCGCGCCTGCTCCGTCTGTCCCTGCTCGATTGCCCTTCCTGCGGTAAAAAGATACATCGACAGCGCATTCAACGGCTGATTGATCTCATGCGCCAGGGTGGTCATCGTCTGCCCCACCACCGCCAGTTTAGCGGTCTGGATCAGCTCGTCCTGAGTGGCACGCAGATCGGCCTCAATCGCTTTCCGCTCGCCTATCTCCTGTTCAAGCTGCTGTTTTTGCGCATTAAGCTGACCCAGGGTATGGCGAAGCAAACCGGCAATACGTCCCAGCTCGTCGCGCCCGTAAACCGGAATGGTCGCCTCGGTCTGGCCCAGACCAATCTGCACCACCGCCTGATTCAGCGCGGTAAAGCGTTTCACCAGCCGCGAGCGAATAAAATAATGGTTCAGCCCCCACGCCAGCAGCAGCGCCAGCAGCGTCGCCACCAGGATTAACCCGCCGCTGACCCGGACAATCTGCCCCATACGCTGATTAAACATCTGCATCTGCTGGTGACTGCTGCCAAGCTGGGCTTCCAGCAGCGTTCTGAAGCGTCCCAGCGTCGCTTCTCTGGCGCGGCTGGCTTCCACGAGCGCTTTTTGCGCAGTAACGTAGTCGCGCATGGTGTCCGGCATCTTATTTTTCACCATGCCAATTTCCAGCAGCTCATCGATCGTTTGTCGCAGGGTAATGGTGCTCGGCCAGTCATCCAGCGCACGAATATTTTCATCCGACGTTTTCTTCAGGTTTTCAAGATAGCGGATATGCGTCTCCACCAGCATGCCGTCATCATTACCGGATTTCAGTTCATTGAGCCTGTCGCGCAGGTCGTCAACGATCTGATTTTCAATACGAGCCAGGGTATAGACCTGCTGTTGTTCATTCTGTACTTCCCGGGAGCGTTTCAGGTACTGTGCCGCATCCCCCTGTCGGGCTTCAATCTGATCGAGCAGCGTTCCCTGTTGCCAGGTAAAATCCTGCACCAGCGAATTCAGCTCGGTGGTGAAATCATCGTGCAGCCAGTCGATCCGCGCCGAAAGCTCTCCCACCTTTTCGCGAACCAGAAACATGTTGTAGAGCACGCGATCCAGTTCCGCCAGCAGCGCGCGGCTGTCCTGCAATATCACCGCCAGCTGCTGGCGTTCTGCCGGCGACAACCCCTGGCTCAGCCGCTCTATTTTATCCAGATGCTGGATAATCTGGTTGCGCAGCTGCAGCCGTACCGTGGTATTCGGCGCCAGCAGAAATTCATTGAGCTGATCGACCACCAGGTTGAGATTCCCTTCAATCAGAAAAGCCGAATGGATGCGCGGAAAATACTCATCCAGCGAATAGCGGATCTGCGAACTTTGCTCATGCCATGAATAGAGGCTGACGCTGCTGACAATCAGCGTCAGCAGCGCTCCCATCAGAAAAGCCCCGCGTAGGCTGCTACTGATACTGATCTGCCGCAGACGTTGCAGCATGGACCTGCCCATCATTTCAGTTCTTCCAGTTTATTAATCGCCTGCCGCTGATTGTTGAGAAACCAGAGCTGCCACTCCATCATCTGCTGTTCCGCGAAGCTCTTATTGTCGAACTGAGCCAGCCAGGCTTCATCCTCGCTGCTCGCCGGATCGACCGGCACACGGGTCAGCAACGCGCGTATCTCGGGCAGCGGACGCTTGAGACGGGCCTCCGCGCTATGCAGCGCTCGCCAGGCATCTTTTAGCTGGGCAAGACGAAAGCTGATCGCCGTATCGAACATCCGTTGAACCAGACGCTGGCGTTTGAGGATCAGCCGATAGTTCAATGGCGGTTGATTCATCAGCACCGCCTGCTGCGCCGCCCGCGGATTGCCTGCCGCCAGCGGCGTTACCGGGTATTTCCCGGTATTAGCATCGGCGAGGATCGCCTGGCCCTCCGGGCTTAACAGATAGCGAATAAACCGCCGCGCCTCGCTGGCGTGCTGACTGTTTTTAAGCACCGCGACATAAGTCGGCGAAACCGCCGACTGCGGGAAATAGGTAAAAGCCAGGTGCGGATCGTTCAGCAGCAGATTGGCGTAGTTATCAATCACCGGACCGGCAACGCCCAGGCCGCTTTTAATCTTATCCGCCACCCCAAAGCTGCGGGATGAAATGGTCACGAGGTTTCCGGCACTCGTCAACAGCGTTTCCCATCCCTTAATCCAGCCCTTTTGTTGCAGCAGCGACTCCACCATCAGATGGTTGGTATCCGAACGCGACGGACTGCTCATCAGCAGCGCCCCCTGATAGCGGGGATCGGTCAGGTCATCCCAGTCCGCTGGCGCAGGCAGATGCCGTGTCATCAGCGCCGAGCGATTAATCAGCAAACCGAACCCGGAAATCGCCACGGCCACGGAGGTGGAGCGGATAGATTCCGGCACCAGATGTTGGCTGACTGCCGGCGCACCGCTGAACGGCGCCAGTTTTTGATGCTCCTGAAGATGCTGCAGCAGCATCGGCGACGAGGTCAGGATCAGATCGACATTTTCGGCATTTGCCGTATCAAGCAGCTGTTCCAGCGAGGCGCTGGTACGGTTGAGCGTCCTGATCATCACTGACCCCGGCTCCGTCTGCCAGCGATCGATAATCCACACGGTGGCGCTGGGAGAAAATGTCGTCGCCATCACCAGCTCATTGCTTTGCGCCGCACAGGGTCTCAGCCAGGCGGTCAGCAGCATCAGCGCGAGCATTTTGCTCACTATCCCGCCCCGACGAAGAGACATGTTTGTGATCCCGTTCATAAATATTGAAATACCGTAAAAATAGCGTTGAGACAAAACTTACCCGTTTATGAAATCTGGCGAATTAATCACCGCGACCGGCAAAATAGTCAAACGGGCGTCCGGGAATATCAGGAAAGATTACCAGATAATGATTGGGGAATTTGCTGGTATCCGCACAAGCCTGACATAAAATCAGCGCAAAATTATTTCCGCAGGCTCTCGCTCATTCAATATGAGTCAAAAGTAACCTATCAATTCATTATTTTGAGTCAGTTTTGACTCATTTCGACGATTTGTATTTTATAGCCGCTTATTTCACCCTTCAGGTCGAATACTCCTGATGTTCACATCAATATAAAATACAGGTGACGACATGTTATCATTATTAAAAAAAGGGCCGTCGGCGAATAAAGTTCCTGCTGAGAAAATTCAGGCAACTTATGGTCGATACCGCATGCAGGCGCTGCTAAGCGTATTTCTGGGATATCTGGCGTACTATATTGTGCGCAATAACTTCACATTATCCACGCCCTATCTGAAAGAGCAGTTAGACCTTAGCGCCACGCAGATCGGTTTGCTCAGCAGCTGTATGCTGATAGCGTACGGTATCAGTAAAGGCGTGATGAGCAGTCTTGCGGATAAAGCCAGCCCGAAAGTGTTTATGGCCTGCGGTCTCGTACTGTGCGCAATCGTCAACGTCGGGTTAGGATTCAGTACCGCATTCTGGATCTTCGCTGCGCTGGTTGTCCTGAACGGCCTGTTTCAGGGGATGGGGGTCGGCCCCTCTTTTATTACCATCGCTAACTGGTTCCCGCGTCGGGAGCGTGGCCGCGTAGGGGCTTTCTGGAATATTTCCCATAACGTCGGCGGCGGGATTGTCGCCCCGATCGTCGGCGCCGCATTTGCGATTCTCGGTACCGAGCACTGGCAGAGCGCCAGCTACATTGTGCCGGCCTGCGTGGCGGTGGTATTCGCCATCAGCGTACTGGTGCTGGGTAAAGGTTCGCCGCGCGAGGAAGGCCTGCCTTCGCTGGAGGAGATGATGCCGGAAGAAAAAGTGGTGCTGAAGACCAAACATAATCAGCAAGCGCCGGAGAACATGAGCGCGTTCCAGATCTTCTGCACCTACGTCCTGCGCAACAAAAACGCCTGGTATGTCTCCTTCGTCGATGTCTTTGTCTACATGGTGCGTTTCGGCATGATCAGCTGGCTGCCTATCTATCTGCTGACGGTGAAACATTTTTCTAAAGAGCAGATGAGCGTCGCCTTCCTGTTTTTTGAGTGGGCAGCGATTCCTTCTACCCTACTGGCCGGGTGGCTTTCCGACAAGCTGTTCAAAGGGCGCCGGATGCCGTTAGCCATGATCTGCATGGCGCTAATCTTCATCTGTCTGATCGGCTACTGGAAAAGCGAATCTCTGCTGATGGTCACGGTATTCGCGGCGATTGTGGGCTGCCTGATTTACGTCCCGCAGTTTCTGGCCTCGGTCCAGACCATGGAGATCGTCCCCAGCTTTGCCGTTGGTTCAGCCGTGGGTCTGCGCGGATTTATGAGCTATATCTTTGGCGCCTCGTTAGGCACCAGCCTGTTTGGCGTGATGGTCGATAAAATGGGCTGGCACGGCGGGTTCTATCTGCTGATGGGCGGGATCGTCTGCTGCATCCTGTTCTGCTACCTCTCTCATCGCGGCGCGCTGGAGCTTGAGCAACAGCGTAAAATCACCGAGCAGGAAGAGGCCCGGCTGGCGCTGGCTGACGCACAGTAAGCGCCTGATAACGTAGAAAGAAAGTGCCAGCCTGCTGGCACTTTTGGCCTTACGCAGAGTTGGCCGTCGTTAGGCAGACACCCTTAAATAGGGCGCAATGCTCGCTAATTTTTCCCGGGTTTCCGTCAGTTCGCGTTCCGGCGTCGATTGCGCAATGATCCCCGCCCCCGCCTGTATCCAGCAGCGCTGGCTGTCCTGAAATACGGATCGCAGGACTAACGCCGCATCAAAGCGCGTGTCCTCCAGCAGCAGCACCGCCCCGGAATAGAGCTCCCGCGGCGTCTTCTCAATTTGCATAATCGCGCTCAGGGCCGCATTCTTGGGGATACCCGAGGCGGTAATCGACGGAAACAGCACGGTAAATGCATCCCAGGCATCCTTACTTTCCGCAAGCTGGCCGCTGACGCAAGATCCCAGATGCTGAACGCTACCGCGCTGGCGAACCGACATCAAATCTTCAACCACCACGCTGCCCGGCTGGCAGACCACCGCCAGTTCAGCGATCGCCTCCTTCACCGACAGGATGTGCTCCAGCACCTCTTTACCGTCATGCAGCAGCTCGGTCTCTTTCTCCTTATTCTGCTGCGGATCCCCCATGCGATCGCGGGTACCCGCAAGGGGTTCAGTGACGACTTTGCTTCCGCTGACCGACATCACCAGCTCCGGGCTAAACCCCAGCGCTTCTCGCCCCTGCTGGCGAAACATAAACGAACGGGTGGGCGTATTGGCCTGCCGCCCGCATAATAGCGTGGAGGGCATATCAATACGCGATGGCAAGGCAATAGCCCGCGAGACAATCGCTTTGACATATTCACCGCGGCGGATCGCCGAAACCACGCGCGCCACCTGCTCCTGATAGGCCTCACCGTTGTCAGCGGTATCCACAGTCACGGTGTTACACGGCGTCGCCGTACCGGCTGCTTTTACCCACTCGCACAGACGTCGGCATTCGCTGGCGGTGTCGGCAGAAACGGTGACATTTCCCTGTTCAAAAATCAGTTCTTCACGCGGAACGGTTAACGTCAGCAATGGCCACTCGCCAGCGTGATAGGCTATCCCCCGGGTATGCGCCGCAAAGTTAAACCCGACCTGGCCATATACCCGACGCCCTTTGACCTGAGGATGGGCCATAAAACGACGCGCGCAGTCGGTAATAGAACCCACCGCCCATTGCTGCTCTCCGTCCGCATTGATAAAGGTCGCCCGCGTGCCGTCAGCATTAATGATCAACCGTGCCTGGCATCCTTTGCCGATATACCAACACGGTTGCCGCTCATAGACATAGCACTCGTCATCGGCGAACTGGCGTAAGACGCCACATATCGTCGGCAGCCGCCGTTCCTCTGGGAGCGCCAGATGTAAAAATTCACTGATTTTCATCCCTTACCTCTCTGTGTTATTCCCGGATCCTTCAATTGCGTTTGTCGAATGCAGCCGGGCAGAAGCAATCCACGCTGCCAGCAGCGTGAATGCGCCGCCAAACATAAAGCAGGCCGCATAGCCAAAATGCTGCGCAATTACGCCGCCAACCACGCCGGCCAGAATGGCGATGGCGGCATCAGTACATTGAAAGAGCGTAAAATCGACGCCAGCCTGCAGAGGCGATGAAAGCGTCATCAGCGTGGCGTAAAGACAGACCAGGGCGCAGGCCAGCGAAATGGATTGCAGGATGATCAGCCCCTGGAGTAACGGCAGCCGCAAATGTCCCGGCGCCAGCAGCAACGTCGTTACTATTGCCATCAGCACGACGCCCTGGAGGCCATAAGCCGCAAGCAGCGCTCTGCCGGGGGAGGTGTATTTCATCAGCACCCCGCCCGCCAGCGTTCCTGCGATACCAGCCGCGATATTGCCAGCGCTGAATAGCGCGCCGAGCGCCGACATGCTCAACCCCTGATCCAGCAGCAGCGGCGCCAGAAGAGGCAACACGAACCGCATCCCGGTATTCAGCATCAGCACCAACAGTAAACCCAGCCGCGCCTGTCGCCTTTTAAGCGCATAACCCAACGCCGGAACATGCGGTACAGACGTGATGCGCATGGGTTCGGCAATGCGCCACAGGGGAACGGATAAGACCAGGATCAGCGCCGCCATGATCAGCATGGCCACCGGCCAGTCGAATGCCGCCGCTAGCATCAGGAAGACGCCGCCGCCGCACATCATTCCCAGATAGCTGCCGCCGACCTGGACGCTGTTTCCCCAGCCGTAACCTGCGCGACTGAGCTGATCGACACAAAAGCCGTCGCTGGCAATATCGATGGTGGCGGCAACCGTACCCGCGAGTAAAAACAGCGCAAACAACGCGGCGATTTGCGTGTCGAGAAATCCCCCAGTTCGCCCGACCGCGCCGGTCGCAGCGGCAACCGTCAGGATCGCCACCAACCCGACCTGACCCCGGAGGATTAACAGGCGGGAACGACGCTCCGGGCGATCGGGCGGCAGGCGCCAGCGCTCAATCCACGGCGCCCAGATAAACTTCAGCGCCCAGGGCAACATAAACAGCGTTGTCGCGCCGGCAAGGGCCAGCGAGCCGCCGGCGGCGCGCACCAGCGCAGGCAGGGACTGCATAGAGAGCGCCGATACCAGGCTCTGCGTCACATAGATCCCGGCAATGGCAAAAATCACCCGTCCGGTCGTTAACGGTTTCACCTGCGACTGAACATCACTCATGCAGTCGCTCCTCAGATGCGTCAACCTCTGCATCACGCCAGACGCGCGCGGCCATTTGCGCCTGCCACAGCGCCTGGTAACGTCCCTGACGGGAGAGAAGCTGCGCATGCGTGCCCTGTTCAACCACTTCTCCCTCTTCCATCACCAGGATGTTTCCGGCCCCGGCGATGGTTGACAGGCGATGGGCGATGATAATTACCGTCCGGTTGTGAACCAGATGATCAATAGCTTTCTGTACCGCCAGTTCGCTATCAATATCCAGCGCGGCGGTCGGCTCATCGAGAATGACGATCGGCGCATCTTTCAATAAGGCCCTGGCAATGGAAATTCGCTGGCGCTCGCCGCCCGAGAGCTGCCCGCCCATCTCGCCCATTGGCGTCAGCCAGCCTTGCGGAAGACGGGAAATGAATTCAAGACACTGCGCCGCGCGGGCGGCCTCTTCCACCTCCTGCTGCGTGGCCTGCGGGCGGGCAATAAGGAGATTCGCCAGCAGCGTGTCATCAAACAGCCAGACATCCTGAAACACGACGGAAATCAGGCTATTGAGCTGTTCCGCCGTCAGATGACGAATATCGACGCCACCGATAGAAATCTCTCCCTGCTGCGGATCGGCATAGCGCATTAACAGTTTGCTGACCGTGGTTTTACCGGCGCCTGAGGCACCCACCAGCGCGCTCATGCTGGCGGCCGGAAAGGTCAAAGAGAGGTTGTTGAGCGCGGGATCGCCGCTGTCATCATAGCGGTAGCAAATGGTGTCAAAGCGGATATCGTAACGCTCCGGCATCTCGCCGCGTTCTGCGACGGGAAGCGGCGGGATCGCCATAAACTGCTCAATACGCTGCAGGGCGCTGGCGATCAGTTCCACCACCGAGGTGTAGCTGATAAACATCGCCATTGGTTCCGAAAAACGCATAATCATCGCGGCGGCGGCTATCAGAAAGGCGAGGTTCAGAGTCCCCGTTACTACCCAGACCACCCCGGCTAACACGACCACCTGCAGGCCCAGCTCCACGACGCCGGCGATCAGCATCGTCGCGCCGGCGCTCTGGCGATGCGTGCGGCTCTGCAAGCTTTCCAGCGCATTAAAATGCGCCAGCAACGCCCGGCTTTTTTCGCCATCGCTGCCGCAGGTACGCAAAACCATCATCCCTTGAGCAAATTCAACGATATCCCCGCTCAGCCGCTGGTGCGCTTCGCCCAGGGTCTGCATTTGTCGGCGCATCGCCGGCCGGCGCCAGTAATAAAACGGCACCAGCATGGGAAAGATCAGCAACATCACCAGCCCCAGCCGCCAGTCGATCCACAACGTTGCCAGCGATGCGGTCAGCGGAGTGACGATGGTTAAAAGCAAAATATTGGCTATCGCAATCACATAGTTGAGATTTTCATCCACGCTGCCCAGCAACA
The DNA here is from genome assembly GCF_040065135.1 of Klebsiella sp. CN_Kp066. NCBI lineage: Bacteria > Pseudomonadati > Pseudomonadota > Gammaproteobacteria > Enterobacterales > Enterobacteriaceae > Klebsiella > Klebsiella sp. CN_Kp066. Next base: position 342,717 of record NZ_JBEAIU010000023.1, on the reverse strand, counting down.
AGGCGTTCGTTTCGCCCGCTCTGCCGCGCTGGAGTCTTTCCAGCGGCACGCGGCGTAGCTGTTCGCCCAAGCGCAGGCGCAGTTCATGGGTGGCCTGCGCCAGATGACCACGGTATTCAAAGCCCAGCCCATACCAGCGTAGCGCCAGCGCCGCGAACGCCGCAGCGCTGAAAGCCAAAGCCCAGGTGAGAAGCGGCGATGCTTCACCACGTAATAGCGCATCAACGATCGGATAGAGGCAGGCAAAGGCAATCCCCTGCATCAATGCCGCCAGCAGCAGCGCAATCATACTGCGCCGCAGCATCCCTGCCTGACTGCCAACGCTGGAGATAAGCTGGCGCCAGATGACGCGCCAGGCCAGGTTATCCGCGGGATTAATGGCTTTCATTTTCCGCCTCCTCTGGTTGTGTTCTCCCCGGCATCCATTGCTGCGCCTGCTGATAGCGCTGCCACAGCTGCTGATACAGGCCGCCCTGGGCCAACAGTTGCCGGTGACTCCCGCGTTCCCGGAGCCGCCCGTCGGAAAACAGCAGTATCATATCGGCGTGAGTCACCATGGAGAGTCGATGCGCGACCATGATGACCGTCCGGCCGCGCATGGCCGCCGCGAGGGCTTTGATCAGCGCCGCTTCGTTTTCCGGATCGGCAAACGCCGTCGCCTCATCGAGCACAAGAATGGGGCGATCCTGCAACAGCGCCCGGGCGATGGTGATGCGCTGCCGCTGACCGCCGGAGAGAAAGACGCCGCGCTCCCCGACGCGGGTGCTGTATCCCTCCGGCAACGCGCTGATAAATTCATGGGCCTGCGCCACTCTGGCCGCCGATATCACCGCTTCCAGCGGCGTATCCGGCGCGCCCAGACGAATGTTATTGGCGATGGTGTCGGCAAAAAGGAAGTTGTCCTGGAATACAAACGAGATTTGCTGCATCAAGGTGTCCGTCTGCATATCGCGCAGATCCACGCCGCCGATGCGAATATGGCCTTTATCGGGATCGGCATAACGCAGCAGGAGTCGCGCCACGGTGCTTTTCCCGGCGCCGCTCGGCCCGACCAGCGCCACTATTTTTCCGGCAGGTACATGAAAGCTCACCTCCTGCAGCGCCGCGCCTGCGCGCGCTTGTGGATAATGAAAACTCACCTGCTCAAAGGTAATGCTCGCATCGTTCGGCTGCCGATCGACAAGCGGACGGGAGAGTTCCGGCATCGCGAGAACCTGATAAATACGCTGAATGCTTAAACGCGTTTGCGCGACCAGGTTATTGAGCATCATCATGGGCATCACCGCTTCCGCCATCCCGCTGCCCAACAGTAAAACGGCCACCCAGGCGATAAAATCGAGGCTGCCCGCCTGCATCAGGCCGTATCCGCACCAGATCAGAACGAATAAGGTCGGCAGCGGATTGAGGATCGAGAATGAAAAACGCGCTGAAAAGCCGGCTTTGCGATACCAGATTTTGAGCACATCGACCCACTCCTCAAGGGCATGCTGATAGCGCAAAAAGCTGGTGCTGCCGCTATCAAACGTTCTGACCACCGGCATGGCCTGCACGAACTCAATTACCGCGGCGCTGACCTGCTCGCGCGCCTGATGATAACGCTGAGCCATCTCTCCCGAGCGCTGGCGGGCGAGAGTAAGTATCAGTGAACCCAATGCCAGCACACCCAGCGTGGCAATGGCCAGTCGCCAGTCCAGCCAGAACAGGATAGCGGCGGTCGCCAGGGGCATGACTATCGCGCGAGCGTACAGCGGCGTGCTGTCAGCAACGAAAATGTGTAACGACTTCACATCATCCAGCATCACCTTCGCCATCGCACCGCTGCCCATTTGCTGTAACGCGCCCGGGGCAAGCTGCACGGCTTTCTGCGCTAATCTGCTGCGCAGAATATTCTCCAGATGAAACGCCGCATAATGCGAGGTGTTAAATGCCTGCAGGCGCAGGACAAAAGTCAGCGCCACGCAGCCAAATAGCCCCCCCAACGACCAGAGTGGAATAACGTCGGGCGAGACGCGGAGATCGCGCAGGCTCCATGCCAGAAAAAGCAGCGCCGCAAGGCTGGTGATGGCCGCCAGACCCGCCAGCGCCATCGCCAGAATGACCTTCCGGCGAACCGGGGTTATCACCTGCCAGAGCGGAAACCGGGACAGAGATTCAGTATTGGATGATTGAGATGACATGGGAGTGGCTGAATTTCCTGATGAATTTTTACGGACGCCAAAAACGCTATTTCAGGGTGGCGTTCTGAGAATTAATGTGAATAATAACCATTATCAATTACTCATCTACCCCATTCGGTTCTATTTTTACCCGCATTGGTTTAAGCCACAGGGAGATAACCCGGTCATGACGGAGTCACCACAAACGCAATCTGCAATCTCAATTCATCAGTTGGTGGTCGGGAAACCCGCTAACGACGGTACTATCCCGGCCCAGTGTGAACTGCTGCGCTGTTCGTTGCAGGAAGGGATGGATATTTTGCTCTGGAGAGGCCATTTTGCGCAGCCTGAGACGTTACAGCTTCACGATGATCTGGGCAGGATTAACTTCTCGTGCATCCTCGAGGGCACCTCGCGTTTTGCCATCCAGGGGCTCAGACGCCACACCGAGTGGGAGCTGGCCCGCAATCGCCATTACATTACCCACACGCCAGATTGCCGCGGCAGCGCCTCCTACGGCGGCCGATTCGAGAGCATCACCCTCTCCTTCAGCCCTGAAACCCTCGCGCTGTGGGTACCGGATATCAGTACAGTCATTAAAAATAAGATCGACTCCCACTGCTGTTGCCAGCAGCAGCGCTGCAATGCGGAAACCCATTTAACGGCCCAGGCTTTGCGTCATGCGCTAATGCGGATGCACGGCGGATTCAGCCATGAACAAAAACCTTCGACGCTCTGGCTACAGGGACAGAGTCTGGTGATGCTAAGCCTGGTCCTGGATGAGCACCGCGAAGACGCCAGCTGCTTCTCCTGCCACTTCAACCCGGTGGAGCGCCAGAAACTGCTGCGGGCAAAGGATCTGCTGCTGGCCGATTTGACGCAGGCGCCGGGCGTTGCTGAGCTGGCGAGAGAGTCCGGTTTGAGCGTGCTGAAAATTAAGCGTGGCTTCCGCGTTCTGTTTAACAACAGCGTCTATGGCCTGTTTCAGGCTGAACGCATGCAGGAGGCACGAAGAAGGCTGGCCAATGGCAATACCTCCGTTATGACGGTAGCCGCCGATCTGGGCTACGCCAACGCCAGCCACTTCTCTGCCGCTTTCCAGAAACAGTTTGGCGTCACCCCTTCCAGCTTTAAACGCGTCATCTGATCGCCGATCGCCCCCTCCCCGCCAGCGGCCCGGAAACCCCCTCCGGGCCTCAGTGCTTTCCTCCAGTGATTAACCCGAAACGGGCATAAATAGACCCGTTTCGGGTAGCACTCAATTGTTAATAATTATTATTCTCATGTAAGGAGTGTTTTCCGCTAAGACGTGCCATCAGGAGGAAGAATGATTTCTGGCGCACCATCTCAGGAACCGCAGTTACCGGACAACGGCAACGCGGCTGATTATCAACAATTACGCGAGCGGCTCACGCAGGAGCTAAATTTAACGCCGCAGCAGCTACATGAAGCGTGCAATTTGATCCAGGCGGGCCTGGATTCAATCAGATTGATGAGATGGTTAGACTGGTTTCGTAAAAGGGGCTACCGCGTGACCCTGCGCGAACTGTATGCCGCCCCCACGCTGGGCGGGTGGCGCCAGCTGATGCGCAGCCGTTCCCCGGAGAAACCGGCGGAGGAAACGGCATCCGGCGAAAGCGTCTGGCCGACCATGACCGAGGGTACCCCCTTCCCTCTGACGCCGGTCCAGCATGCCTACCTGACGGGGCGAATGCCTGGACAGCCCCTCGGCGGCGTGGGCTGCCATCTGTATCAGGAGTTTGCCGGCTATTCTCTGACGGCGGAAAAGCTGGAACAGGCCATCGCGATCCTGATGCAGCGCCACCCGATGCTGCATATCGCCTTTCGCACCGACGGACAGCAGGTCTGGTTAAAGCAACCTTACTGGAACGGCGTGACGGTTCATGATCTGCGCCAGAACGACGCCGCCAGCCGCCAGGTCTATCTGGACGCCCTGCGCCAGCGCCTGAGCCACCGCCTTTTACGCGTGGAGATCGGCGAAACGTTTGATTTTCAGCTGACGCTGTTGCCCGATAATCGCCACTGCCTCCATGTCAATATTGACCTGCTGATTATGGATGCCTCCAGCTTTACGCTCTTCTTCGATGAGCTTAATGCTCTGCTGGCGGGCGAATCGCTGCCGGCTATCGACCCCCGCTATGATTTCCGCTCCTATTTGCTGCACCAGCAGAAGGTGCATCAACCGCTGCGAGACGAAGCCCGCGCGTACTGGCTGGCGAAAGCGCCTGCGCTTCCTCCTGCGCCGCACTTGCCGCTGGCCTGCGACCCCTCCGCGCTACGTGAAGTCCGTAATACCCGACGCCGCATGATTGTCCCGGCCAAACAGTGGCATGCGTTCAGCCAACGGGCCGGTGACTACGGCGTCACCCCGACAATGGCGCTGGCAACCTGTTTTTCCGCCGTCCTGGCTCGCTGGAGCGGCCTGACGCGGCTGCTGCTCAACGTAACGTTATTCGACCGCCAACCGCTGCACCCGGCGGTTAGCGCTATGCTTGCCGACTTCACCAATATTCTGCTGCTGGATACCGCCTGCGACGGCGATACCGTCAGCGGCCTCGCGCAGAAGAATCAACTGACCTTTACCGAAGACTGGGAGCATCGTCACTGGTCCGGCGTCGAACTCCTCCGGGAGCTCAAACGCCAGCAGCGCTATCCCCACGGGGCCCCGGTGGTATTTACCAGCAATCTGGGACGCTCTCTCTACAGCAGCCGCGCGGAACCGCCTTTGGCCGAGCCGGACTGGGGCATCTCGCAGACGCCGCAGGTGTGGATAGATCATCTGGCCTTCGAACATCAAGGCGAGGTCTGGCTGCAATGGGACAGCAATGACGCCCTGTTCCCTCCGGCATTAGTAGCGACGTTGTTCGCGGCCTACTGCCAGCTGATTAACCAGCTCTGCGAAGATGACAGCGCATGGCAAAAACCGTTCCCGGATACCCTGCCCGCCAGGCAGCGCGCGATTCGCCAGCGGGTCAACGCGACCGACGCGCCCATTCCCGCAGGACTGCTGCATGAAGGCATTTTCCGCATCGCCCTCCAGCAGCCGGAGGCGCTGGCGGTCACAGATGCTCATTATCAGTGGAACTACCGTGAACTGACGGACTTTGCCCGCCGTTGCGCCGGCAGGTTAATCGCGTGCGGGGTGCAGCCGGGCGACAATGTGGCGATCGGCATGTCAAAAGGCGCGGGACAGCTGGTTGCGGTGCTGGCCGTGCTGCTGGCCGGGGCGGTCTACGTTCCGGTTTCGCTGGACCAGCCCGCCGCGCGGCGCAAGAAAATCTATGCTGACGCCAGCGTTCGGCTGGTGCTCATTTGCCAGCACGACGCCAGCGCGTGGTCAGACGATGTTCCCCTGCTTGCCTGGCAGCAGGCCATTGAGGATGAACCGATCGGCAACCCGGTGGTTCGCGCACCGACACAACCGGCCTATATTCTCTACACCTCCGGTTCTACCGGCACACCGAAAGGCGTGGTCATTTCTCACCGGGGAGCGCTCAACACCTGTTGCGATATCAATAACCGCTATCAGGTAGGTCCAGGCGACAGGGTGCTGGCGCTGTCCGGCCTGCATTTTGATTTATCGGTATATGACATTTTTGGCGTCCTGAGCGCCGGCGGCGCGCTGGTTATGGTGATGGAAGAGCAACGGCGCGATCCCCGCGCGTGGTGTGAACTGATCCGACGCCATCAGGTCACGCTCTGGAACAGCGTCCCGGCGCTATTCGATATGCTGCTGACCTGGTGCGAGGGTTTTGCCGATGCTGCGCCGGCAAATCTGCGCGCGGTAATGCTTTCCGGCGACTGGATCGGTCTCGATCTTCCCGCCCGCTTTCGGGCCTATCGGCCGCAAGGGCAGTTTATCGCTATGGGCGGCGCCACCGAGGCGTCTATCTGGTCTAACGTCTGCGAGGTCAGAGAGGTTCCTGAGCACTGGCGCGCCATCCCCTACGGTTTTCCGCTGGCTAACCAGCGCTACCGGGTAGTCGATGAGCGGGGCCGGGACTGCCCCGACTGGGTGCCTGGCGAATTGTGGATTGGCGGCCTCGGGGTCGCTGAAGGCTATTTCAACGATCCCCTACGCAGCGAGCAGCAGTTTTTGACGCAATCGGGCGAGCGCTGGTATCGCACCGGCGATCTCGGCTGCTACTGGCCAGACGGTACCTTAGAGTTCCTCGGCCGCCGCGATAAGCAGGTCAAGGTCGGGGGATATCGCATCGAGCTGGGCGAAATTGAGAGCGCGCTCGGCCAGGTGGCGGGCGTGAAACAAGCCACCGTTCAGGCGATCGGGGAGAAAGAGAAGACCCTGGCGGCTTGGGTTGTTCCTCAGGGGGAGGCTTTTTGCGTTCCCCATCATCGCGATCCGTTGCTGCCGCAGGAATGGCGTACCCTGGCAGGAACGCTGCCCTGCTGCGCCTGCCCGCCAGAAATCTCCGCCGCTCAGGTCGCTGATTTTCTGCAGTATCGTCTGTTAAAACTGCATCCGGGCCACGCCTCTGACGTCGATCCGCTCTCCCTGATCGATTCGCTCGCTATCCAGCCGCGCTGGCAGGCCGTGATGGAACGCTGGTTAGCCTTTCTTGCGGCTCAACAGCGGCTGCAGCCCGCCGCTGAGGGTTATCAGGTCTGCGCGGCAGAAGCGCCGGAAAAGCGCCATCCTTCGTTCAGCGGGCATGACCTCACCTTAATGCAGATTCTTCGCGGCGCGCGCCACGAACTGTCATTACTGAACGATGCGCGGTGGTCGCCGGAAAGTCTGGCTTTCGACCATCCGGCCAGCGCCTTGTATATCGAGGAGCTGGCGACAATGTGCCAACAGCTTTCCCGACGGTTACAGCGCCCGGTACGCCTGCTGGAGGTGGGTGTCCGCACCGCCCGCGCCGCAGAGTGCCTGTTGTCCCGCCTCAACGCTGGCGAGGTTGAGTATGTCGGGCTTGAACATAGCCAGGAGCTGCTGCTGAGCGCCAGACAGCGGCTTGCCCCATGGCCTGATGCCCGTCTGGCCCTCTGGAATGCGGAGACGCTGGCGGCGCACGCGCATTCGGCGGACATTGTCTGGCTGAATAATGCCCTGCATCGTTTGCTGCCAGAAGATCCCGGACTCCTTACGACCTTACAACGGCTCGCCGTCCCCGGAGCGCTGCTCTACGTCATGGAGTTTCGCCAGTTGACGCCGTCTGCCCTGCTCAGCACGCTTCTGTTAACCGCTGGACAACCGGAGACTTTACTGCATAACAGCGCAGCGTGGGCAACAATATTCAGCGCCGCCGACTTCAGCTGTCAGCATGGCGATGAAATCGGCGGATTACAACGCTTCCTCGTCCAGTGCCCGGCCAGCCAGATGCGCCGGGACCCGCGTAAACTACAGGCCGCCCTTGCCGAACGCTTGCCCGGGTGGATGGTGCCGCAACGGATCCACTTCCTTGACGCTTTCCCGCTGACCGCTAACGGGAAAATTGACTATCAGGCGCTGACCCGTCGCCATACCCCTGAGGCGGAAACATCGGCCGAAGCGGATTTACCTCAGGGCGATACGGAAACATGCGTGGCCGCCATCTGGCAGCAGCTGTTGTCGATCGGCACCGTCACTCGGGAGACCGACTTTTTCCAGCAAGGCGGCGACAGCCTGCTGGCCACCCGGCTGACCGGACAGCTCCATCAGGCGGGTTATACCGCGCAATTAAGCGATCTGTTTAATCATCCCCGACTGGCGGATTTTGCCGCTACCCTGCGTAAAACCGACCTCCCGGTCGAACAGCCATTCACCCACTATCCTGAAGATCGCTACCAGCCTTTCGCGCTTACCGACGTGCAGCAGGCCTACCTGGTCGGACGGCAGCCGGGGTTTGCCCTGGGCGGCGTAGGCTCCCACTTCTTCGTTGAATTTGAGGTTGCCGATCTGGATATCCGCCGGCTGGAGAGGGTCTGGAATCGTTTAATCGTCCGCCACGATATGCTGCGCGCCGTTGTTCACGATGGACAGCTGCAGGTTCTCGAACAGACTCCCCCCTGGATCATACCCGCGCACGTTTGCCCAACGCCAGACGAGGCGCTGCGGCTACGTGAAAAACTGGCGCATCAGGTACTCAACCCCGAAATCTGGCCGGTATTCGATCTCCAGGTCGGATACGTCGACGGGATGCCCGCCCGACTCTGGCTGTGCCTGGATAACCTGTTGCTTGACGGGCTAAGCATGCAGATCCTGCTGGCGGAGCTGGAAAACGGCTATCGCTATCCGCAACAGCTGCCGCCGCCGCTCCCCGTCACTTTCAGGGATTATCTGCAGCAACCCGCGCTGCGGGCGCCAGACCCAGACTCCCTGGCCTGGTGGCAGACTCAGCTGGACGATATCCCTCCGGCGCCGGCGCTGCAGCTGCGCTGCTTGCCTCAGGACGTTGCGACGCCGCGCTTTGCCCGCCTGAACGGGGCCATGGACAGCGCGCGCTGGCGCCGATTGAAACAGCGGGCGGCTGAAGCCCACCTTACCCCGTCGGCCTTACTCTTATCGGTATGGTCGACGGTGCTCTCGGCATGGAGCGCGCGGCCTGACTTCACGCTCAACCTGACGCTTTTCGACCGCCGTCCGGTGCATCCCCAAATCAACCAGATTCTGGGCGACTTCACCTCGCTGATGCTGCTGAGCTGGCGGCCTGGCGACAACTGGCTGCACAGCGCGCAGCGACTGCAGCAGCGCCTGAGCCAGAGCCTCAATTATCGCGATGTATCCGCCATCCGCGTGATGCGTCAGCTGGCGCAACGGCAAAATCTGCCCGCCGTGACCATGCCGGTCGTCTTCACCAGCGCGCTCGGCTTCGCGCAGGATAATTTCCTCGCCCGGCGCAATTTACTCAAACCGGTCTGGGGTATCTCGCAGACGCCGCAGGTCTGGCTCGATCACCAGGTTTATGAGTCCGAAGGTGAATTGCGCTTTAACTGGGATTTTGTCGCCGCCCTGTTTCCTGCCGAACAGGTGGAGCGGCAGTTTGCCCAGTATGGCGAATTGCTCAATCGGATGGCCGAGGAAGAGAGCTGCTGGCAGCTTCCGCTCGCCGCGCTGGTTCCCCCCGTTAAACTCGCGGAACCAAGCCCCGCTCCCGCTCCGCGCGGTTGCCCTGAGCGCCCGGTGTCCGGCGTGGCGGCGGACGAGAGCACTGTCCGTCTGATTTGCGACGCCTTTCGCGAGGTGGTGGGCGAATCGATTATGCCCGCGGATAACTTTTTTGAGGCGGGCGCCACGTCGCTGAATCTGGTGCAGCTGCACGTTTTGTTACAACGTCACGAATTTTCCACGCTGACGCTGCTTGATCTCTTTACCCACTCCTCTCCAGCCGCTCTGGCCGAATACCTTACCGGCGTCGCGATGGAGGAGAAAGCCCCACGCTCTCGCCCGGTTCGCCGACGCCAGCGGCGGATTTAGCGCGAACCAAACTGATTTTTCCGGGACGCCGTCGCGCAAGCGCGGCGTGCCATTGACTTTGTGACTCTTAGGAAACGAGACCGATTATGGATAACTTGCGCTTCTCTTCTGCGCCGACAGCAGATTCCATTGATGCATCGATCGCTGAACGCTACCCGGACTGCGAACCTGTCGCGGTGATCGGCTACGCCTGCCATTTTCCTGAAGCGCCCGATGGCGAAACGTTCTGGCAAAACGTGCTGGAAGGCCGTGAATGCAGCAGGCGCTTTACCCGCGAGGCGCTGCTGGCCGCCGGTCTGGATGCCGCGGTGATTGACGATCCTCATTACGTCAATATCGGGACGGTTTTAGACAACGCCGACTGCTTCGACGCCGCCCTGTTTGGCTACTCGCGGCAAGAAGCCGAATCTATCGATCCGCAGCAGCGGCTGTTTTTGCAGGCGGTCTGGCATGCGCTGGAGCATGCCGGCTATGCCCCCGGCGCCGTCCCCCACAAGACCGGCGTTTTCGCCTCTTCCCGGATGAGCACCTATCCCGGCCGCGAAGCCCTGAACGTCACGGAAGTCGCGCAGGTCAAGGGTCTGCAGTCGCTGATGGGTAATGATAAGGACTATATTGCCACCCGCGCCGCGTATAAGCTCAATCTGCACGGCCCGGCGCTATCGATACAGACCGCCTGCTCCAGTTCGCTGGTTGCGGTGCATCTGGCCTGCGAAAGCTTGCGCGCGGGGGAGTCCGATATGGCGGTGGCCGGCGGCGTGGCGCTCTCTTTCCCCCAGCAGGCGGGCTACCGCTACCAGCCCGGGATGATTTTCTCTCCCGATGGCCACTGTCGCCCTTTTGACGCCTCGGCAGAAGGCACCTGGGCCGGCAACGGTCTCGGCTGCGTGGTACTGCGCCGCCTGAGAGATGCGCTGCTGTCAGAGGATCCGATTATTGCCGTGATCCTCTCCAGCGCGGTCAACAACGACGGTAGCCGAAAAGTGGGTTATACCGCGCCGTCGGTGGCAGGACAGCAAGCGGTCATCGAAGAGGCGTTAATGCTGGCGGCGATCGATGACAGACAGATTGGCTACATTGAAACCCACGGTACCGGCACGCCGCTGGGAGACGCGATTGAAATTGAAGCGCTGCGCAACGTTTATGCGCCCCGCCCGCCGCATCAGCGCTGCGCGCTCGGTTCGGTGAAAAGCAATGTTGGCCATCTGGATACGGCGGCCGGGATTGCCGGGCTGCTGAAAACCGTCCTCGCGGTCAACCGCGGACAAATTCCGCCGATGCTAAATTTTGCCACGCCAAACCCGGCGCTCAAGCTCGACGAAAGCCCGTTCACCGTGCCGGTGACGGCCCAGGCGTGGCAGGACGAAGTACGCTACGCGGGCGTCTCCTCCTTTGGCATTGGCGGCACAAACTGCCACATGATCGTCGCCTCGCTGCCCGATGAGCTCAAATTACCGTTGCCTGGTGCGGATGACGGTAGCAGGAGCACCGCGCTGCTGCTCAGCGCCGCCAGCGACACCGCGTTGCGGCAGCTGGCTACGGACTATGCTCGGGCGCTGAGGGAAAACGCGGATGCCAGTAATCTGGCCTTCACGGCTTTGCGCGCCCGCCGTCTCGATCTCCCCTTTCGTCTGGCGACGGCATTAAATGATGATACCGCCGCTGCCCTTAGCGCCTGGGCTGGAGAACAGGCCGGGGCGCCGGTTTATAGCGGCCACGGCGTCAGCGGTAGGCAGGTGTGGCTGTTTACCGGGCAGGGCTCGCACTGGCGGACCATGGGCCACGCCATGTGCCAGCGTTCGAAGGTGTTTGCCGACACGCTTGAACGCTGTTTTTCCGCCTGTCGTGAAATGCTCACGCCCTCCCTGCGCGACGCGATGTTTAATCCCGACTCGGCGCAGCTGGAGGAGATGACCTGGGCGCAGCCAGCCATCGTTGCCTTTGAAATCGCCATGGCGGCGCACTGGCGCGCCGAGGGATTGCAGCCGGATTACGCCATCGGTCACTCGGTGGGCGAATTTGCCGCCGCCGTGGTCTGCGGACACTATACGATTGAACAGGTTATGCCGCTGGTTTGCCGCCGCGGGGCGCTGATGCAGCTGTGCGCAAACGGCGCGATGGTGGCGGTGTTCGCGCAAGAAGAGGCGCTGATGCCGCTGGCCCGCCAGTTTGAGCTGGATCTGGCGGCCAACAACGGCACCCGGCATACGGTCTTTTCCGGGCCGGAAGCCCGTATTGCGGAATTTTGCGCCGCGCTTTCGCAGCGTGATATCAGCTATCGTCGCCTGAGCGTTTCCGGCGCGGCGCACTCCGCCTTACTGGAGCCGATACTCGATCGTTTTCAGGACGCCTGCGCCGGGCTGCACGCAGAGCCCGGGCAGCTACAGCTTATTTCCACCCTCACCGCCGGGGCCATAGATGCGTCGACGCTCAATCAGGCGGATTACTGGCGCCGCCATATGCGCCAGCCGGTGCGCTTTATCCAGAGTATTCAGGCGGCGCACAAGCTCGGCGCCCGCGTTTTTGTAGAGATGGGACCCGATGCCCAGCTGATTGCCTCCGGACAGCGCGAATACCGGGATAACGCTTACTGGATAGCCAGCGCCCGCCGTAACCAGGAGGCGAGCGCTGTCCTGAATCAGGCGCTGCTCCAGCTGTACGCCGCCGGCGTCACCCTGCCGTGGGCAGACTTACTGGCGGGCAATGGGCAACGTATCTCTGCGCCACGCTATCCGTTCGCGACCGAGCGTTACTGGAAAGAGCACGTTTCCAACGTTTGCGAGCCTGACGACGTCGCGCTGTCCGCCGGCGCTGAGGTGGCGAGTCGCGCCGCGGCAGCGCTCGATCTTCCCCGGCTGGAAGCGCTTAAACGCTGCGCCACGCGGCTACACGCCATCTATGTCGATCGGCTGGTACAACGCTGTGCGGACGATGCCATTGCCAGCGGCGTCGACGCCATGACCATTATGCGCCGAGGCCGTCTGCTGCCGCGCTACCAGCAGCTGCTTCAACGCCTGCTGAATAACTGCGTGGCCGACGGCGACTACCGCTACGCTGACGGGCGTTATTTCCGCGCCCGCCCGATTGAACATGAGCAGAGGGAAGCTCTGCTGGCGGAGCTTGCTGGCTATTGTGAAGGTTTTCAGGCTATTCCCGAGACCATCGCCCGCGCCGGCGAACGGCTGTATGAAATGATGAGCGGCGAGGAAGAGCCGGTGGCGATCATCTTCCCGCAGGGCGCCTCCGACGGCGTGGAGGTCCTCTATCAGGAATTCAGCTTTGGCCGCTATTTCAACCAAATCGCCGCCGGTATCTTACGCGGTCTCGTCCAGACGCGTCAGCCCCAGCGCCCTTTACGAATCCTGGAAGTCGGCGGCGGTACCGGCGGCACCACCGCGTGGCTGCTGCCGGAACTCAACGGCGTTCCGGCGCTGGAGTACCACTTCACCGATATCTCCGCCCTGTTTACCCGCCGCGCCCAGCAGAAATTCGCCGACTATGGCTTTGTGCGCTACCACGAACTGGATCTCGAAAAAGAGGCGCAGTCCCAGGGGTTCCAGGCAAACTCATACGATCTTATCGTGGCGGCGAACGTAATCCACGCCACTCGCCATATTGGCCGCACGCTCGATAATCTGCGCCCTCTGCTCAAACCGGGCGGACGCCTGCTGATGCGCGAAATCACCCAGCCAATGCGTCTGTTTGATTTCGTTTTTGGCCCGCTGGTGCTTCCGCTCCAGGATATCGACGCCCGCGAAGGCGAGCTCTTCCTCACCCCCCAACAGTGGCAGCAGCAGTGTCGCCGTGCCGGATTCAGCAAAGTGGCGTGGCTACCGCAGGAGGGTAGCCCGACCGCCGGTATGAGCGAACATATCATTCTCGCCACGCTGCCCGGTCAGGGGATATCCTCGTCATCAGCATCCGCGCTGGGGCAGACGTTGCCGGATAACGCTGATGATCTCGCCGACTGGTCCGATTGCGCGGGTCAGCCGGAACGGTTTAACGCCCGCTGGCAGGAGGCCTGGCGGCGGCTCTCAGCGCGGCACGGCGACAATTCCCCCGTGGAACCGCCCCAGGTCAGCCCCCCGCAGTGGCTGGGGGAGGTGCGCTTAAGCTGGCGAAACGCCGCCTTTTCCCGCGGCGAGATGCGCGTGGAAGCCCGTCATCCTGATGGCGAGTGGCTGCCGCTGGCTCCCGCCGCGCCTGTTCCTGCGCCGCAGACGCATTATCAATGGCGCTGGACGCCCTTCAGCGCCGCCAGCGATGGCCGCCCACTGGCATTTCGCTTCAGCGCCGGTACGCTTGCGCACGAAAATGAGCTGGCGCAATGCGGTATCCTTCACGATCCGCAGGCCGCTTCGGTGCTCATTATTGTCGAGGAGAGCGAACAGACGCTGGCGTTAGCGAAACAAGTGAAGGAGGCCCTGACCACCGGCGCCGGAGGATTGATTGCGATCACTCGCCGCGCGTGGCAGGTTGAGGAGAATGAGGCGCTCGCCGCGTCTCATCACGCTCTGTGGGCTTTGCTTCGCGTCGCGGCCAATGAACAGCCGGAACGCTTGATTGCCGCCATCGATCTGGCCGAAAACACGCCATGGGAAACGCTGCGTCAGGGATTGAGCGCCGTCTCCCTTTCTCAGCGCTGGCTCGCCGCAAGGGGCAACGCCCTCTGGCTCCCCTCCCTGGCGCCGAATCCAGGGCGCGCCGCCGATCTTCCGGCAAATGTCTTCGCTGGCGATACCCGCTGGCATCTGGTGACCGGCGCGTTTAGCGGATTGGGCCGCCTTGCCGTTAACTGGCTCAAAGAAAAAGGGGCGCAACGTATTGCCCTGCTGGCGCCGCGCGTGGATGCCTCCTGGCCGGGCGACATCGAGGGGGTGCAAATCCGCGTCTGCCGTTGTGATGTTGGCAACGCCCGACAGCTGACCAGGGTTCTCGATAAGCTGGCGGGCGATGGCGGCATTGCCGGGGCGATCCACGCCGCAGGCGTATTGGCTGATGGGCCGCTGCAGGATCTGGACGATCGCCAGCTGGCCGCGGTTTACGCGGTGAAAGCGCAGGCGGCAGACCAGCTGCGGCAAAGCCTGAGCGACCACAACGCACGCTATCTTATTCTTTACTCCTCCGCAGCCGCCGCCCTCGGCGCGCCGGGTCAAAGCGCCCATGCGCTGGCCTGCGGCTATCTGGACGGGCTGGCGCGGCAACATACTTCTGATGATACTCCGAAAACGATAACCATTGCCTGGGGCGCCTGGGGGGAAAGCGGTCGGGCGGCCACGCCGGAAATGCTGGCGACGCTGGCCAGCCGCGGCATGGGCGCGTTAAGCAATGCCGAAGGCTGCTGGCATCTGGAACAGGCGGTGATGCGCGGTGCCCCATGGCGGCTGGCGATGCGTGTTTTCAGCGACAACATGCCTCCGCTACAACAGGCCCTGTTCCATAGCGGGTCCGCAGAAAAAGCCGCAGTGCCGGTCAGCCCTCCTGCGGATGACAACGTCTTTAACGGCAGCCTGAGCGATGAAACGGCGGTAATGACATGGCTGAAAAAACGCATCGCAGTTCAGTTACGGCTAAGCGATCCGGCATCGCTGCAGGCAAATCAGGATCTGTTGCCGCTGGGCATGGATTCGCTGCTCTTCCTTGAGCTCAGTAGCGATATTCAGCACTACCTGGGCGTGCGCATCAATGCGGAACGGGCGTGGCAGGATCTGTCGCCGCGTGGGCTCACGCAGCTTATCTGTTCTATACCAGAGAAGACGCCTGCCGCTTCGCAGCCGGAAGCGTTACGGCACGACGCCGATGAGCGTTATGCCCCCTTCCCTCTGACGCCGATTCAGCACGCCTACTGGCTGGGAAGAACCCATCTTATTGGTTATGGTGGCGTTGCCTGTCACGTGCTGTTTGAGTGGGATAAACGCCACGATGAACTCGACCTCTCCCTACTGGAGAAAGCATGGAACCAGCTTATTGCCCGTCACGATATGCTGCGAATGGTGGTAGATGCCGACGGCCAACAGCGCGTTCTGGCGACAACCCCGACGTATCGCATCCCGCGCGACGATCTGCGCGCGCTCTCCCCGCAGGAGCAGCGCCTGGCGCTGGAAAAACGGCGGTTGGAACTGAGCTATCGCGTTTTACCCGCCGACCAGTGGCCTCTTTTTGAACTGGTGGTCAGCGAAATCGACGATTGTCGCTATCGCCTGCACATGAACCTCGATCTTCTGCAGTTCGATGTGCAGAGTTTTAAAGTTATGATGGACGATCTGGCGCAGGCCTGGCGCGGAGAGACGCTGGCGCCGCTCGATATCACCTTTCGCGATTATGTGATGGCTGAACAGGCGCGCCGGCAGACGGCGGCATGGCACGATGCCTGGGAGTACTGGCAGGAAAAACTACCGCAATTACCCCTGGCGCCGGAACTGCCGGTGGTGGAGACGCCGCCGGAAACTCCACACTTCACCACGTTCACCTCAACGATCGGCAAGCCTGCGTGGCAGGCCGTTAAGCAGCGCTGGCAGCAGCAAGGGCTCACCCCTTCTGCCGCGCTGCTCACGCTGTTTGCCGCCACCCTCGAGCGCTGGAGCCGCACCGCTGAATTTACCCTGAACCTGACTTTCTTTAATCGCCAGCCGGTTCATCCGCAAATCAACCAGTTGATTGGTGATTTTACCTCCGTCACGCTGGTCGATTTTAACTTCACCGCGCCGGCGACGCTGCAAGAGCAGATGCAAGGAACCCAGCAGCGCCTGTGGCAGAACATGGCGCACAGCGAAATGAACGGCGTCGAGGTGATCCGCGAGCTGGGGCGCCTGCGCGGATCGCAGCATCAACCGCTGATGCCGGTGGTGTTTACCAGCATGCTGGGAATGACGCTGGAAGGCATGGCTATCGATCGGGCGATGAGTCGTCTGTTCGGTGAACCCTGCTATGTGTTCACGCAAACGCCGCAGGTCTGGCTGGATCATCAGGTCATGGAGAGCGATGGCGAGTTGACGTTTAGCTGGTACTGCATGGATAACGTGCTGGTGCCGGGCACAGCGCAAGCCATGTTTACAGACTATTGCGCCATCCTGCAGGCCGCTATTGCCAGCCCTGAAAGCCTGCAGACGATGGCCAGCGGTATTGCCGAACAGAACCCGCGCCGCCGCTGGCCGCTCAAAGCGCAGACGGACTACGATTTGCGGGATATTGAGCAGGCGACGCTGGACTATCCCGGTATCCAGCGGGCCAGAGCGGAACTAAGCGAAAATGGCGCATTAACGCTGGATATCGTCATGGCCGAGGGGCCGTCGCCCTCCGCGCTCGCCCCGGCTGAGCGCGATCTCGCCTCGCTGGCGCTGCCGTTGCCTGAGCAGGCGCAACTTGATGAACTGGACGCGACCTGGCGCTGGCTGGAGGCGCGTGCGCTACGAGGGATCGCCGACACGCTGACTCGCCATGGTTTATTCACCTCGCCGGAGAGCGCCCATCGCTTTAGCGAAATTGTACAGGCGCTGGCCGCGCAGGGGGCCCGGCGACGTCTGCTGCGCCAGTGGCTACAGTGTCTGACGGAAAGAGAATGGTTGGCCCGCGAGGGGGATAGCTGGCGCTGCCGCATGGCGTTCAGCGAGATCCCCGGGCCGCAGGATGCCTGCCCGCCAACCCAATGGAGTCAGGCGCTGGCGCAGTATCTGGACGCCTCTATTTCCCGCCACGACGACCTTTTCTCCGGGCAGTGTTCGCCGCTGGAACTGCTGTTCAATGAGCCGTTGCGCGTAACCGACGCGCTGTATCGCGAAAACCCCGCCAGCGCCTGTCTGAATCGCTATACCGCACAGATTGCCACCCTATGCGGCGCAGAACGCATCCTCGAGGTGGGCGCCGGAACCGCAGCCACCGCGGAGCCGGTGCTGAAGGCCACGCAAAGCACGCGACGTTCATACCATTTCACCGATGTCTCCACGCAGTTCCTCAACGATGCCCGGAGCCGTTTCCACGATCAATCGCGGGTTTCTTACGCCTTATTCGACATTAACCAGCCGCTGGATTTCGCCGCCCATCCGGCAGAAGGATACGACCTGATTATTGCCGTCAATGTGCTTCACGACGCCAGTCATATCGTTCAGACGTTGCGCCGATTAAAGCTGCTGCTGAAAACCGGCGGACGTTTGCTGATCGTCGAGGCGACGGAGCGAAACAGCGTATTCCAGCTGGCGAGCGTCGGCTTTATCGAGGGATTGAGCGGATACCGTGATTTCCGCCGCCGGGATGAGAAACCCATGCTAGCCCGTTCGGCGTGGCAGGAAGTGCTTGCGCAAGCCGGGTTTGTCAACGAGCTGGCGTGGCCGACGCAGGAATCCTCGCCTCTGCGCCAGCATCTGCTGGTCGCGCGTTCGCCTGGCGTGAATCGACCGGATAAAGCAGCCGTAAGACGCTATCTGCAGCAGCGTTTTGGCTCCGGCCTGCCCGCATTACGGATTCGCCAACAAGAAGCGTTACTTGCGCCGCTGCGTACCCCGTCCGTTGCGCAGATTGCCCCAGCCGAATCGACCCCGGTCGCCGGGGGCGATCCGACGCTGGAAAAACAGGTCGCTGAACTCTGGCAATCGCTGCTTTCTCGCCCCGTGGCCAGACATCACGACTTTTTTGCGCTGGGCGGCGACAGTCTGATGGCGACAAGGATGGTCGCGCAGCTGAACCGCAGAGGAATTGCCAGCGCCAGCCTTCAGGATCTGTTCACCCATTCAACGCTCAGCGACTTCTGCGCCCATCTGCAGGCCTGTTCGTCGGCAGAGGAGGACAATCCTGTGCTCGTTTGCCACGGCGCGGGTGATGAAACGTTGTTTGTTTTCCACGCTTCCGACGGCGATATCAGCGCCTGGCTGCCGCTTGCCCGGGCGCTGGACAGGCGCGTATTCGGCCTGCAGGCAAAATCGCCGCAGCGTTTTGCCACGCTTGATCGGATGATCGATGAGTATGTCGCATCCATCCGTCGCCAGCAGCCACACGGCCCCTATGTGCTGGCGGGATGGTCGTACGGCGCTTTTCTTGCAGCTGGCGCCGCGCAGCGTCTGTACGCCAAAGGCGAGCAGGTACGGCTGGCGTTAATCGATCCCGTGTGTCGACAGGATTTTCGTTGCGCCAACCGGACGGCCCTGCTGCGGCTGTTAGCCGAAGGGAATACGCCGCTGGCGCTGCCGGAACATTTTGACCGGCTGACGCCCGCCCGCCAGCTTGCCGTCTTCATCGACCTTGCCAGAACGGCGGGAATGGTGCCGCAAAACCTGACGCGGCAAGCGGCAGAAACGTGGATCGACAACATCGCGCATCTGCTGCGTTTACTGGCCGGGCATACGCCGGGCGAAGCCGTTGCGCTTCCCTGCCTCATCCTGCATGCCGTAATGAGACCCGCGCGCTGGACGCCAGCGGAGACCGAATGGCGGGCCTGGATGGACCGCGCCGACCGCTATGCGATTAAAGCCAGTCACTGGCAAATCATGCTGGAGCCCCCCCACGTTCAGGCTTGCGCGCAGCATATCCAGCGCTGGCTTGGCGCAACCTCAACGCAACCGGAGAACACCTTATGATGCCGTCCACCTTCGACAAACAACGCGTACTGATTGTGGGCGCCAAATTCGGCGAAATGTACCTCAACGCCTTTATGCAGCCCCAGGAGGGGCTCGAACTGGTTGGCCTGCTGGCCCAGGGAAGCCCGCGCGCAAAAGAGCTGGCCCAGGCGTTTGGTATCCCGCTGTATACCTCGCTCGAACAGATCAAGGAGATGCCGGATATCGCCTGTATCGTCGTGCGCTCGACCGTCGCCGGCGGGAGCGGAACGCAGCTTGCCCGGCACTTTTTAACTCACGGGGCGCACGTTATTCAGGAGCATCCCCTCCACCCGGATGATGTCCGTTCATTACAAGCGCTGGCGCAGGAACAGGGGCGTTGCTATTGGGTCAATACGTTTTATCCGCACGCGCTTGCCGGTCGCGTGTGGCTCAGGGACGCGGAGCAGTTACGTCGCTGTCTGGATCAGGGGCCGTCGATTGTCCATGCCACCACCAGCCGGCAGTTGCTCTACTCCACTCTCGATTTATTGCTGCTGGGTCTGGGCGTGGATGCCGCCAGCGTGGCGTGCGCAGTGGTCGGCAGCTTCAGCGACTTTCACTGTCTGAGACTCTACTGGCCGGAGGGAGAGGCGTGCCTGCTGCTTCAGCGCTATCTCGATCCTGACGATCCGGATATGCACAGCCTGATTATGCACCGTCTGCTGCTGGGATGGCCGGAAGGATATCTTTCGCTGGAGGCGAGCTACGGCCCCGTCATCTGGTCATCCAGCCTGTTTGTCGCCGAACATCAGGAGAATGCTCGCAGCCTCTACCGCAGACCGGAGATCCTGCGCGACCCGCCGGGTCAGACGCGCAGCCCGGCGCCCCTGAGCTGGCGTGATTGCTGTGAAACCGCCGGGCCTGAGGGCGTCGGAAGATTACTCCATCAGCTGCGCAGCCATCTGGCGGGCGAAAATGCGCCTGCCGCCTGCCACGGCGCTCATCAGCTGGCGGTGTCGTACCTATGGCAGCAGATTTTACGCGCGACCGGCAATGCCGAGATCCGCCACCTGAAGCCGCCGCGTCATGAACGGTTAACGGCTTTCTACCGCCACGATGAGGAGTCCCGATGATGCAATCTGCCATGTGTACTCCGTTATGGCCCGCCCGCAGCGCCAGTACGGCGCATCTGGTGATGTGCCCCTTCGCGGGCGGCAGCAGTAGCGCGTTTCGCTGCTGGCGAGAGCAGCCTATGGCGGACATCGCGCTTTCCCTGGTAACCTGGCCGGGACGCGATCGCCTGCGCCATCTGACGCCGCTCAACAGCATTATGCCGCTGGCGGTACGGCTGGCGAACGAACTGCAACAGAGCGTATCTCCTGAGGCGCCGCTGCTGCTCGCCGGGCACAGTATGGGCGCGCAGGTGGCGTTTGAAACCTGTCGCCTTTTGGAGCAACGAGGACATGCGCCGTATGGCCTGATTATTTCGGGGTGCCATGCTCCTCACCTCCATTCCGAACGCCGACTCAGCCATCGCGATGATGCCGACTTTATCGCTGAGCTGATAGATATTGGCGGATGTTCGCCTGAGCTGCGGGAAAACGAGGAGTTAATATCGCTGTTTCTTCCCCTCCTGCGCGCCGATTTTTACGCCACCGAGCATTATCACTACGAATCGCCCGATCGCGCCTCGCCGCTGGGCACGCCTGCGCTGCTCATATGCGGCAGCCGCGATCGCGAAGCCTCCCGGCAGCAGGTCGACGCCTGGCGTCAGTGGCTGACCCACGTTACCGGGCCGGTCACAATCGACGGCGATCACTTCTATCCCATTCAACAATCCCGCGCCTTCTTTACGCAGATTGTCCGCCATTTTCCCGACGCATTTTCGACGCTGACCGCTGTGCAAAAACAGTCCAGTACTTCTGAAAGGTGACGCATGCACGCTTCTTTTAACACTCTGATTGAACAGTATCCCTTACCTATTGCCGCACAGCTGCGCTGCTGGGCGGCGCGTTATTCCACGCAAACAGCGCTCGTTGATGACGGGGGTGCGCTAACCTACAGCGAGCTTGATGTCCGGGTCGACCAGCTTGCCGCAGGGTTAGACTCGCTGGGGTTGCGTTCAGGACAGCATGTGATTGTGCAGCTTCCAAACGGCAACGCCTTCGTGATCCTGTTGTTCGCCTTGTTAAGACTCGGCGCGATCCCCGTTCTGGCGATGCCCTCCCAGCGGGAGCTGGATATCGACGTGCTGATCGCGCTGGCGCAACCCGTCGCATATTTTATTCACGGGGAAAACCATGCAGGGCTGGCCCGCCAGATGATGCATAAACACGCCTGCTTGCGTCATGTTCTGACCATCGAACAATGCGCAGATGACGATTTTACGCCGCTGTTCTCGCTGCACGGCGAGCTTCAGGCGTGGCGGCAGCCCGAGGTTTCCGCCACCGCGCTGCTGCTGCTTTCAGGCGGCACCACCGGGACGCCAAAGCTTATTCCGCGACGGCACGCCGACTATAGCTATAACTTCAGCGCCTCTGCCGAACTGTGCGGCATCAACGCCCAAAGCGTATATCTCGCCGTCCTTCCCGTGGCGCATAATTTTCCGCTGGCCTGTCCCGGTATTCTGGGAACGCTTGCCTGCGGCGGGAAGGTGGTGCTGACCAACAGCGCCAGCTGCGATGAGGTGATGCCATTAATCGCCGAATGCCGGGCGACGCACGTCGCGCTGGTGCCGGCCCTGGCGCAGCTCTGGGCGCAGGCCAGAGAGTGGGAAGAGAGCGATCTCTCTTCGCTGCGCGTCATTCAGGTGGGCGGCGCCCGCCTCGATCCGACGCTGGCAGAGCAGATCATCGCCACCTTTAACTGCACCCTGCAGCAGGTATTCGGCATGGCGGAGGGGCTGCTTTGCTTTACCCGTCTCAACGATCCGCTGGTCAGCGTTCTCCATAGCCAGGGGCGCCCGCTATCTCCCCTGGATGAAATTCGCGTCGTTGACGAAGAAGAGAACGACGTTGCGCCTGGCGAAACCGGACAGTTATTAACGTGCGGCCCTTACACGATTTCGGGCTATTATCGCGCTCCCGAGTACAATGCCCGGGCCTTTACCGCGCAAGGATTTTACCGTACGGGCGATAATGTCAGGCGCGATGAGGCGGGAAACCTGTACGTTGAGGGACGCATAAAAGAGCAGATCAACCGCGCCGGAGAGAAAATTGCCGCGGCGGAAGTGGAAGCGGCGCTGATGCGTCTGGAGGCGGTAAAGGATTGCGCCGTGGTTGCCGCGCCGGACACGCTGCTTGGCGAGCGAATTTGCGCGTTTATCATCGCGCAGCAGACGCCATTTGACTATCAACAGTTGCGTCACCAGCTAACCCAGCTGGGGCTCAGCGCGTGGAAAATTCCGGACCAAATTGAGTTTCTGACCCACTGGCCGCTCACCGCCGTCGGCAAGGTAGATAAAAAACGCCTGACGGCGCTCGCCACCGAGCGTTGTCGCCAGACGTCACAATAAGCGCAACCCTACCCGAAACAGGTGGAAATAAACCCGTTTCGGGTAGCAGCACAATTAGAAATAGTTATCATTTTCAATTCACCGTTGTGGCTATTTTTGGCGTTTCGCCGTTTTACAGGGACTCATAACAATGAAAATGACACGGTTTTACCCTCTGATTGTGGGAGGGTTTCTGCTCCCGGGCATGGCTCATGCCCAGACTGCACAGCAAGACGAAACCACGCTGGTGGTCACCGCCAGTAAACAGTCTTCCCGCTCGGCATCAGCCAATAACGTCTCTTCTACCGTTATCAGCGCGACGGAGTTAAGCGACGCAGGCGTTACCGCCAGCGACAAACTCCCCCGAGTGTTGCCCGGACTCAATATTGAAAATAGCGGCAATATGCTTTTTTCAACGATCTCGCTTCGCGGCATCTCTTCTGCCCAGGACTTCTATAACCCTGCCGTCACCCTGTATGTCGACGGGGTTCCCCAGCTATCTACTAACACCATCCAGGCGCTAACCGATGTGCAAAGCGTGGAGCTGCTGCGGGGTCCCCAGGGAACCTTGTATGGCAAAAGCGCTCAGGGCGGGATTATCAACATCGTCACGCAGCAGCCGGACAGCACCCCGCGCGGCTATATTGAAGGCGGCGTCAGCAGCCGCGACAGCTATCGTAGCAAGTTCAACCTGAGCGGCCCTCTTCAGGATGGTCTGCTCTATGGCAGCGTAACGCTGTTACGCCAGGTTGATGACGGCGAGATGATTAACCCTGCGACGGGAAGCGATGATTTAGGCGGCACCCGCGCCAGCATAGGGAATGTGAAACTGCGTCTGGCGCCGGACGACCAGCCCTGGGAAATGGGATTTGCCGCCTCGCGCGAATGTACTCGCGCGACACAGGATGCCTATGTGGCATGGAATGATATTAAGAGCCGTAAACTGTCGATCGACCCGGGGTCGCCGGACCCATATATGCGGCGCTGCACTGACAGCCAGACGCTCAGCGGGAAATACAGCACCGAGGACTGGGTTTTCAATCTGATCGGCGCCTGGCAGCAGCAGAATTATTCACGCACTTTTCCTTCCGGCTCGTTGATCGTCAATATGCCCCAACGCTGGAATCAGGATGTGCAGGAGCTACGCGCCGCGACTCTCGGCGAGACGCGGACCGTGGATATGGTGTTCGGATTGTACCGGCAGAATACCCGGGAGAAGCTAAATTCAGCCTACGATATGCCGACCATGCCCTATTTAAGCAGCACCGGCTACACCACCGCCGAAACGCTGGCCGCCTACAGCGATCTGACCTGGCATTTAACCGATCGTTTTGACATCGGCGGCGGCGCGCGTTTCTCACATGATAAAGCCAGCACGCAGTATCACGGCAGTATGCTCGGTAACCCCTTTGGCGATCGTGGTAAAAGCAGTGATGACCACGTGCTCGGACAGCTCTCCGCAGGCTATATGCTGACCGACGACTGGCGGGTGTATACCCGCGTAGCGCAGGGATATAAACCTTCCGGATATAATATCGTGCCTACCGCAGGCCTTGATGCCAGGCCGTTCAGCGCGGAAAAATCCATCAACTACGAAATTGGCACCCGCTACGAGACCGCCGACGTCACGCTGCAAGCCGCGACGTTTTATACCCACACCAAAGATATGCAGCTCTACTCTGGTCCGGTCGGGATGCAGACCTTAAGCAACGCGGGGAGAGCCGACGCCACCGGCGTTGAGCTTGAGGCAAAATGGCGGTTTGCGCCCGGCTGGTCATGGGACATCAATGGCAACATGATCCGTTCCGAATTCACCAATGACAGTGAGCTGTATCACGGCAACCGGGTGCCGTTTGTTCCGCGTTACGGCGCGGGGAGCAGCGTGAACGGCATGATTGATACCCGTTATGGGGCGCTGATGCCCCGACTGGCGGTGAATCTGGTAGGACCGCATTATTTCGATGGCGATAACCAGCTGCGGCAAGGGACTTACGCCACCCTCGACAGCAGCCTGGGCTGGCAGGCGACTGAACGGATGAATATTTCCGTCTATGTCGATAATCTGTTCGATCGCCGTTACCGTACCTACGGCTATATGAACGGCAGCAGCGCTGTCGCGCAGGTCAATATGGGCCGCACCGTGGGGATCAATACGCGCATTGATTTCTTCTGACAATCGATAGAGGGGGGCGATTAGCGCATCCCCTTCACCGCTGACTCACCGCTGGGTTTGACCGCCTCCGGTCGGGAGCATAAGCTGCAGAACAGGATAGCGTTCCAGCCAGCGTTTTTCCGCCACGCGCTGGCGGAAAATATTCAGCTTATCGCCCTCAAATTCCGGCGTTGGCCGCAGGCGACGTTCAAACAGATCGTCGAGTCCGTAAGGCGCAATGACCTCAATAAGGCCAGAGCGCCCTATTCTGACCGCGATGGCCGTCGCCGTCTCAGGCCAGTAGCTAAGCGCATTCTCCGTTGAATGATAAGGTTGATTACCGTTACGCTGGTGCATTCTGGCCTGATTCTTCACCGACCAGTTAAAGGCGGGCGACCGTTGGCAAAGCCCCGCTACCAGCGCGTTATCGTGGGCAGCACTGCAGCTTTTCGGATCGAACCAGACAACATCCACATCACCCCAAACCGGCCTTTGACCGTATCCGTGCAGATGATCCCAAACCGCATCTCTGACCAGGCCGGCACCGATCCAGCCATCGTTGAGTTCGAGCGCCTGAACGGCATAAAGCGCCTCCATTCTGAGCGGGTCGCTGAATAATAATCTCTGTAATTCGTCCTGATATTTCATTCTTCGCCTGGTGCCGTCTGATTGCCTGGCGACAAATCTGCCTGATGGCAGAGTGGTTATCAACCTTCCGATTATCTTGTATGATGGCGAACAATTATCGTCTCACTTTTAAAGGTGGCCAGGTGCTTGATCTAAAGCTAAGAGAAGTGAATAACAATCTGTCCGCCAAAGAGCGTCTTGTCGCCGACTATATTCTGGCGAATAAGCCGCTGCTAAAAAGCATGAGCATTCAGACCCTGGCCAAAGCGAATGATGTCAGCACCACAACCATCCTGCGTCTCTGCCACAAACTCGGCTATCAGGGTTTCAGCGATCTTAAAATTGATCTGATCACCTCTTCTGGTCATCCCCAGCACGACAAGGTTTTACAGGAGGATATCAATCTTGATGACTCTGTAGAGAGCGTCAATCATAAAATCCAGCTGATTGAAAAATCCTCCATTGATGAGACCCATGCCATCGTGAATATCGAACAGCTAGAGCTGGCGATAGCGCTGATCAGGAAGAGTAATAAGATCGTGATTTACGGTGCCGGCAGCAGCGGACTCGTCGGTAAAGAGCTGGAGTATCAGCTCATCAAAATAAAGAAAGACGTGAGCTGTCACGCGGATTACAGTATTCAGTACAGCATCGTCAATACGCTGGATGAGCATGACCTGGTGATTATTCTCTCCCATTCCGGCGAAAACCTGGAAAGCGTTAAGCTGCTGACCATGGCTCAGCAGCTGGGCGTTCCGTCAATTGCTATCACCAAAATGGGGCAAAGCCGCATCTCTGCTCTCGCTACCGTTCTGTTACACACCATCACCAGCGAAAGCGTATCTCGCCTGATCCCTATCCGTTCAAAAATGTCGCAGCTCTCGGTTATCAATATGCTGGTGACGAATCTCTTTATTCAGCAATACGACGATCGCCTGCTGAAACAAACCCAAAACCGCGCCCAGCGTTTCTACAATCAGAATCACAAATCCTGACGAATAACGCGCTCCAGCCTCCTGCCCTTGCCGTGCCTGCGGCGCCGTAAACCCAACACGGCGCTGAATAACTGAAGAGTGATCACCCTCGCAGAATGAATAAATGGGACTTCTGTCCTGTGTATTCCCTCACCTTAAAGTAATACTATTACTAACATCGAAACAATAAATAGTAACAATGTCACTCAACGTCAGCCCGGGAGAACGTATGCAAACTGAAATTCCTGTCATTCTGGTCAGCCACGGTCCTTTTGCCCAGGGGGCGCTTTCCTGTGCGGAAATGCTTATCGGTGAACAGCGCAACGTGTCGGTAATTTCGCTGCAGCCTGAGGCCAATATCAGCGATGTGCGCGCCACGCTGCTCGAGACCTATCTCTCGGTCAATAAGGGAAACGGCGTGGTGATACTGGTCGATATGATGGGCGGTTCGCCATGCAACCTGGCGAGCGAGCTCTTTTTGACCTATCCGGACATCCTGCTGTTCTGCGGGTTCAATATCCCGACGCTGCTGGAAGTGCTCAGCAATCGTGATTTACCGCGCGATGAGATTGCAACAATTATTGAAGACGTTTTCCCGGGTAGCTGTTTTAACGTCGGAAAAACGTTACACGCTGAATACACACAATCGACCGATCTGTAGGGGAAATAAATATGCCGATTAATCTCGCAAGAATTGATGACCGTCTGATTCACGGCCAGGTTATTACCACGTGGGTAAAAAACCACGATATCGAACAAGTGCTCATCATCAACGATAAAGTCGCTGGCGACAAAATCCAGCAATCGGTTTTAACCATGTCCGCGCCGCCCGAATTAAAGGTACAGGTATTCGGCGTGCAGAAATTTATCGAAATCCTGCAAAAAACGGAAATTAAAAGACGCACCATGCTGCTGTTCACTAACAGTATTGATGTAAACACGCTCGTTGAAAACGGGGTGAAAATCGACAAACTCAACGTCGGCGGCATGCGAATGCAGGAAGGCAGAAAGAGTCTTTCCCGCGCCGTCGCGGTAACGCCGGAAGAAGAACAAGCCTTTAAATCGCTAATAGCCAGGAATATACCGGTGGAAATACAGATGGTGCCCAAAGATCCGGTAGTTGATCTGCAAACGTTAATTTAACGCCAGCGCGTATGACGCCTTTTAAAACAGGGAATACTCTATGTTAATTGAAGCTTTTCTGGTCGCCATCTGGGCAGGGATCTGCTCACTGGACGACGTTGGGCCGCAGATGCTACGCCGCCCGCTTCTGACGGGAACCGTTGCTGGAATTATTATGGGCGATACGGTTCAGGGGCTGGCGATCGCCGCCACGCTGGAGCTGATGTGGATGGGGATCGGCAACGTCGGGGCCTATTCCGCGCCCGACATTATTGCCGGATCAATCATCGGCGTCGCTCTGGGCATTTCCTCCAAAGGCGGTATCGCTGCGGGCATCGCCCTCGCCGTCCCGGTGTCGATACTCTGCCAGCAGCTTCTTATCATCTGGCGCTCTTTCGCCAGTTTCCTGAACGTATGGGCGGAGAAGTCCATTCAGGAGGGTGACTATGGTAAGCTGCTGAAAGTCCATTATTTCTCTACGCCGCTGTGGTTTCTGATCCGCGCCGTCCCCTGCTTCCTGGCCGTCTATTTTGGCGGGGACCTGGTGGGTCGGATTCTGGCCGCCATCCCGGAAAGTATTCTGACCGGTATGGGCGTTGCCGCCAAAATGATCCCGGCCATCGGCGTCTGTATCCTGCTCTTAATGCTGCTGAAAGGCCGGATGTGGTTCTTCTTCCTGCTTGGCTTCATGCTCACCACCTATCTGAAGCTGCCGATCATTCCCATTACCTTTATCGCTCTGGCTTTTGCCGTGCTCTATGACATGGCCTACAGCAATGGTCAGAAGGCCGAGAGTTCACCTGCGGAAAAAGAACAGCAGTCCACTACCGACACTGAAGAAGGATATGACTTATGAGCGATATCGCCTCTTATCGGGTGGCCGAAACCGCAACCCAGGACAAAAAACTGACTAAGCAGGATCTAAACCGTATTTTCTGGAATATCCAGTCAATGTCCTTTTCCTATAACTATGAGAAGTTACAAACCATCGGCTTTGCGCACTGCATGATCCCGGTGCTTGAGCGACTCTACGCTGATGCCGATAAAGCAACGCGCATTAAAGCCATGAAGCGCCACCTTGAGTTTTACAACTCACAGGTGAATACCGGCGCGCTGATCCTTGGCGTCACCGCCGCGCTGGAGGAAAAAACCTCGGAAGAAGAAAAAGAAGCCGTGGTGTCGGTAAAAGCCGGGCTGATGGGACCCTTTGCCGGTCTCGGGGATAGCTTACTCAAATTTACCTGGCTGCCAATCTGCGGCAGTATCGGGGCGGCCTTTGCGCTTCAGGGCAATATTATTGGCCCTCTTCTGATGTTTATCCTGTTTAATATCGTTAACGTCGGCTCAAAATATTTCTTTATCCACTATGGCTATAACAAGGGCGTAGACTTAATCGAGCAGTCGAAAAACTCGAACATTATCCAGCGTATCTCCAACATCGCCAACGTGGTCGGCGTGATGGTGCTGGGGTCGTTAATAGCGACAACCGTGAAAATATCAACTCCGCTGGTTATTGCGGTTGGCGAGCAGTCGATAAAAGTGCAGGAGATGTTCGATAAAGTTATTCCTAACTTGCTGACCCTGCTATTTGCGCTGGGTATCTTTTTCCTCGTCAAAAAATTTAAGGGCAAACATACCGTCGCGCTCATCATCGGCATGATGTGCATCGGCGTCATTTGTTCGATGTTGGGAATTTTAAATTAAGGGAAGATGTATGAATGAAACACCGCAGTTTTCCGTTATTCGTCATAATCATACGCAGCTTGAAATTCATTTTTCCAAAGCATTAGATAACGCCACGCTCTACTGGACGCGAGACCGCGATATTCACACCGCCGAGCGTAACTTGATTACCGATCGTATCTCAGGTCCGGTATATTTTGATGACCCTTTGCAGGCGCGGCAGCGTATCTATTTTATCGTGGAACATGCGCAAAGTTCATGGTTATTTGGCGAAAGAACCCTGCCGATTTCCGGTATAAATAATTTCAGGGATTTCGGAGGGTATCGCGGTGCAGGCGGCAAAAGGGTTAAATGGGGCCTGCTCTATCGCTCCAACCATCTGTATAATTTGACGCCGCAGGCTCAGGCCTACCTGGAAGGCCTGGAGGTAAAAACCATTATCGATTACCGCAGCGCCAACGAAATCGCGAAAAGCCCCAACGGCTTTATCGGTGAAAATAAGACCTTCCACCTGGATGCCACGGCGCAAACCGCAGAGCTGGCGGCCCAGTTTGCCGCCGAACCCAGCAATGAGGATCGCGCGCTGATCGAGAGCGTTATACGCGATATACCGGCGGAACTGATTAACGGTCAGGGAGGCCAGGTCATTGAGCAGTACAGGCATTTTGTACTCAGCGACAAGTCAAAAAAAGCCTTTAAGGCGATGATTAACGTCCTGCTTGACCCGGGCAATGCGCCGAATATTCAGCATTGTCGTGGGGGCAAAGATCGCACCGGCTATGGCGCTTTATTGATACTCTCCATGCTTGGCGTTTCTGAACAGGATATTATCGCCGACTACATGCTGACCGGCGCAAACCGCCTGGCGCGAAATAATGTGAAGATGACCGCCTATCGACAAATTACCGATAATCAGGATGTACTCGATTACTTACTTACCCTGATCGATACCCGGGAGGCATTTATCGTTGAAACACTGAACACCATGAAGGCACTCTCCGGCAGCGTTAATGCTTATATTAAAAATGAGCTTGGCTTTACCGACGCTGACTTTATTAAAATGCAAGAAAACTATTTACAGTAGTCCCTCGCGCTAACTGGAAAAACTGGTAGAAATAAGCCTCCAGTTCAGGCTGGAGGCCTGGGTGTGTCTGTCAGTTAACCATCATGAACAGGACGCTGCCGCCGGGTCCACAATCGGTTTATTCACCATAAAGAAGTAAACCAGCGAAGCCATAAAAGCGATGACCGAAGAGGCCACCAGCGCCAGGGTAAATGAACCGGTATTATCCAGAATCATTCCGGTAATAATTGGCGCAAACGACCCTCCGATAAAACCGCCGAAGTTCTGAATGCCGCTCACCGAGGTTATCAGCCGTGACGGTACCGACACCAGGATCAGTCCCCATGCCGAGGTACCGGCAAAGTGAATGGAGAAGAGCGCCATACTAATGCAGGCGACCGCCATAAACGTACTGTCAGTATAAGCGGCAGGGAGCGTAAAGCCGGCAGCGCAAAGCAGGCCAAGGCAGATCATCCATTTACGGCTCTTCATTTTATCCGCGCCGCGCTTCATCACCCAGTCGGCTACGGCGCCGTTAACCAGCATACCGGCAGCGCCAAACAGGAACGGAATAGCCGCTACCCAACCGGTTTTTTCCAGGCTCAGGCCGCGGGACATTTCGAGATAAGAAGGCAGCCAGGTGAGGAATAACCAAACCATGTAGCCGACGCCGTTGAAACCGATGATCATTCCCCACATCGATTTTTGCTTAAACAGACCGGCCCAATCCCTCAGGGTCACCTTTTCCTTGCTGGAAGGAGGCGTCTCCTCTTCCAGGTGCGCGATGTCTTCTGCCGACAGGCCGGCATCTTCCCGGTTGCGATAGAACATAAACCAGAGGATAGAAAGAATAATACCGCTCACCCCGATGATGATGAACATCATGCGCCAGCCGAAAGCCAGCATCATGGCGATCAGCAGCGGCGGCGCCAGCGCCTGCGCCAGGGTTGATGACATATTCACAATCCCCATCGGCACGCCGCGCTGACGGATGTTATACCAGTCATTAACGACTTTTACGCCGGTAGGCAGGTGCGGCGACTCCCCTATGCCGAGAACGATACGGGCGACAATCATCTGGCTGAAGGAGCCGACAAACCCCAGCGCGGTCTGAGCTGCGGACCACAGGAAGATACCAAAGCCATACACCTTTTTAACGCCGAACCGTTCCATCACCATGCCAATCGGCAGCTGGCACAGCGCATAGCCAAAGGAGAATACCGAGAGCAACAATCCCATTTCCGTTGCCGTCAACCCCATCTCTTCACGGATAGTGGTATTGGCAATCGAAAGTGAGGTTCTGTCGAGGAAGTTAATAATACCCGCCACGAGCAAAAACAATAATGCCATGATTTGCAAACGCTTCAGGCGAGAGCTTGCTTGACTGGACATATATTATCCTTTTGTAATGTAAACCACGGCAGCATTCTGCACGGCGCAGAATAATGCCGTCACAGGGACCCGGATATATTCCCGGAGGAAAGATAAATGTTAAATACTAAATAAATTTAATCTTTAATTTCAAAAATAAGTTCAATTTCAACGGGCGTATTAAAAGGCAGCGTGTTGGTACCAATTGCTGAACGCGCATGTTTACCCGCTTCACCAAATATTGCGATCAGTAAATCCGAAGCGCTATTCATCACCAACGGCTGGTCTTTGAAAACGTCTGCACTCTGCACGAAACCGAGCATTTTAACGCAGCCAGCCACGCGATTGAGATCGCCCAGATAGCTTTTCAGGGACGAGAGAATATTGATGATGCACTGGCGCGCGGCAGCCTGCCCCTGCTCTATCGTGAGTTCCCTGCCGAGGGTTCCTTGATAAAGTAATTCCCCGTTGACCCGGCAGTCATTACCTGACGTATACAATAAATTTCCCGTCTGCTTAATGGGCACATAAGAAAATTTAGGCGGTACAGGCGCGCTGAGCACTATACCCAATTCGGTTAATCGCTGTTCAATATTCATGGTAATTCCCTGATATTTATTTGAGTAAAGATAATGCCAGTGCGGTATATATTTGCGCGGCCTGATGCAGCTCTTCGATTTTGACATATTCATCTTTGACGTGCGCCTGAGCTAAATCACCGGGGCCGAGAATGATGGTCGGGATCTGGCAGCCTACGGAGAAGAACGGCGCTTCACAGGTGGCGTCGAAAATCGTTTTTTTGGCCGCGCCGGTGAGCGTTTCTACCGTCTGAAAAGCGGCTTCCACCAGCGGATGCGTCTCTGCAATAGACGAGGCCGGAATATACAGATAGTTTTCGAGGTCGTAGTCGTGCTGCGGTTTTAGTCCTGAGTCGCTAAGCGATCTTTGCAGGCTTTCGTTAATTTCATTACGTCTTTCTTCCGGCAGCACCCTGCGGTCGATTTCAATAACGCACGATTGCGGGACAATATTCGGCGCGCTGCCGCCGGTAATGGTGGTCACCAGCATAGAGGCGTTGCCCAGTAAATCGTGATGCTTTTGCTTCACCCGCTGACACTCTGCCAGCACCCCCGGCAGGAGCCGCGCCATTTTGTCGATGGCACTGTCCGGATTGCGCGTCTTTGCCGCATGACCGGCGGTGCCGTGCGTGGTCAAGCGGGTTCGGCTCACCCCTTTATGCGCCACGCAGATCTCCAGCGAGGTAGGCTCGCCGATAATGGCGTAATCTGCCTCGACGCCCTGCGCCACAAAATGTTCCATCCCCAGGTTGATGCGCTCTTCATCAACGTTGAACAGTAAAACAATTTCACCGTTGAACGCGTACTGCCGTCGCTGAATCAGGATCGCCGCGTACATCATTGCCGCAACGCCGGATTTCATATCTGCCGCCCCGCGGCCAATAATACGGTCACCATCAATGACGGCGGCAAAGGGTTCCACCGACCACCCTGCGCCGCATGGCACCACGTCAGAGTGTCCGTTGAGGATCAGCCGCTTGCCTGGCCGCTGCCCTTTGAGTCGGGCAATCACGTTCGGCCGCTCTTCTACCGCCTCCTGTACTTCAACGTCAATGCCTTCGCCGCGTAATACATCAGCAATGAACAGCGCGACCGCTTTTTCATTGCCCGGCGGGTTTTCCGACGGGTGCTGTATCAGGCTGCACAGGAGCGTAGTCAACTCCTGCCGTTCATCGGCAGTTAATTCAATATCGGTCATAATAATATTCTCAGTTAATTAATAACTTTTGCCGCGGGCGTCGATAGTTATCGTTTCGCTCAATATTCCGTTACGGAAGGCATATATTTCATCGACAAGATTTGCGACCACGCAGCAGTGGTTGGGAATAATATGCAGCCGATCGCCAATAGCGAGCGATACTTTTTCCGGGTCATAGCGCAGATAGCCGTGTTCTTCATTAAGCTTAACCAGCGCGACGTCCGGATGTTCCTGAATCAATCCGTAAGAACCGGGCGTCGCGGAAAGATCGGAGGTCAGCGATTTTGTACCGGCATCCAGCGTGGCGTAGCCCGGCAGCGGGATACTGACAACCGTCGCACAAATGGTCAACGCGCAGTCGGCGGCGGTGTAAATCCCGCCGTTAATCGCGTTCATATCGCCAAAAATAAAATTTCCGGCGCGGGATTCGGTTATTCCGCTGAGCTCATCGGCATAAAAAGAAGAGAGCGTTGAGCCGCCGGATAAAACGTCAATATGAAAACCATGCGCATTAAGAAGATCCCGACTGGTCATCAGCAGAGCGGCTTCTTCGCGCGCCGCGCGACGGATATCCTGCTCATTGTGGTATTGATAAATAGTCCCGGCATAGGTAAATACCCCGCGCACCCTTAACCCCGGAAGCGCCGCCACCTCACGGGCGAACGTCAGCAATTGATCCGGCTGTACTCCTTCGCGGTGGGCACCGAAATCAATGGCAATATCGATGTCAAACGTCAGGCCATGCCTCAGCGCAGCGCGTGAGAGCCCCTGCGCGCCCGCCAGGCTGTCGACAATGGTTCGCATGGTAATCTTGCGCGCCAGTTCAGCATAGCGCTCACATTTGTCATCACCAATCAGCGGATAGGCCAGCAGAATTGAGGTAATTCCGCCCGCAGCCATCACTTCCGCTTCAGATAGCTTAGCGCAGGTAATTCCACTCGCCCCTAGCGCCTGCTCGAGTTGAGCCAGGCGTACAGATTTATGGGTTTTAATATGCGGCCAGTGTTGAATATTATGACGAGCCAGTCCGGAGGTCATGGCGATAATATTCCTCTGCATAATATCCATATCCAGCGCAACATAAGGTGTGGTTAACATTTTTCCTCCTGACGGCTAGCCGTCACTTGTTGGGTTTTCCCCTCTGACCTCTCCCAGGTAGGCATAGAGGGTATATTTCGAAATGTTCAGAAATTCGCAGATTTTTTCTCCGGACTTTTTAATAAGGAAAACGCCCTTGTCATCGAAAAATTTAATCGCGTTGAGTTTATCCTGCTTAGACATATTGGCGACGGGGACATCAATAATTCCCATACACTCGGCAATCAGGTAATCAAGTAGTTCATTGACGTCTTTAACAAATACCTCATTAACGTCCTCTTTTTTAGCGGCGCTACTATCCGAATGACCGGCCAGTTTACTGAGCGTTTTTTCCGCCTGTAAAATATCGCTAATGTCGAGGTTGATACAAAGTGCGCCTATAACCTGTTTATTGCTGTTACGTATGTAAATGGAGGTGGAGCGTAGCATTTTACCCTCACGGGTGCGCGTAACGTAGTTATGCCTGTCGCCGTTGACATCCGTTCCCCGCAGCACTTCCAGCCCCAGATTGCTGCTGGGATCGCCCACTTTCCGGCCGGTGACATGCCCATTAATAATCGCGATAATACTGCTTTCCAGCCCCTGGGAGTGGTCGTGCAGGACCACTTCACAGTTGTCACCGAACTGATTTGCTATCCCTTCCATCATCGGAATGAAGACGTCTAAATTCTGCTGTATGTTTTCCATGTCGACCTGAATTTATGTTAGACAACCAAACTTTTTGTTATGTATACCTGCATCAGCAGAAATTCAGCAATATGAATCTGAACAAAAAGTGATCGACAACACACTTATTTCTGACTTTTTGTTTGGAGAGAGGTCTGAATCATACTTTTTGTTTGGTGGTCAGGAGGGTAACGGATTGTGCGGGTCAGGAGCCCTGCGGCTCCTGTGCTATTTTTCGTACGTCAGGATAACCGGCAGTAAAGGGCATGCCTGTTCGTGCAAAAAAATCTGGCCTGAATATAAACAACTCGCTATTCTGAAATGCTTTGTATTTTTTGTGAACAGGAAAAAGTATGCTAAGTACGTTACCCGATTTACACAGAAGTTTTGCAGAGCAACTCAAGCTTAAGTTTCAGTCTGACTCGCGGATTCACTCCCTTCTCGCTGGCGGCTCGATTATTCATGGCGGATTTGATCAATACTCCGATCTCGATTTTATCGTTGTCGTAGACCCTGTCTATTATGACGAAGTCATGGCGCAGCGTAGGGAGCTCGCCGGAACATTAGGCCATCTGTTACATGCTTTCACTGGGGAACATGTCGGAGAACCCCGCCTGCTTATATGCCTGTACGGGCCTGAACTCCTCCATGTCGATCTAAAATTTGTCACCCTGGAAATGCTCACTCAACGCGTTGAGGAGCCAGCAGTATTATTTACTCGTGATAACACGGCTCTGGAGCGACAACGGGTAAAATCCAGTGCTCGCTGGCCCAACATGACGCCGGAGTGGTTTGAGTCGCGAGCCTGGATCTGGCTTCACTATGCAGTGGTTAAGCTGGGAAGAGGCGAACTGTTCGAAGCGATAGGTATGCTGGCATTCTTTCGAGAGCAGGTTCTGGGACCTATGCTGTATCGTCGGGCAAATCTACCGCAACGTGGGGTTCGCCGCATTGAATTCCACAGCATTGATCCTGACGGCCTGCTGACCTCCACGCTGGCAACGCACGATCGTGACTCCGTCAGCGTTGCCATCAGAATGGCTGTTGAAGCTTATATCAAGCTGCGAGCTGATGCTCTGCCTGAAAATATCGTAGACGACGCGACACGTTGGGCGGTCCTTGCCATGCTGAAAAAGGTTTCTGACCAGGGTTAAATTTATCCTTCCGGTCGCTTACACGGCCGGAGTAAAGGTATACCGCACAATTTTGGCGGCTTCCCCCCCCCCAGAGCGCGGCGCTGGCGGATGCCTTTACCCGTTATGGCCGTAAAGCCGCAGTAATCACTCGTGGCGGCAAGATGGCCGGCAATGTCACGATCTGGGATTTACCGACCCAACCCGCGAAGTCGGCAATACCTGGCTGGACAGGGTCTCCGTCGCGGCGATGCGTCAGGGGCTGCCGGCAAGGATTGAGCGGGTGTAAACATCCCCGGTACGTAAACAGCGTACCGGGATCCTGACGACCATGATTAGTTATAAACCACCATCATCACGCCCGAACCGTTAAAGGTGCCGGTTGAGGTAGGCGTTCCAGCCAGCGTACCTCTTAACCGTAGCGAGGACTGAGATCCAGAGTAGGTCGTATTCCCCGGCGCCGAGTTAGTTGTCCCAAGCCCCAGATTTGCGCGCATGCCGTTACTGAGCGGGATGTAAGTATTGCCTGTTTGTAGCTTTAACACATAGCTAACCGAGGAAGAGGTGCAGGAAACGCCCACCGTACTATCAGCCGTTTTGCCCACTGCCTGGTCAAGCATTAGCGTACCGAAACTTAGCGTCACCTGCGGTACGGTCATAGCACACCATTCGTTTAGTGGTGGTGCCGTCATGCAGTTTATACCGCTACCGGCACCTGGGGGATAAACAAGGTCGGAAAAATCAAAGTTGCCATTGGCTTCACGAATTGTGTATCCAAAACAGACGGTAGAAGAGCCCCCAACGACACCATAATTTCGGATGGAAATCTGATTCCTGACGCTCCCGACGCTCGCGTTAAGGACTTCTCGCCAGGTTCCCTTATACGGGACGCCGGGCGGAGGATAACTAGTGGCAACATCAGAGGTACCCCAAAAGTAGCCATCCGCAGTCAGCGCATTTGCAACCAAAAGTCCGCCATGACTACCTAAGTTCGCTGGTGTGTCCAGGCTGACGCTACCTGAACTCACGGTAATATCGCCTGTGGTGATAATCCACTCAGTACCCGAACCGAAAGCCACCAACCTTACTGCAGTGATTGTTTTCCACCGATAGTTTTCACCGTACACGGGAACAGAGATCGGCACGGTTATAGCAGCCGCAAAGGCGGCCAGAAATAGCTTTTTCTTCACCTGCACTCTCCTGTGCATAAATAGAGTTACTGATATTC
This sequence comes from Klebsiella sp. CN_Kp066, assembly GCF_040065135.1. Taxonomy (NCBI): domain Bacteria; kingdom Pseudomonadati; phylum Pseudomonadota; class Gammaproteobacteria; order Enterobacterales; family Enterobacteriaceae; genus Klebsiella; species Klebsiella sp. CN_Kp066. The sequence continues at coordinate 305,213 of NZ_JBEAIU010000023.1, read as the reverse complement.
GGCTCGCAGGGTCGCGGTGGCGTTAAATAATCCTTCCACCAATTCCACCCCATCACGCTGAACAAGGAGGGCTTCAATAGTCGGCAACGTCACGCTATTGATGTTAATGGCCTCGCCCAGTTTAAACGGCTGGCCGTTCTGGAAGATTTTCACGCCAAGATTGGCCTGTTCTGCGCTCACCACGGTGGCGTTATCGGCGTCAAACCCGGCCGGATTACCGCGTACGCTGAGCCGCAACTGCCAGGCCAGACTGCTCTCTTCACACTTCAAGGTCAGCGGGACGGTTTCACGATATCTTCCCTCCGCAACTTTTTTTATGCGGACATCATTGAAGTTGATATATACCGGGCCATCTTCGCTTATTGAGCAAGACGGAGGCGTTATCAGGGTGCCGATAAATTCAAGGTTTTCCGGGTCTGCCGCCTGAAGTGATGAGGTCCCTGTCATCATCAATGCGGCCAGAAGAAATGGTGCATATCCAATCAATCTCATTATGTTGATTCCCTGTGCCATTACTGATACTCCACGACCAGCGAGGCCATAACCCTGAATGCCCCGCCGCTCAGGGTTATCCCGCTTTGCTTAATGGGGACAGCGTAAAGCCTGGGGATATTGGGATCGGTAAAATTCAGCCAGGAGCCGAGGTTAAGACGGGTATCACCATTGTAGAGAGCGATGCCTAACCCGCTTTTCCCTCCCGCCAGCGCGGTACTGTCAAAACTTGCCGGGGTACCCGTAATGCGCACTTTCTGTTTCGACGATACCGCCATTGAACAATCTAAATCGAAGTCAATTGGCTTGCGGTACTGCGTCCCGTCGATACGGGTGGTCATCACCTCGTTGCCAAAGTTGACGGTGATAACATTATTGTTATTCACCACGCACGGCGGGGCTTCTATCAGCGTGCCGCTAAAGTTGACCGTTGCGTCGGCCAGCACGCTACCACTAATACACACCGTAAGAAGAAGCAGTAGCTTACGCAGGTTTACAGGGCTCATAATATCTCTCTCCTCTTACGTCACTGGTAGTCAATGACCATGGTGCCTGTGCCGGAAAACGGACCTGCGGTGAGCGTAGCGTTGTTTTGCGCCACGGGTACGGCCCATAGCCTGGGTTTATTGGCTATGCCATTGAAGTTGACGTAGCTGCCGGGCGTCATAACCGTGGTGCCTGCGCTTCCGCTGTAAAGCTGTATACCCAGCCCCCCCTTGCTGGTCAGGAGAAGCCCGGAGCCAAAACTCGCCAGCGAGCCTCGAATCGTCAGCTTGAGGGCATTGCTGTTCAGATCAGTACAGGTCAGACCGTACTGGATCTCTTTCTTATAATTCACCCCGTCTACCAGCCGAGTAATGAGGTCATCACCAAATTTCACGTCTACGGTATCGTTACCGTCAATAACGCACTGCGGTCCATCGATCAGGGTGCCGTTGATGGTGATAGTGGTGGTGTCTCCTTCAGCGGCGCTCGCCTGTCCGCCAGCAAGAAGCAGTGCGGCTCCGGCCATCATCAGGTGCATCCGGATTATCGTTAAGCGTTGGCGTGTCATATTAACCTTCCTTTGGTTGTGCCACCTTCCCGGCGCGGCAGGCGATGCCAGTGCAGGTAAACGGCAGTAACCGTGCGCTGCCATAATCATTGATAAACATCAGCGTCGGCGTCGTGCCCATCCGGGATGCGGATAACGGCAGCTGCGCTTTGCCCTTTGGCGAAACCATGACAGGCTCAAAATCATCCAGCGCCTTACCGTGCAGGCTGCCGCGCGCTTCGACAAACGAAAAATGATAGGGCGTAGGATTCTCAACCTCATAGCGGTCCCCCTTGCGGGTAAGGGTCAGCGTTTCAGCCCCCGGCACCACGTCGAGAAGCGGATCGACCTTGAGGGCCTTGGGCCGCCAGAAAACTTTCATCCGGGTCTGCATTGCCAGCGTCAAAACGTTAGGCTTATCGGATTTTGGTGGGATCTCGCGTAAGTTAAGCCAGAAGACGCTTTCTCTATCGGTGGGCAGAGACGGCGTTTCGGCGACCTGCTGGACGCGGATCATCGTTCGACCATCAGGCTCAATACGTTGTACGGGCGGTAAAATCATCAGCGGGCCGTTTATTTTTTCTTCTTTCTCGTTTTCCATCCACCCTTGGGCGAGATAAGGATCCTGCGTATTATTATTTTTCACGCTCAATCCAACAGATTTCTCCCCTTCATTGAAAATAACCCGGGAGCGCTCTACGGATAATGCCGCCTGAGCCAAATGCTGGCTTCCGGTAAACAAGATAATCCCCAGAAAAGTCATTAATTTAAGTTTCATACTTTCACCTGTCGTATAACTTACAGGACCAGAGTTATTTCCTCTCTGACGGCAGAGAGTCAAATCCATTTCATCTTGCAGATAATTTACATTTTAGGCATGTCTGGATATATGAATTTGTAAGGTAGAGAGCCACTTTCAGAAATGGATCGATGAACATTCCTAAATTTGCATCTCGCCCACCCTTCAAATTCAGCCTACGTCACAGCCTTATTAGCTATGCCAGCTGTTCAACACAGCAATTAACTTGCCAGTTTCCAGCGCAGAGTATGGCTTCTACCCTTCCCGGTTTTGATGCTAATCACTTTACCGTTTGTTTCCATCTGGCATAATAAATAACGCATGCTGTAGATACTGATATCCATCTCATTGGCTATTTCTCGAGTTGTTAACCATACCTCATCATCCAGCTCGCTTTTTCTTAACCGTTTATTGACCAATCGTTTAATACTTTGCAAAGCTCGCTCTTTATCATCCAGCTGTCTCTCCAAATTACCGGACAACGTTGTTTTCCATATTAGCTGGTCTTCATCCGCATCACGCTCGTGATTATTAACAACCTCAGTATATTTATCAGAAACGGATTTTTTACCTAGCCACATAACGAAATCGCTATAGCGGGTGATATTGACTTTACGCATAATCGAGCGTCGATAACTGCTAAGCGCCTTAATACTACAGCCCATTCTGCGAGAAATTTCATCGTGGCCTAATCCCTGGCTCAAATAGCCTAGCATTAGCTGTTCCCGCCATGTCAACTGGTAGGGGCCAGGACATTTGCTACAGTTTGGTTTACGTAAGTCCGGAGGGCCACACATGAGATCGGCAAAAAACAGCATGAACAATTTTCTCCGGATAGTGGTTACCGAATTTCTCATCGCGATGACTGAACTGACAACCGGGCAATGAAAATTTTTGTCGTAATGTTCACTACGTGGATAAACGCTTAGCCACTTTTTATTGAGAAGCTTAAACTTATAGTCATTGTGGGTGCGAAACTGTTGACAATCGACCCAGTCAAACGCTTTTTCTCCAGGTGATTGGACCTGCACGATGAGATCGGCTTCGCGCGATTTTCTGACTAAGGATACAGTAATTTTTCCGCTAAACTCATCCTCAAACAGCTCCTCCAGGAGAAAGATTATTCCCTGAGAAAAATAATTGTTCTCAGTTGCCACATAAACTGGCAAATATGTACCACTGGTATCACTCATCATATTGCTCTCTTATCTGGAAGTTGTCATCTCTACAAAAATAAACATTAAAAAAGATTATACAGTTATTACCCGACTAACTCTGACGCCTCTACACGCAATATTTTAAAAGTAACGTAAATTTTTCTATAACCTATTTACATAGTCTGTCGTTCAATTACACGTATGCGCCAATGTTCAATATAATTACCGCGTTCTTGTGGAACACCATATTCATCAACTTTAACGGCTAACTCTGCTTCACCGTACAGACGGATATCTTTCACTACTTTCCGAAGCCATCCAGGGAGGTCGGAAAATTTTTCTTGTAATACCAGGCCAGTTATATCTGTGTCCGCAATCACGGTACCATCAGACAGACGACGATTGACCGAAATGGTTAGCGCCGCTTCAGAGTGCTCATCCTCGAACAGCGGCTCGCCTGCATGGATGACTTTATACCAGGCCTGTTCACCTGCACTCTGCGTCCCTTCCTCTTGAATAAATTGCGCCAGCCATGCGCTATCCCGCGCTTCCTTTTGTTGCCTGAACTTGTGCATCGCTTCTTCTACTCGCTGATTGGCGCGTTTAAGGTGGCGCTCAAAATCCTCCTGCGACAATCGGCGTTCGCCGCGTATCGTTTCCGTAATGCCGGCCAGAAAGACTTCCTTATCAATATGTATCTGTTGTTCATCCCGTTGTTCGAGTACCGCCAAAATGTCATAACCCATCGCCATCCCGGCCGCAAAATCCGCCAGTTCACCGTCAGTTGCTGGCAGTGCGGGATAGTGCGCTTCCTTAAGGCTCGACTGTAATTTTCTGGTTAATACTTGCCACTGCGCATTTTTTTCTTCCAGCTGGGTAGTGCGCGCAGTAAGCGCCTGGAGCTCATTCTGTTGAGTAACATTTTTTTCCTCTGCCGCAGCCAGTTGCTCATAAGTTGCCTGGAGAGCCACGACCTGCTCCGCCAATGTACTATCTGACTGTTGTACTTCGCGGCGAAGCAGAATGAGTTCATTCTTCAATCTCTGTACCTCTTTACGGGCCAACTGGAGGTTTTTACGTAAATCGATCTCTGCCGGGCTAAGCGACAAATGTTGTATCAAAGCCTTAATCCAGCCCCCTAAAACGTGCGGTTCCGGTAAAGCGCTATTTTTCGTGACACCAGCGGCTGAGGTGACGTTGTCACCCGAAGCCGTTCGGGCCTTCTTAGCTGTCGGTTCCGTCGGCCTGTTAGCCGGTGATTGCATTCGCTTGTCAGCGCCAACAGCCGGCGGCGCGATTGTTTTTCTGATGACTGCTGGAGGCTGAGCTGTCGATTTCTCCTTATCAGGCAGAGAACGCTTTACAGCAGATTTTTGACGCGTAGCAGAGGATTTTTCTTCCTCCGTCTGGGGCTGAGACGGGGATGTGATGGCTTTGTTTTCGTCCTTGCGTGACGTCCATTCACGGGCATAATTCAACACATCTGCCTGCGAAGATGAAATCGAAATGATACTCATAATCAGGACCAAAACATTCCCTGCTCTACGACCCATTAGATACTCTCACCGGTTGGCTTCGCTGCCAGGCTATTGAGCATTTCGGCTCGGATCTCCGAGCATAATTTTACCGCCTGAAACTTATACAAAGCATCAATAGCATTACGTGTTTCAGGATTAACGGAACCTCTTACATTGGTATAACCGGAAGCGCCGAGCATCACTCGCTCAAAGCGTGATTTGAGATCGACATGCTTAATATGATTAATCGACTCCAGTGCCTGAAGCTCTTTTTCGCACTGGACCATATCCAGCTCTCCGTCTGAGGTCACTGGGGGCTCTACGGATTCCATGGACGAAGTCACCTGAGAAGGAATTTTTTTTCCAACGCAACCCGTTAAAAATGTACCAGCAATGATCGCGGCTATGCATCCTAATCTAAACATTATTTCATGTACTCCATATGTATTTCTTTTTTAATTATCTTTCCTCCTGAAATAAAGCACAGGAGGCCAGCAGATATTTGCAGAAGATATCCCAATAGTTAATTTCACCATTAATAAACAGCAGCCAAAAGACGTTAATCAGCTGACATTTGAGGTAAATCCGAAATAGCTTATCAACTCGGGCTAATCATATTCCAGAAGAAAAGTGGTGACGCACTCAAAGTCCCCTTCTCTGACCAGACTGTGTACTGGTGCAGAAATAAAGGCCTGAAAATTTAAAAAGGTGTCTCCTGATCTCAATGCTGCCGGTCGCATAGGTACATTCGGTTTAACCGGTACACCATTCTCATCTTCCACCGCAATGGCAATGCCGCTCGCTGTTCCGCTAACCGCAAATAGTCCTGGCTGAGCGCTATCTTCGGTTCCCATAAAGGTTACGGTAACCGTATCGCCAAGCGAGAGATCGCACTCCGTCAACCAGATGGAAAAACGCTCACGTTCACTGCGGGGATATTTCATAAATGTCTTAGAAGGCACGTTACGAAAATCGACAATCTGATCTTCCGAGTCAACGTGCAATTCGCAGGGATCGGCAATCAAATTCCCGGAGAAATAGACGTCAGTATCAGCATGCGTGACCGATACGCCAGCCAGCAAAAGCATGAGAGGAAAGCTTGCCAGGCTAAGTACGCGCACTTTGTTTTTTTGCATTATTCGTACTCCAGGCCGATATTCACCACGCTGCGCCATTCATTAGCCAGCAACGGAACGGGAAGACGCCATAGCTGAGCCTGTAACACCAAATCGTTGCGTCCGGGGTAGAGAATCTGCGGCCGACTCTGAATCGCGGGTCGCAGGAGCTCTCCCTTTCGGTCGCTGAGGCGCAGCGCAACGCCTTCGACCCCACCGTGCACCCGGAAAAAGCGGTCATCCATCGGTTCTGCTTCCCCATAGATAGTCATTCTTACCGCAGACTGTCCGTTTAACATCGTGGCACCGCGCATCTGTTGGCGATCGCGCATAAACTGATACTCTCCCGGACAGCGATCTAATTTGATGTACACCTGTACTGATGGCGTCACGCTCCCCGGCCGTTCCAGCCCCCAGGCAATGGTACTGCCCAAATCGATCTCTTGTTCAGCCGACTCAGGCAGCAACGCGCAAGGTGACGCAACAAGCGTTCCGCTAGCGCGTATCCCACCGTTCAGGCCATCGGTGTCCCAGTTTGCGGCGCTCGCAGCAGAAACGATTCCAGCCGTCAAAAGCCACAATATGAGGGTGGTTCGACCAAATCCTTTTTTCATCAGGCTTCTCCTGTGTACAGCTCCGGCATTCATCAGGTAGCCGGGGTTTCTGCAGCTCGGCAAATGTTACCGCTGCAGCTAAACGGCAGGGTTGGCTTACCGCCGAAGTCGTTAATCGTGGTGACGTGCGGCGTGGTATAGTGCGAACTATTGACCATCGCGGTGGACTTAGGCGGCACCATCACCGTTTGAAATCCGCTAGCCACCGCCACTTTCGGCGCGGCGGTAATACCAATTACCGTCATGTAATAGGGTGTCGGATTTTCTATCTGATAACCGCCGTTGACTTTATGCAGCACCAGCTGGTTATCCCAGCGGCTATACTTCTCCGGCAGGATGGCTTTGGGACGATAGAACAGTTTAATTTTGGTGTGTAACGCCAGCTGCATCACGTTGGGTCGCTCGCTTTTTGGTGGTACCTCGCGCACGTTGAAATAAAAAATGCTCTCTCTGTCCTGAGGTAACATCGCGGCATCCGGCATGGCGTTGATACGCATCATGCTTTTACCTTTAGCTTCAAGACGCTGCAGCGGCGGGACGACAACAAGAGGGCCGCTGATTTTTTTCCCGTGCTCATCTTCAATCCATCCCTGCGCCAGGTACGGCATTGATGTGCTGTCGTTAGTAATACTCAGGGAAATGCTCTTTTCCGAACCGGGAAAAATGGCCCGAGTCCTGTCCAGCGCGATCGCAGCCCCGGCTTCGTTTATCAGACCCGCGGCCAGACTTCCCAGCACTATCGTCATCGCTATCTTTTTGCTTTTCATTACATCACCATTGACTTTCTCAGCCTCGAGTGACCGGCTTGCACGGCAGCAATAGTTGCTGTGCAGGGATAACCCGTGGCAGTACGACTTCACACTGAGCGGAACCACTCCAGTGCACGGTTAAGCGTTCATCCGGATTCACACCGGTCAACCAGGCCAGTCCACTGTCGCTGACCATACCCAGTTCGCGATCTTTTGCATTGTGTACCGTGGCGCCGAAAGGCGGATGGCGTCCATCTTCCTGGCTAAGGATTGCCACGACCTTAGAACCCTTCAGCACATCAAAGCGACGGAAACCGATAGCGCCTTCAGTCAGGGCGAGCTCTACAACCGGCGTTCCGCCAGACTCGACATCATCCGGCAGACGATTAACGTCAATCTCAGCCCTGGTTCGATAATAATTTGGCACTCCAGGGATAACCGCGATGCCAAAAGCATTGGTATAGCCCTGTAAGCCCACCGGAACACCGCTTACTCCCTCCGTACTGACCATCAAACGCGTCCCCCCCTGCACCCCACCGGAGTGTAGGGCCACGCCTTCAGCGGTGGCGGTCATCCCACCGCTGGCGGAAATACCAAAGGAGGTGTACTGGCTTTGCGCCCAGTTAAAGTTGGTGGTGACATCCGCTATATTGCCGGGATGAGAATAGTAGCCACTCATCTGGCTACGCGTTCCCTCACCGCCCCCGACGCTGTTGCCGGCGTTGATGCTGTAATAGTCGTTGTTATCCAGCCTTTGGCTCCAGCTGGCATTTTGTGTATAACGGTCGCGGCTTATGCTGCCGTTATAACCCACGGTTCCCGAACCAAACGGCATCGTCAGTGAGATATAGGCGCTGTCGTCCTTGCGGCCATTGAACTCACTGCGAGCGGCGTTGAGGGACAACGACAGATGTCGCCAGTCGCCGAGGTCAAAATATTTATTCAACGATACGCTATAGCGATCGGTCGCCGGGCGGTTCCAGTAAGTCTGATGCGACCAGTTGATGTGCGTTGACAAACGCAGGTCGGCAAAGTTTTTGGTCGCCTGGATGGTATAAAGCTCTTTGCTGTTCCCGACGTAGCCATCCCGATAGCGCATATCCAGATATTCACCCATGGTGAGATAGTTGCGCTCGGAAAAACGGTAACCGGCAAACGTGACTTCACTGTTGATTTCATCAAACCGTTTGGAATAGCTCAGGCGCCAGGACCGACCTTGCCTGCTTTTATCATCCGGGAAACGAGCACTGGCATGAGTAACGTCAGCAGAGAGCGTCCCGTAGGCGTTCATATCACGACCGGCGCCAAGCGCCAGGCTGTTGTAGTCCTGAGAAATAATGCCGCCGCCGTACAGCGACCACGCGTTGGTAAGGCCCCATGAGAGTTCGCCTGTGGCAAAGTAGGGTCCTTGAGTGCTGTGGTTATAATCGCGCGGACGACCGGTGGTCATTTTATAACGTAGCTGGCCGGGACGCGTCAGATAAGGGACCTGAGCCGTTTCAACCGCAAATGTCTGTACGGAGCCATCCTGCTCTTCAACCCGCACATCCAGGCGTCCGGTTAGCGCGCTGTTTAGTTCCTGAATACGAAACGGGCCAGCGGCAACCGTCGTTTCATGGATGACTCTGCCCTGTTGGCTGACCGTCACTTTGGCATTGGTGCGAGCGATACCGGATACTTCAGGCGCGTAGCCTCGAAGCTTAGGTGGCAGCTGGCTTTCATCGCTTGCCAGCGACAAACCGGTATAGCGCCATGAGTCAAAGAGATCGGAAGAGAGATAGTCTTCACCGACGGTGAGTTTTGACATCATTCCAGGTAATGCGCGATAGGCGTAAAAACGGCTCCAGTCAAAATTACGTGAATTTTTATCCGAACGTCCGGTGGTATTGTAATAGCTCCCCTGGTAATCCCCTCTCAGACGCCAGGGTCCCAAATTGACGCCCGTCGTACCGCTGATGCTGGCGCTCTGGCTCTGATTCCCCTGACGCGGCCAGGTGACATTGGTATTCAGGTTATAGTCAACCAACATCCCGGGGATACCCTCTTCCCAGCGGGAAATCGGTAACCAGGAAGCATCCTGATATTCCAGCCAGGCTTGAGGCACCGCGATTTGCAGGGATGACTCGGACAGATCGCCGCGCAGGACGACGCCTTCAAGAGCGGAAAAATCAGCGCAACGCCCCTCGTCGAGCCACTTAATCGTTTTAAACGCGTCTTCCCGCAGACCGAGAAGCTCTACCTGTGCAGGCGTCAGACAGGTTTCTACAACCACTCCATCGTCACGGGTTCTTTCAATAAAAGAAATTTCCTGGTCAGAAATACTGTGCTCGTTTAAGCGCATGCTGAGCGTGTAGGTTCCGGGCATAATATAACCGGCGCGGGAAAAACGCGACAAGTCGATATTTTCCCGGTCTTCCGAGTCCAGAATATCTATATTAAACTCTACCGCCACTACCGGTGATGTAGAACCAAAAATGGCAATAACAATGTAAATACCCAGTCGTCGCAGGTAAAAAGCTGGTGGTCTGCTTTTTTTCATTTTTTAAAATCCATTTATTGCCTGGTAGAATTCACCGGTGGGAGATGTCAATTCCGGAAATAATTTAGATGAGCAGTTCATCTATTTTTATCATTCATTTTTTCCGTTATTGATAGGTCACCATGAAACGAATGATTCCGTACCAGTCGCCTTCCGACAGCGTTTTGCTGCCGCGTACTAACGATAATAAGTAACGTAACTCATTGTTTTCATTTTGTATCATTACGGCCGGCATCGGTATTCCGTCGCGAGCCACATCGCCAGCCTGATTGTGAATACGCAGTCCAAGCCCCTGGGCCTCGCCATTGACTTTAAAAATATCCGGGCGAAATACCTCAGTTTCCCCGCTAAAGGTGATATTTACGCTTTGCCATAAGCCACCGCGGCTCCGTTCCAGTGAGCAATTCACCAGTCGTACTGCGAAGGGTTTGATGACCGCCTTGCCTTGCTCATTAAGATCGTTATACGAAATCACGCCGAATGGAATTTCCTGCCAGGCATCGTTGGTATGAATGGAACAGGCCGACTCCTGAATTTGACCATTCATCGTGACCAGTCCCCGCCCCTGATCGGACGCCAGAGACAACGGTGATATGCCTAATAACCCACTCAAGATCAGATAACGCGATATTTTTACCATGACTGTGCTCCTGAATATCGGGCTGCAAACGCAGCCCGAATAAAGCTACATGAGAACAGGACTCACCTTATTCATAAGCCAGGGTAAAGTTGGTTACCGCTTCAAAATCACCCGGAGTGACGTTGGTAACAGTAGAGATTTTTTCAAGGTAAGCGCTAAAGCTTAGGGTATTGTTGCCAATGCCCAGGCCGCGGCCGCTGGTAGGTACCAATAATTTCACAGGTTGACCAGAACCATCTTCAATACGTACGCCAGCCCCCGCAGCCTGACCGGAAATAGCCAGCATGCTCATATCTCCCGGAACATTACCGCCAGCAAAGGTCACTTTGACGGTGTTATACATCGGGTCACCGTTTGAATCCTTCTCGAAGGAGCAGTTTTCCAGCTCAATGTCGAACGGACGAGGAGTAGAGATACCGCCATTATCCAAATGCGTATTGGAGATCTGACCCAGTTCGATACGCTGATCGCCGTAGCCATTTTTAATAGAGCATGGAGCATCAATAATAGAACCCCAGAAGGTGACCTTGCCGCTTCCCTGATCGGCCTGAGCTGCGAAAGAGGCGACACCCATAGTGAGAACAACAGCAGATGCAATTTTGCTAATTTTCATAATACATTCCGTTATATTAAAAGTTACTGGATAACCATCCTGAAAAATAACTCGCAAAGATAACTACGGCTGTTTCTGGTGGCCAAAGTGTTGCTATATCTTGTTGAGTTATGTTTATTCCTGACAGCGAAGTCATACTAACTTGAAAACCCTTCCAGTCAAATATATGCACCTACTTAAACGAACATTACTAGCTAATAATTTTATAAAAAAATAATTTACAGGATAATATCTCGCCACACCCCTTTAACACGACAATGTGTGTAAAAATATTACTAATAATTAAAAAAAAACTTATCGCAACCTTCAACAGAAGTGCACCGGTAATCAAAGCGATTAAAAAAACATTAATTTTCAATGAATTACCTGATCTATAAAGGCGCTAAAAACATTAGGAGTTATCCATAGGAAAATTCCTAATGCATATTTCTGGCGGGAAAGTTTTAAAACTGAAAAATCCTATAAAATAGTAGGATTTCTTTATTGGAAGCAGCGCAGAGAAGCAATATTTTACCATTTGGTCAAAAAGCCTTTTGCGGCCGAAGTAACCTTATAGGTATGTCGGCAATACGATCATGATCCACAGCAATATCTTATGCGGTATCTTGCCGGGTCAGATGAAAGAGGAAAAAGATTTGCCCTCTTCACTGCAGCAAATGAGCATGCATCCCCGGCAGGGAGATAGGGCAAGTGGGATTTAACATCATACCCCTACACGTAGAGGTGTTATTTTTTCGGTTACTTGTTATTCTGCTGAATTGTTGTCCAGGTGATTATCATTCAGCGTAGTTATTTATCAGACGCTGTCCTGGCGCTTGCCGCCTCACCCTCCAGAGCAAAAACACGGAGAGCGGCAAATCCATTATTCACACCTGCCCTGCAGGTGTTTTTTCCACAGGGAGATTTACCGTGAGATTTGCATCAGTACCTTTCAATCAAAATCAGGTGGGATGGCCGCTTAATGAAGAAGATCTTTATCGCCAGCCCTCGCTGAGCGGCGACATTAAAGCTGACTGGGTGGTTATCGGTTCCGGCTATGCCGGGGTAAGCTTTGCCCGCAGGCTGGCCAGCATCAACCCGCAGCAGAGCATCGTGCTCATTGACGCAGAATGCGCTGCGACCAGCTCCTCGGCGCGGAATTCCGGCTTTATTATCGGCCTGCCGCATAATATCGGCAGCTCTACCGCCGAGTTGAAAAAGGCGCAGGACTATCGCGCTCTGCTGCAGGAGGGGATCCGCCAGCTCGATGACACGGTGACCAAACACCAGATCGATTGCGAATGGGAAAACGTCGGGAAATACCACTGCCAGATAGATCCGTCCAGCGAAGCCATTATGCAGGAGTACGTGGATAACCTGCAGCTGATGCAGGAACCTTACAGCCTGCTGAACGGCGAAGAGCTGTATCAAAAGCTGGGAACTCGCCTTTACAGCAAAGGGATTTACACTCCCGGCTGCATTCTGGTGAATCCGGCAAAACTGATCGCGGGCCTCGCGCGCCATCTGCCGGATAATGTCACCGTGTTTCACCAGACCCCGGCGCTGGCTCTTCACCAGGAAAACGGCGGCGTCAGGGTGACGACCCTGCAGGGCACCATCCGCGCCGACCAGGCGATGCTCGCCACCAATGCGCTCTCCCGCGAGCTCTCGCCAACCGTGAGCCGCCAGGCGTCGATGGCGACCTACGCCAGCATTACTGCCCCGCTTACGCCCGATCAGCGCCAGCGTCTGCCGGCGATGGAGAGCTGGGGATTAACCCCGGTCAATGCGATCGCCGGGGCCACCCTACGCTATACCCACGATTATCGTTTTCTTGTCCGCCAGCATGTCGATCCGGCATTGCGCGGCGTGATTACCGCCGGACAAACCGCTAACGCCGCAAGACAGCATCTGGCGCTGTTCCATACGGCCTATCCGCAGCTGCAGGATGTTCCTCTGGAGCGAACCTGGTCCGGGACCATCAGCGTCACCCGCAACGGCGCGCCGGTCTGGGGGCGTCTTGCGCCGCGGATCTGGACTGCGGGGGGCTGTAACGGCGCCGGCGTATCAAAACAGACCATCGCCGGGACGCTGCTTGCCGATCTGGCGATGGGCCAGGACAACCCGCTGATCGCCGCGATGCAGTCGCTCGGCCAGGCCAACTTTATGCCGCCCTCCCCGTTCCTGGATATTGGGGTGGCGGGCGCGTTATGGAAAGAGCGTTATATGGGACGTAAAGAGATGCCCGTATAGTCACTACGGGCGGGTGACTGACAGGTTTCACCGCGCAGGCGTGAAACCTGTTACTCAGGCTAATCCGGAATCACTTCATCTTTTCGCAGGGTCAGCACCTCAAACCCCTCGGCGGTGACGGCGACGGTATGCTCCCACTGGGCAGACAGTTTTTTATCGCGAGTGACCACCGTCCAGCCGTCTTTCCTGGTTTTTATTCGGCTATCGCCCTGATTAACCATCGGTTCAATGGTAAATACCATCCCCTCCTTGAGCACGGCACCGGTGCCGGGCTTGCCGTAATGCAGCACCTGCGGATCTTCATGCATCTCTCTGCCAACGCCGTGCCCGCAGTACTCCCTGACCACGCTGTAGCCATTACCTTCAACATAAGTCTGGATCGCATGGCCGATATCGCCCAGCGTCGCCCCCGGTCTGACAACCTTAATGCCCTTCCACATAGCTTCATAGGTTTTCTGCACTAGCCGACGGGCCAGCGGTGAAACCTCGCCAATCAGATACATTTTGCTGGAATCGGCAATCATCCCCTCTTTCTCCAGCGTAATATCCACGTTCACGATCGTGCCGGATTTCAGCAGCTCGCTTTCCTTTGGCATGCCGTGACAAACGACTTCATTGATCGAAGTATTGAGCACATAGGGAAAATCGTACTGCCCTTTGCTGGCCGGACGCGAATGCAGGTCGTTGACGATAAAATCCTCCACCCGATTGTTGATGGCCATGGTGGAGACGCCGGGCTGAATAAAGCTATCCAACATGTCGAAGACCGAGGCCAGCAGTTTGCCGGCATGGCGCTGGCTGGCGAGCTCCTGCGTGGTTTTAATGGGAATTGATAGCATTGATCACCTCCAGCAACCGGTCAGAGCCGGACTTGAGCATCATCAGCTTGATTTGCTGATGGTTAAGTTCGGGATAGAGCTCGCTCATCATCCCCAGACGGATCCAGTACTCCGCCTGGGCGTTGACCGAACGCGACATCGCCTTACTGGCGTCACGAATATCGTCGTGCAGCAGGTCTGAAATTTTTACAATACCCATTTATACGTACCATTACGATTTATATATGTTTCGTATATTACGCCTGCGGACGCAAGCGTCCAGTTTTTTCTGCCTCGGCCCCTTTTGCCGTTGCCGACAGCGATCGTGTTGACTGAAAAGAGCAGCATGATGCGCGGCGAAAGCCACACCCAGCCGTGTTGCATGAAAGAACGGCAGAGGAATAAGTGTAAGCAGATTAGGTTTTTTATTTGGTCTTCGAAAATTCTCTTATTACTTTCTCTAACCCCTGATTAAATATTCTTATTACGATATCAATTCCATTTATTTTTGATGACCTGAACTTAAGAGTGCGATATAAAACCACGCAAGATTTAACTTTTTTATAACAGAGCAAAGGCTAAGTAAATGAAACAGGTCGGCATTATTGGTTGGCGTGGCATGGTAGGTTCTGTATTGCTTCAACGCATGGTTGAAGAAAACGATTTCCGTGATATCGCTGCACATTTTTTTAGTACCTCCAGCGCGGGGACCGTTGGCCCAACTATAGATGGCGAGAGTTATATCCTTAAAGATGCGAATTCAGTCAGTGAACTCGCCGATATGGATATTATTATCACCTGCCAGGGCGGCGATTATACTAAAGCCATTTATCCCGCACTTATTACGCATGGCTGGCAGGGTTATTGGATCGATGCGGCATCGGCGCTTCGCATGGATGAAAAAGCCTGTATCATTCTCGATCCGGTTAACCGTACCCATATCGATCGGGCAATCCAACAAGGGCTAAAACTTTTTGTCGGCGGTAATTGTTCGATTACCCTCAGCTTGATGGGGCTCGCCGGCTTGCTCAAGGCTGACCTGATCGAATGGATGAGCGTGATGACCTATCAATCTGCATCCGGCGCTGGCGCTAAACATGTCAGAGAATTAATCGCGCAAAGCGCCTGGGTGAGCAATCATTTGTCGGCAGAGGAATTGACCAGCTCCGGCTCAGTCCTTCCTTTAGTCAATAAAGTCAGCGAACTGATTAACAGCGCGGGCATGCCCGTCCAACACTTCGGCGCTCCCCTAATGGGAAGCATCATTCCCTGGATTGATGCCGATTTAGGCGACGGCAATAGCCGCGAAGAGTGGAAAGGCGAAGCAGAAACGAACAAAATTCTGGGCTTGCCCCGCGGAACTATTCCCGTGAACGGTTTATGCATTCGGGTTGGCGTCATTCGCTGCCATAGCGCAGCGATTACTTTAAAATTAAAGCGTGAAGTCAGCGAAGCTGAATTTGCTGAATTAGTGGGTAATGCCCATCCCTGGGTTAACTATGTCCCCAATAATAAAAACGACAGCGTCAGCAAATTAACCCCAGCCTATATCAGTGGCTCGCTGCAGGTAGGCATAGGCCGTTATAAAAAAATGGCCCTGAATAATGAACCTGTATATTCGGCACTCACCGTTGGGGATCAGCTTTTATGGGGAGCGGCGGAGCCTTTGCGTCGTATGTTAAATATCTTGCTTAATCGCGTTTAATTCTTCTGCGGCAGGCGTTTTAATACCAGAATGGTGGTCAGGGAAATATATTTAAATATCGGTTCCACCACCGCGGCATCCTGTGCCCCGGCCTGTCGCCGTCAAACCCACAGCGAGGCTCTGCTTTCACCACAGTTCCGGCAACAAGGCCAGCGCGTCAGCCACCAGCGTGCGCCTGTCGTTGCCGGGCTTCCAGATGGTCACCATCGTTTGGCCGATCCCCTGATTACCCACTTCGGTCGGCAATTTTTTGACGTTTTTCCACCGCGCCGCATTCATGTGCGTCGGCAAAAATCCCCAGCCGCAGCCCTGTTCAAGCAGGGCGCGCAGCATCTCCTGTTCGTTGGTAAAAATGGTGCGCCCTGAAATCTGCAGACGGCGGGCCACGGGCTCGTCAGTATCCGGGTGCATAATCACCTGCGGTGCCAGCGAAAGTTCCAGCAGAGAAAGCGGTTGTTTAGCGGCGGGAAAAAGCGCTTCGGAGGCGTAAAAATCCATCTCGATTGACCCCAGGGCGCGCCACTCCATAGCGTCGCCCACGCTGCGATGTCGCGCCTGGCAGATACCCAGGTCGGCCAATCCACTCGCCAGCAGCCTTTCCGCCTCGTCACGCGAGGCGTTAATCAGGCTCAGACGAACGTTGCGCCGGGCCATGGCGCCAATCAGCGCCTGTAACAACGTTCTGGGGGTAAAGGGATCGTAGGCCAGCGTAATATCCTGCGTGGCGCTATTCGGCACTTCTTTGGCAAAGGCTTCAAAGGCTTTGACCTGGCGCATCAGCAGGTGCGCCTGACGCTGCAGTTGTTCCCCCTCCGGCGTCAGCTGCAAGCTGCGACCTTGACGCAGAAACAGCGCATACCCCAGACCATCTTCAAGGAACTCAATCAAATCGCGAAGCGTCGTGCGGTCCTTGCCCAGCTGGCGCGCCGCTTTCGCCAGGCTTTTGCACTCAACCACAGCGGTGAAGGCTTCAAGTTGGGCAAAAGAATACATCAGGGTCGGCATTGTGCTCTCCACTCGGTTATTCGGGGGGATTTTCCCCCATGAGGCGTTTTTTATTATAGGCCGCATTTTTTTAAGCTAAACGCCTTCCTGAGCTGAACGAGAAAAAATATGAAAAACAAAGTGGTTAATCGTCGCCTGCTGTCCAGTGTTGTCATCACCCTCTGCAGCGGCCTGCTGGCCCCCATCGCGCAGGCCGCCTGCCCCGGGACCGAACTTAGCGCGTGCCCTGCTCCCTTTGATGCACAGCTTCCGGATACCCATAAAATGCTCACCTGGAGCCAGACCGACCGGGTAATCGGCTTTCGTAACGACTACCGCAATTACGCAGGCGATGTGTTTCATCACGGTCATGCCGTACCGTTGCAGGCTGCAGCGAAACGGTTAACTCACGCCAGCTATCAGGTTAATGGCCACACCTGGACCCTGCAGGATTATCTGCAGCGCCAGAACGTCAGCGGCATGCTGGTGCTGAAAAATGGCAAAGTTGCCTGGAAATATCTGGCGGAAGGCAATACCGACACCACCCTCTGGACCTCGCGCTCGGTGGGCAAATCCGTGGTTTCCACGCTGGTGGGCGTGGCGATTAAACAGGGCAAAATTCACTCGCTTGACGATCTCGTCACCCAGTATGAACCCGACCTGAAAGGCACCGCCTGGGAAGGCGTGACGCTGAGGCAGCTGATTAGCCACACCTCCGGGGTGGCGTGGAATGAGGACTACACTAATCCGCACTCTGACTTCGCCCGGCTTACCGAGTGTGAAGCCAGACCCGGCGCCTATGACTGCGTACGTCAGCTGGTGTCCGGCCTGCGTCGGGCACATCCGGCCGGAGAGAACTGGTCTTACTCCTCCGGCGGCGCCTGGCTACTGGGTGATGTCCTGGAACGCGCCACCGGTATGACGCTGGCGGCGTATCTGGAGAAAAGTATCTGGCAACCCTACGGTATGGCGAGCGATGGCGTGTGGCATGCCTATACAAAAGGTGAGCACGACGTGGGCGCGCATGGCTTTAACGCCACGCTAGAAGATTGGGGGCGCTTCGGTGAGTTCATCCTGCATAACGGCGTGTTGCCGAACGGCGAGCAGATCTTGCCGGAAAACTGGGTCGCCGAATCATCAAACTGGACCCGGGCGACAGGTTCAGTATCCGCGGCACATCCAAACGGTCTCTACGGCTATCAGTGGTGGAACAATGAAGTGCCGGCCAATGCCAGCAACGTTGAGCCCGCTCCGCAGGCATCCCTTCAACATTCGCTGTGGGCGCTGGGGATATTTGGTCAGATGATTATGGTCAATCAGGCGGAAAATCTGGTCATCGTGCAGTGGTCGACCTGGCCGCAGGCTGAACCCTCCTTCAGCGCCCAACCGCTTGAGGCGTCGCTGATGTTTAGCGCGATAGCGAAGGCGTTACGCTAATGCCGGTTTAAAACTGTCGCTCTTTTGCAGACCATGAGCGAAGTGAGCTCAACCATTTTTAAACGATTGGAAGCCAGCCTGCCAACGGCAAAGCTGCTGCGGTACGCTGGCTATCATCTGCCTGTCGCTGGGGTGGCAAGCCGGTAATATAAGGCGGATCAGCGCCCTTTCTCGATCGTGCAGTTCCACTGCTGACTCACGCTACTCTGACTGGTGGCGATCTGTAGCGACAGGCTGGCGTCCAGAGTATGGGTGACGCTGTATTCAAGGACCACGTCATCAAGATCGCGCGCGACGCGCTCAATGCGAAACAGAGGGCGCCCGGGTTCAATATTCAGCAATCCCGCCGTGCGGATATCGCAGCACACCGGCGTATAGCGTTCGGTCGCGTTAGCCGGCGAGTAGCCGAATGTTTCCCGCAGCTGTTTATAGAGCGATCGGCTGCCGTCCACGTGACTCAGGTCGTTATAAATTCGGCCGTTAAGCCAGGTCAGCACGTGGCCGACCGGCCGCTCCCCCTGCACGAGTAACCGCTCCAGACGCATCAGTTGGCTACCCAAATCGAGCCCCATCTGTTCCGCTACGTGGCGGTCGGCCATGGTTGAAATCAGCGACAGCACCTCCACTTCTATCGCGCCGGGAGCAGCAAAGGTGGTCAGTACGTCCGGCAGGTCGGTGTAGTATTTTTGCAACGCATCGCGGTTGATAAACGTGCCTTTTCCCTGCTCGCGATAAACCATACCGATGCTGGCCAGCGAATCTATCGCCTGTTTAATCGTGCCGCGCGCCACCTTGAACTCCCCGGCAAGCAGCAGCTCGCCCGGGAGTTTATCGTCATAGGTAAAAGAGAGGATCCGCTGCAGGATAACGTCTTTTATTCTTAAATAGAGAGGGAGTCCATCCGACTCATACATACTTGCGCTCCAACTCAGAGATAGTGTATCTGGCTCCTGTATGCGCTCAGTATATCCTGATTTATCTCCTGATTACCGTCTATGTTTGCGCTGGCGAGAACCGGCGGCGTGCGCGCATTTTCCAGCATAATTTCGCAAATACGCAGTACCAGGCTATTGGCGATGGCCGCCCCCATGATGGTGGAGAGCGGCGCCACTTTCTGCGCCAGCCCCGGCAGGCTCACCGCCGCATCGCCATACTCGCAGTGGTTATCAAGGGTGATATCGGCAATGTCTACCAGCAGTTTACCGCTGGAGTGGCGGGAAGAGACTCGTGCCGCCGTCGCCAGGCTGGTAATGGCGATAACCCTGGCTCCGCAGGCTTTTGCCGCCAGCGCGACATCGATCGTAATCGCATTTCGCCCCGACACTGAGTGAATCAGCAGAGTATCGTCGGCCCTCAGCGGCGACTGTTCAACCAGCACGCGGCCAAGATTTTCCACATTTTCCACCGCGCTGGTAAGGGTTAACGGCCTGACGTTAAGCATCAGCGCAGGGGTAAAAAGCGGGTTGATGATGGCCAGACCGCCTGCCCGATAGCTCATCTCCTCCGCCAGAATACCGGCGTGGCTGGCGCCAAAGACGAAGATATTGCGCTGCGCCAGAATGCTGTGGGCCATCATTTCTGCCGCCCGGTTCAGCTCATCGGCGCGCTGTTCAAGCAACCCCAGCTTCTGGCGGATCTGACTGTAATACTGTTTCAGTGCCTGGCTCATAGACTTCCTCCTGATATCAGAACGTCAGCAAGCGGGTCAAAAGATGGATTAGCGGCGCGAGGACAAACATATCGCTATCGCCCGCCCACAGCGCCGTATCCGGGATCGTGTTGTTGATAAAGCCGGTCACGCAGAAATATTGTCCCCAGGCGACCACCGTTGAGGTGATAAATCCCGCCAGCAGCGCGCCTTTATAGCCGCCTGTGATATTGCCGAAGACCCCTGCCGTACCGGCATGGAAGAAAATGACGATCATGCTGGGAATAAATACGTAGCCGGTATAGCGGCCGATCAGGGTCAGCCACAGCAGCGATCCCACAAAGGCGCCGACGAACCCCAGCACCACCGCATTTGGCGCAAAGTTGAACAGAATCGGGCAGTCCAGCGCAGGTTTGGCCCCCGGAACCAGCCGCGAGCCGATGCCGTTAAACGCGGGCACCATTTCACCAATAAACATCCGCACCCCGAGCAGCACCACGGCGATGCCCCCGGTGAACATCAGCGATTGTTTAAGGGCATAGATGTAGAAGCTCAGGTCGCCGGATTGCGCAAGGATCTCCGCCGCTTTCGGGGTGCCTTTGATTTGCAGAATAAAGGTGCCGATAAAAAACAGCAGCGCCATGGTTAACGCGGTCACCACGTTGGAATCGCGCAGAAAACCGAGCTTTTTAGGAACTTTGATATCTTCGGAACTGATTTTATTACGGGCGAAGATCTGGCCGAAAATGGCCCCCAGCAGCGCGACCGAGGCGGAAGTATGCCCCAGCGCCACGTTATCGTTGCCGGTAATTTTCCGTACCCATGGCTGAACCAGCGCGGGCTGCAAGGTCCAGTACAGTCCCATGATAACCGTCAGCATGAGCGTCAGCTGTAGCGCAGAAATAGCGGGCTCGGTGTTCACCATCACCCCGGCAAATATCATGGTGGTCCAGAACATCATGTGTCCGGTCAAGTAGATATATTTAAAGCGCGTCAGCCTGGCCAGCAGTAGATTGATAGCGAAACCGCCGGCAATGGCGATCGTCACGCTGCTTCCGTAGCGTTCGCTAAAGCGCGCCTGACCGATAATATTGGTCAGATTCATCGAGCTGAGGCCGAAAACTTCGGTCCAGATCGGCTGAAAGATCAGTAGCGCGGAAACGATAATCCCGGCCCCCGCGCCGATGATCAGAAAGCCCAGAATGCCTTTCAGGGTGCCGGACACAATGTCTGCCAGCGATTTTTTCTGCAAAACCAGTCCCAGCAGCACGATCAGGCCAATTAAAATCGACGCCTCACCAAATATGTTGATGGTGATCCAGCGCAGGACGCCAAGAAACTCGCTCATGTTGGCTCTCCCGCGCGCAGAATGTGCGCCTGGGTCAGCGCCGCGGTGATTTCTGCGTTATCAATGTAGTTGTTTACTACCACCACCGGGCAGGAAAGATGCTTCAGGTTGTCCACCAGTTCAGCATTGGTGATGACGACATCGGCGTTGGCCGAAGCGGCGGATGAGACATCCATATGTTCCACGGAGGCCTGAATCCCGTGCTGCTTTAATACCGCCTCAACGTTCATTTTTAAAATCAGGCTGGAGCCCATACCTAAACCACAGACTGTCAGAATTTTCATCGCTATTCACTCCGTGTTAATTACAGCTATAAACGCTGTGAGCCGCTGGCCAACAGCCGATAAAGTTGTTCCGGATCGTCTGAATGCATCAGGGTATGCAGATTATTTTCATCACTGAGCACGGTGACGATATGCTGGATAAGGTGGATATGCGCGTCGCTGCTGGTAGCCGAAAGGCCCAGAACCACCCGCACAGGGTCGTTTTCCGCATGACCAAACGCCAGCGGTTCGCGCAGCCGGATCGCGCTAATTTGCGCTTTGATCGCTCCCTGTTCCGGACGGGCATGCGGCAGGGCCAGACCAGGGGCGATGACAAAATAAGGGCCCAGCTCGCGATAGCTGGCGATCATCGCCTGGACGTATTGCGGACTGCAGGCCCCCGCGCGGCACAGCGCGTTCCCCGCCTCGCGAATAGCCTCCTCCGGGGTAGCGGCCGGGCAGTCAACGGTTATCGACTGACGTTCAATCATCACGGGCTCCTTGCGTTAAGTGGTGGCGAATGGAGGCCAGGGTGGTCGCCAGCGCCCGGGCAACAAACGCGCGCCCTTTCTCTTCGCTCGCCAGGGTGGGGTCCCCCAGCACCGCATAAGCAGAAAACTCGGTCCAGCGCATCGGCTGATAGCGAAAATTCTGCGGGAATTCGGGATAGTGCGCGCGCGCCTCCGCCATGTTGACGAACTCCGGCGCCAGCGCCAGCATCAGCGAGGTTTCGACCTCGTCGGCATGCATATATCCCGGATAAGCCACCGCCGAGGTTTGTCGTTTTTTTACCTCTTCATCCATACCCGCCCAGCTGTAGCTAAGCAGCGTGATGCCCTGCTCTTTAAGCTGGCGGGAAGCGGCTTTAATCGCGTCAAAGTTGCCGTAATGCGCGTTGATCACCGCCGTGGTGGTAATACCGTAGCTGGCCATGTTTTCCGCCAGCGCCACCAGCAGCGACGTCAGCCGTTCATTACCGATATCAATCGCGCCCGCATGCCCGCGCAGCGACCAGACCTGGCTATAGGAGATAACCGGCAGGCTCAGCGCGCACTCGCCCAACTGCTCATCAAGCCGCGCGCAAAACCGCTCGGCCAGCAGGTTATCGGTATCCAGCGGCAGGTGGTCACCGTGCGGTTCGACCGCGCCAAGGGGCAGTAAGGCTATCCGCGCCTTTTGTAGCGCCCGCCTGGCCTCGCGCTCATTTAAATGATGCAGCTTCATGACGCCTCCTCAGGCAAAAGCGAGGTAACGCGCCGGGTTTTCGACGAAGAAATCATGCAGCAACGCTTCGCCGTCAAACCCCGCCTCCCGGGCCTCTTCCATGAATCTTGGCCGCCAGTCGCTGAGGATGAACTTCAGTCCCAGCCCTCCTTTACCGTAATGTGCGCTCATGGATTTACGGGCAAAATCACCGCCGATCAAAATCTGCTTTTGATAACCGCGCTGGCAGAGCGCCAGGATGGCCTGGGTGCGAATGTGCTCAGGGTGATATTTAATGCGGCTGATACCGTCAAATGAGAGAAACGCCCCGGTGTTGGCGATCTGACGGTGCAGCCAGGGGTCAGGATTGCGATCCATATGGGCAAAACATAAGCGGGACAAATCCAGTCCCCATTTTTTAAAGATCCGCGCCTGTTCGAGTCCCATCGTCCCCATTTCCGTATGGCTGTGCATCGGCGCCCCGGTACGCTGCTGGGCGCGAACGATAACCTCCATGGTTTTGTATTCCAGAGGGGAAATGGCGTTATAGCCGGTGCCACATTTTACTACGCCGGCCCGATGCGCGGTGCCTTCGATTCCCTCGGTGACCTCGCGGCAAACGTGTTCAACCAGTTCGTCGACGTCAGAACGCTCAATCCACTCGGCAAAAGTTTGCGCTGTGCCCGGTCGCTGACTACTCCACAGAAACCCTTTGTTAAAACCCGCGGTGGCAATAATGTGCAGCTGCTGGCGCTGCGCCATGGCCGCGACGGCAGCGGCCTGACGACCATAATCCGGCGCGGTGGCGTCGTAGATGGCATTGCCTCCCGCCTGGCGGAAGTCGCTTAATTCACGCTCAGAAGCCTGTGGATCGTCGAGCAAGAGGTCGTCATCCTGACGCTCGGCCCAATAGGGCGGAATACAGTAGATATGGTCGTGGCTGTAGGTTACGCCCAGCTGATTAGCGGAAATATCCCCGTTTAACGTTCGAATGATGGCCATGTTTCTTACTCTCCGGAACGGATAAGAAGGTGCCTTCAACATAGGCGCGACTCACTTGACCAGTCAAGTGATCAAGTTCGCATCAATCATATTAAATTCTTATCTGTGAGGTGGGTCGACATTAACATTTATGTGACGTTGTCACGTAAATAGATTCGGGCTAAAAAACCGTTACTCATGGAAAAATATAGGTGTTTCGGATGAGGCGATTAAATTTATGTTCTATTAATTCAATTGGATACGCACCTATTAAACCAATGCATTTCAGACTAATAATCAATACCTTTGATTAAAATGTTTAATTGAATGAATCGATAAAGAGAGTATTGTTAAAAACAATGATGAGCGGAGATAAATAAATGTTACGAGATTTTTTGAAGGTAGAAAAAGAGGATCGACTGGTGGAACAGCAGGACGCCAGCAGCGATAACGGCAATTCAACGGACGTCACCGAATGGATAATTGTGAGTAAAAATGGCGATAAAAAAGGCCGGGTGGCGTTATTCAATCAATTTTCCACCCGTCGTTCGTATTGCGTGAATTATCGAATTACCCAGTTTGATAATAGCGGCAAAGTTGTCGTAGACCGGCTGGCAGAATCTCTCTAATCACGGGAAACGCAACACACCGGCGTTTTGGTCACCTGTCGCCAGAGCTCGCAGAAGAATAATCGATTAGTGCCGCCGCCCGCGCCTTTATCCGGGACCGTCGCTGGCGGCGGCCAGCAGCGGCACAATCACATCGCTTAACGGCGTGGCAATGTGGTAAATACGGCCGTAACGCTGCACGACCCCGTTACGAATATCCCACTCCAGCGGTAGACCAGCCTCACGGTCGGTGAGTATAGAAGTACTTAAGTCCGGAGGCGCGCGATGAAATCCCGCGACGATCTCCTGCGCCACGCTCTCGTCCAGCCTGGCGCCTGCGGCGCGAGCAACCTTCAGCCCCTCCTGCAGATAAGCAAAAGCCAGCGCGGTGATATCTTCGCGCGCAAACATGCCTGCCCGCCGTCCCGCCAGTACCATCAGGCCCGCAACCGCGTTTTGCAGCAGTTTACGCCACGCCACGGAGAGAAAATCGTCGCTAATATCCACTGCGCAGCGCGTGTCCCGTAGCGCATACTGGACCCGTTCAGCCCCCTGCGCATCGGGCAGCGTCAGGCGCGGTTTCGCCCGCAGCCAGACCGATGCTTCCGGTTCGCGCTGCGCGGGGAACCAGACGACCGACGGCAGTACCGTCGCTTCCGCGACATGAGGCGCGAAAAGCGCTCGTTGTTCAACGCCATTTTGCAGCACGCAAACCACCGTTTGCGCATGGCATAGCGCTTTAAGCCACGGCGCAATAGCGGCAATTTGCGTTGCTTTTACCGCCACAAAAAGCAGATCGAACGGCGCAACGACCGAAGACGGTTCAGTGACGACTGGCCCCGGAACCACAATCGTTCCGCCATCGAAACGTAGCGATAGCTGCGGGTGAGCGCGCCGGCCGCATACCAGAGGCGTTCGACCCACCTCGTGCAGCGCGGCGGCGATGGTGGTGCCAATTGCGCCGGGACCAATCAACGCAACGGTGGGTTCTTCAACATTCATCTATGCCTCCAGGCCGCCTCCGGCCCCTGAGATTTCATGGCTACATAACATAAACGCGACTTCGTTCGCATTACCATTTTATTCATATGGGTAATCTGAATGTGTGTGTCGTCGTACACACTTTCTCCATTAACAAGGAAGGTACATGTTTCCAGAATACAGAGAGCTGATTTCTCGATTGAAAACCACGCACCCGCGCTTTCAGTCGCTATTCGAAAAACATAACGCACTCGATCACGACATTTCCCGGATAGAAGGAGTCGATGGCAAAGGATACAGTCTCGAGCTCGTACAGATGAAGAAAGAAAAACTTATGTTGAAGGATGAAATGCTCAAAATCCTCCAGCATGAAAGCCTGATGTAGACGATAAGGCCGCCGCCATGGCGGCCTTCTTATACCGCCTGACTACGAGCGAATAAACGCCAGCAGATCGGCGTTAATCACATCGGCGTGGGAGGTATGCATGCCATGCGGAAAGCCGGGATAAATTTTCAGCTGGCTGTTCGGCAGCAGCTTATCCTGCAGTATCGCCGCGTTTTGATAAGGCACCACCTGATCGTCATCGCCCTGCATCACCAGCACCGGCAGCGTAATGGCTTTTAAATCTTCGGTCTGGTCGGTTTCAGAGAAGGCTTTAATCCCCTCATAATGCGCTTTTGCGCTACCGGTCATGCCCTGCCGCCACCAGTTCTGAATAGTGCCCTGGGACACCTCCGCGCCCTCGCGGTTAAAGCCATAAAATGGGCCGGACGCCACGTCGAGATAAAACTGCGAGCGATTGGCAGCCAGCGCCTGGCGAAAACCATCGAAGACTTCAATTGGCGTACCGCCAGGATTGCTCTCCGTTTTGACCATCAAGGGCGGAACCGAACTGATCAGCACCGCTTTGGCAACGCGCCCCTGCGGTTGTCCATACTTCGCCACGTAGCGCGCGACCTGCCCGCCGCCGGTAGAGTGCCCGACATGAACGGCGTTATGCAGATCCAGATGCTCCGCCACCGCGGAGGCATCGGCGGCATAATGATCCATATCGTGACCGTCACTCACCTGATCTGAACGACCGTGACCGCGTCGGTCAATCGCAATCACCCGGAAGCCTTCTGCCAGGAAGAAAAGCATCTGGTTATCCCAATCATCGGCGCTTAATGGCCAGCCGTGATGAAATACGATGGGCTGCGCCTCTTTCGGGCCCCAGTCCTTAAAGTAAATGTTGACGCCGTCTTTGGTGGTCACAAATGCCATGTTACAAACTCCTCTGAAGAGAAAACAAGGCTGCGGGCCTGACGCCTGCAGTTGGTCGGGTGTAAAGGTCGGATGCTCAGCCTTAACGAGCGTGTCTCGTCAGGTTTGAAAGTGATGCGCAGAAAAAGTGTAGATGATTTTTGCGATGCCGGAGATGCGAAAAGAATTCAACAAATGGGCTGTAGAAAGCCCATTGAATAAAGTCGTCAGGGTCATTTAATGCTGGATAAACTTAGTAACGCCTGATGGTCACCGTTGCCGCGCCGGGCTGGTCGAGCGAGGCCAGTCCCTCTTCCACCCGCCCGAGCTTTATCAGACCGGGCGAGTGGCGAAAGTCTTCGCGAAAAATAGCCAGGTTGCCCCACGGCGCGTAATAGGCCATATCGCCGCGTCGCGGAGTCATTGATTCGCCAGCATCCACTTCGCGCAGCTTCTCCGGCAGCCAGGCGATCTTTTCCGTAGAACCATAATCCTCAAGCTTCACCGTCATTGGCAGCTGCGCCACAAACGCACTAGCCGCAGCGCTCTCGTCCAGCAAGCCGACGACCGTGACGCCCTTAAATACAAACTCAATCTTCACCGCGTTCTCCCTGCCGGCGGCGGATGCCGCGCCCGTCATCATGATCAAAATGGATAGCACCGCACCGAGCGTTTTCAGCATCCGCTCACCCTGCCAGACCGCGAGCGTGCAGGACTTCCCCCACCACCGCTACTGCCGAAAAGGCGTTTGGCCAGCCGGCATAGAACGCGGCATGAGCAACAATCTCCCCCGCCTCTTGCGCGGTAAGGCCGTTATCCATCGCCCGGTTAAGGTGGTAGCCAATTTGCGCGCTTTGCCCGGCGGCGATCAGCGCGCTGACCGTCACCAGACTACGATCGCGCGGTTTCAGCCCCGGCCGCTGCCACAGGTCGAGAAACAGCGGTTGAGCGGTAAACTTCACCAGCCCGGGCGAAATTGCGCCGAAGTTGTGCTCCACCGTTGACGAGCGCTGATTTTCCGCTGCCTGATTAAGCGCCAGCAGCTCGGGGGATGCCGAAGCCAGCTGCTCGCGGCGGATACCGCGGGCGGCAAAGATATCTTTCGTGACCGCAACGGCGGCCATCGCGTTAGGCCAGCCGGAATAAAAAGCCAGATGCGTGATGATCTCGGAAATTTCGACCGGCGTGACGGCGTTATCCAGGGCAACATCAACATACTGTTTTAGCTCGGCGGGCTGGTTACGCGCGATCAGAATCGCCACCGTCACGATGCTGCGATCGCGACGCGAGAGTTCACTTCGCTGCCAGAGATCGTCTATCAGCACCTCGCTGCCGAAGCGGACAAGCGCGGGCGCGACGGACTGGACATCCTCAGCGGACAGTACGGTTGGGCTAAGTGGAACCATTTTTTCACCTCTCTTTTCTTCTGCCTGGACAGGCGCGCCCAGCATCAACGACATTGCCGCAGCGGCAATAAAAGCTTTCATCCTGTACTCCTTCCCGGCACGTTAATTCTTCAGCCTTTCCACCAGTTGACGCTGGTACTCAGGCAGTTGACTGCGGCTGGCGCTCTGAAAAACCAGCGGAGGAAGCCAGGTCATTCCCGCATGCAGAGCGCTGGCCTTCATCGGCGTGAAGACGTCGGCGAGGCTGACGCCAGTTCGCCCGGATTCGCCGTATGTCGATTCTCCTCCCGCGGCGGTCGTAACAATCAGCATCTCTTTACCCTGCCATACGCCCGGCCCCACGCTGCCCCAGGTATCGTTCAGCCAGGCCTTCATCATTGGCGTGATGTTGAACCAGTGGGTCGGGAAGATAAACACGACGCGCGAGTGTTCCCGCATCAATCGACGCTCGGCATCGGCATTGATATTGCGGCTGTCATAGCCGTAAAGCGTCTCAAGATTGCGTACGGTCACGCCGGGCACGCTTTGCGCTGCGGTTTCAAGACCTTTCGTCAACACCGATTGCTCAGGGTAAGGATGAGAGACAATAACCAGCGTTTTAACCTCGGCGGCATGGCTGACGCGGTTATGACTAAACAGAACGATGGCGATGGCCACAAACCACAGCAGACCGGCGAAATTGCGGGGCGAATATGTCATTGAGCTCTCCTTCTCTTTTGCCACAGGTTAAGCCGCGCAAAAAGAAGGAGCCAGCCCTCGCTATCGAATGGGGCTGTGAGCCATTTTCATCAATCAGGCTACAAACCGAGCGGCTGCAGTTCACGGACCAGCGCGATCAGCAGGCGCAATCCGGTAGGGATCTGGTGTCGGCTGGAGTAATAGATATAGAATCCCGGCCCGTAAGAGGCCCAGTCGGTGAGCACCAGACGCAGGCGCCCCTCGCTGACGTGCTGCCTAATCAGCGGCTCCGGCAGGTACATCAGGCCGAATCCTTGAAGGATGGCCACCACGCCCGTCTCCGCCAGATCGACGGTTAACTGCGGCGGCACTTTGATCGTCAGCTGCTCTTCACCTCGCTCAAACTCCCATTTATAAATCCGATTGTTTCCCAGACGGTTGCTGACGCAGCGGTGGTGCTGAAGATCGTTGGGGTGCAGGGGCTCGCCGAAGCGGGCAAGATAATCGGGCGACGCGGCGACGACCCAGCGCACATCGGCGGAGAGACGCTGCGCCACCATATCTTCCGGTACGGTTCCGCCATAGCGGATACCGGCGTCAAAACGCGCTTCGGTGACATCAACAATGCGGTTACTGGCCACGATATCCAGCTCAATATCGGGATAGCGTTCGGCAAAAACGGGCAGGATCGGCGCCAGCAGCAGCGTGGCTGCCTCGACGGCGACGTTGAGCCGAATATGTCCCGCAGGCGAGTCGCGAAACTGGTTGAGCTGTTCAATCGCGCCATCGATGGCGGCCACCGGCTCGCTCACCGCGCTGGCCAGACTCTCGCCTGCCGCCGTCAGGGTTACGCTTTTGGTCGTACGGTTCAGCAGACGCACGCCCAGCCGCGCCTCAAACCCCTTCAGGGCATGGCTCAGCGTCGAGGCGCTTACGCCGAGCTCGATGGCGGCCTTACTAAAACTGCGATGACGAGCGATGGCGCAAAAATAGACCAGGTCGGCCATATCGGAACGGTTTACATTCATACGTTCTCGCTAACCAGATAGAAAATAAGCTGAAAAAACAACGTTACCTTGGTTTGATGGCGTAAAGCAATCTGGCGTAACGCCAGCCCTGGCCGGAAAAGCGGCCTCCATTGATTCTGGGCGTCAATCATTATGCCATTGACATTGACCCATCAAACTAGTTTACTAGTACAAGATAAATTTTAGGATAGCGAATAATGCAACGCGTAATCATCATGAATCTGCACGGCTGGTGGCGTACTTCCCGATAACGGGCAGTATCGTCACGTCTGCAGTTCGCACACCGATACCCGGCCCGCCAAAACGCGGGCTTTTTTTCGCCCGGATTTTACGCATGGGACGCATCTGCCGGAGTGCAAGCAGCCGGGAGCCACTGCGCAGTACCCGATTTCACTTCATGTGCAGCGTCCTTTCCGGGGGCAGACCCCGAATCATCAGACACTGCACATACAACAAGGAGCAATAATGAGTCCCTTACTTAACCCCTACTTTGGCGAATTCGGCGGTACGTACGTTCCGCAGATCCTCATCCCCGCGCTACGCCAGCTGGAGGAGGCGTTTGTTAGCGCACGTGAAGATCCGCGCTTTCAGGCGGAATTAACCCATCTATTGAAAAACTACGCCGGTCGCCCGACGGCGCTAACGCGCTGCCGTAACCTGACGCAGGGTACGCGCACTACCCTGTATCTCAAACGTGAAGATCTGTTGCACGGCGGCGCGCATAAGACTAATCAGGTGCTCGGCCAGGCGCTGCTGGCAAAACGGATGGGCAAAACCGAAATTATTGCCGAAACCGGCGCCGGTCAGCACGGCGTGGCCTCGGCGCTGGCCAGCGCGCTGCTGGGCCTGAAGTGCCGTATCTACATGGGGGCGAAAGATATTGAACGTCAGTCGCCAAACGTCTTTCGTATGCGCCTGATGGGGGCCGAAGTGATCCCGGTGCACAGCGGCTCAGCCACCCTGAAAGATGCTTCGAATGAAGCGCTGCGCGACTGGTCCGGGAGCTATGAGACCGCCCACTTTATGCTGGGCACCGCCGCTGGCCCGCATCCTTTCCCGACTATCGTACGCGAATTTCAGCGCATCATCGGCGAAGAGACCAAAGCGCAGCTCCTCGAAAAAGAGGGGCGCCTGCCGGATGCGGTTATCGCCTGCGTTGGCGGAGGTTCCAACGCCATCGGCATGTTCGCTGACTTTATCGATACGCCCCAGGTCGGACTGATTGGCGTTGAGCCCGCTGGCCTGGGCATTGAGACCGGGGAACACGGCGCGCCGTTGAAACACGGGCGGACCGGCATCTATTTCGGCATGAAAACGCCGCTGATGCAAACCGATGACGGCCAGATCAAAGAGTCCTGCTCTATTTCCGCCGGCCTCGATTTCCCGGCCGTCGGGCCGCAGCATGCCTATCTGAACAGTATTGGCCGCGCGGAATACGTTTCGGTCACCGACGATGAAGCGCTGGCGGCATTTAAAACCCTGAGCCGTTCTGAAGGCATTATTCCGGCACTTGAGTCATCCCACGCCCTCGCGCATGCCTTAAGAATGATGCGCGACAATCCGCAACAAGAGCAGCTGCTGGTGGTGAACCTTTCCGGCCGCGGCGATAAGGACATCTTTACCGTGCACGACATTCTGCAAGCGCGAGGAGAAATGTGATGAAACGCTATAACGATATGTTTTCGCGACTGCAAACTCGGGGAGAAGGCGCGTTCATTCCCTTCGTGATGCTCGGCGACCCGCAGCCGGATCTGTCGCTGCAAATTATCGATGCGCTGATCGAGGGCGGAGCCGATGCGCTGGAACTGGGGATTCCCTTCTCCGATCCGCTGGCCGACGGCCCGACAATACAAAATGCCGCCCTGCGCGCGTTTGCAGCCAACGTCACCCCTGCGCGCTGCTTTGACATGCTGGCCGCCATTCGCGCCAGGTATCCGGCGCTGCCCATCGGTCTGCTGATGTACGCAAACCTGGTGTATAACCGGGGAATCGAGACGTTTTATGCCACCTGCGCCCGCGCGGGCGTCGATTCTGTGCTGGTAGCAGACGTCCCGTTCGAAGAGTCGGCGCCGTTCCGCGAGGCCGCGATGCGCCATGATATTGCGCCCGTGTTTATCTGCCCACCCAATGCGGACGATGAGCTGCTGCGACACATTGCCGCTCACGGCCGCGGTTACACCTACCTGCTGTCGCGCGCGGGCGTAACCGGCGCGGAAAAACGCGCCGCGCTGCCGCTGGAACATCTGGTCTCTAAGCTTGGTGACTATCAGGCGCCACCGCCGATTCAGGGGTTTGGTATTTCAACCCCGGAACAGGTGGCGGATGCCATGAAAGCGGGAGCCGCCGGGGCTATTTCCGGCTCAGCAATAGTGAAAATCATCGAACAACACCAGGACGATCGGGAGGCGATGCTCTGTCAGTTGAAGGCTTTCGCCCGCAACCTGAAAACAGCCACCGTCAGGCCAACATAGCGTGGGGTTAATGCGGCAAAATGCCGGTGGTGATGAATATCCATCACCGGCAATATCGTCTGGCCGCTAAGGGATATGCAGGGTAACGTAAAAAGGGAGCTTGCTGCTCTGGCCTGAGTGCTGCAAAATTTAGCCCGTTTCCCCAGACACCATCATTCGGCCACCTGACAATCCTGTTTTTATCCGACCGAGGCGCATTTATGTTACCTGAGTGTGATAAAGCCATCATCCTGCTGCATGAAATCTACGGCATTAATGCGCATATTCAGCGAACCGCCGCGACCTGGCGCAGCCGCGGCTTCGATGTCTACACGCCAGCGCTTTTTCCCCACTCTGCGCCGTTCGCCTATGAGCAGCAGGAGCAAGCCTGGCGTCACTTTAACGATAACGTCGGATTCGACACCACCGCCATTGAGTCGCTGCTGGCCGAGCTGAAAACAAAATATGGCATGCTAATCCTCATCGGCTATAGCGTGGGCGCCACCTTGGCCTGGCTGGCCGCCAGAAGCGGTTTCTGCAACGCCGCGATTTGCCACTACGGCTCGCGGATCCGCCACTACAGCGACGTTGCGCCGCCCTGCCCGACGCTGGTGATTCTCGCCAGCGAGGAACCGGCGTTCGATCCCCGGGTAATGCAAGATCAGCTGGAGAACGTCCCCTCCGTGACCTGCCGGATGTTCAATGCGCAGCACGGCTTTTGCGACGCTGACAGTCCGGCGTGGGATCCGCGCCTTACGCAGCAGGCAGACGAAGATACGCTGCAGTTTTTAACGCTTATTCAGCAAAGACAGGAGGCCTGATGCAACAGGTATTTCAATGGATTAACGAACCCGCAACATGGTCGGAAGAGGACGGCTCACTTAGCGTCGTAACCGATGAGGAAACCGACTTCTGGCGCGAAACCTGGTACGGGTTTGAGCGCTTCTCCGGGCATATCTATGCCACGGAAGCCGCGGGGGATTTCACCTTTCAGGTGCGGGTGCGCGCAGATTTCAGCACCCTGTATGACCAGGCGGGGATTATGTTAATGCAGGACGCCCGGCACTGGCTTAAGGCCGGTATCGAGTACAACGACGGCGCGCCCGCCATCGGTAGCGTATTGACGCTGGGAACTTCAGACTGGGCCACCGGCATTTTTCCAGGCAACCCCGCGGTGTTCTGGCTGCGCCTGACCCGTCGGGGCGAAGCGCTGCGCCTGCAGTACTCAACGGATGGCCACCAGTGGCCGCTACTGCGGCTGTGCCCTTTTCCGACCGGCGCCGCGAAAGTGGGCATCATGTGCTGTACGCCGCAGCGCAGCGGCCTGCGGGTTAATTTCGACGAAATATCGCTGCTGCCGGCCAACGATAAAGATTTGCACGATTTAAGCTGAGGGGAGCCCCCAGGGCGGACGCTTTCGCTGAATAATCGCGACGAAGGTATGATTTCTGGCTGCCGGGACTGCATGACTTCTCACCTTGCTGCTAGATTGGCAACAACTTGCAGGCGAAAAGGAGGAGGCGTCATGTTTTCCTATATTATGCTCGGCACTAACGATCTGCCGCGCGCCATTCGTTTTTACGATCCTTTGATGGAGATGCTGGGGCAGCCGCAAAGCGGCCGAAGCGATCAAGGCGCATCGTGGGGGACATTCAGCGGAAACAGCACCATCGGGCTGTGCGTTGGCCAACCGTTTAATCAGCAGCAGGCAACAACCGGCAACGGCGTTATGGTGGCTCTGAACGCACGTTCGGTTGAGCATATTCAGCAGCTGCATCAGCTGGCGCTCAGTCTGGGAGGAAGCGATGAAGGCGCTCCGGGACATCGCCCGCAGTACGGTGAAGGTTTCCACAGCGCCTACGTCAGAGATCCGGACGGCAATAAGCTGGCGTTTGTTTATTACGCAAACGCCGACTGAGGCCGCTGGCCGGCAAATTCAGGCAGGGTTGTCCATTGCGAAACCCTGTCTGTCTCTGAGCGGCGCGCCGGATGCGGTTAGCCTGATGAGACGACCGCAGCCCACTACGATGCAGAATGCGGCTTTGTCCGCATCAGCCCTCGGTAAACATTCCCGACGTAAAGGTCGCCCTCATGGCTTCGATCTCTTCCTGGCGGGCCGCGTTTAAGGCAGACAGCATATTGCAGGTAAAATCCAGAAAACCAACGCCGTTGGCGGTGACCAGGTTGCCGTCGCGCACCGATGGCACGTTTTTGTACCGTGAGGCGCCGCGATAGGCTGACCCCGCCCTGCTCTGCAGGTATGCCAGGCCGTTGGAGGTATGGTCAACATCATTAAGAAAACCGTGTGCGCCGAGGAATGCCGAAGCATCGCATATTGCGCCGACGACGATCTGCCGCGCCTGCGCTTGCTGAACCAGAGGCACAACCCGCTGAGCCTCCTCTCCCCACCAGTTCATTCCTCCCACCAGCACCAGAGCAGCGTAGTCATCAGGTATCGTCTGGAAGGTATAATCCGGCAGACAGCGCACCCCGCCAATTGACCTCACGGGCCCCTCATCCGCAGCCACGGTCCTGACTTCGTAGCGCGGCTCCCATACGCCAAACCCCCGGCGCAGGCCGGGCGCCAGCAGCGAAAACTCCCAGTCGGCATACTCCTGGATGAGGACAAACAGCACTTCTTTACGCGTATCCATAGACAGGGATTTCTCCTTTTTTAAACAGAATTTGCCGTCGCAATATCCGGCGAGTCGATCGACACTGGTCGCCGCGCCGTCGCCAGAAACTGTATAAATGCACAGTAAGAAAGGCAAGGTTATTTTTCCACCGTGGACAACCGTGCTCCATTTTTGCGAGTCAGCTCCCCGGATAGCAATCTATCCGGGGAAACGGGCTATCATCTCCTGAGATCTGAGCCGGTATTTAATGAAATTCGCCTGCGCGCCAGAAGAAGTTCCTTCACGATATAAAGCCTGTATCCTTCCGGCCGTATCCTCGGCGAACGTAGCTCTTTCAGCGTAATTCCGGCGATATCGCCCGCCGCCAGACATTTGCGGATCGCGCTGCCGCTAAGGCCGAGCTGTCTACGTAGCACCGCCAGTAAGCTGACCTGAAAAGCGCGCTCGACGTAGACGTTGACGCTGACCTGAGCAGCACGGACAAGGCTGATTCGCCAGCCTTCCCGTACGACGAATTCAGGCGAACCCGCTAACAACGCGCTATTGCGCCGCAGAACCTGCAAATCGTGAGAGTAGTCCTCTGCAGCAGATTTATCGTTTGCCATGAGTCGCTCATAGAGGTGTGGATCTATTTTACTGACGGGTAAACGAGAGAACAGGCTGATGTTCCAGGTGTATGCGCAGCGGACGCACTTATAGATACTCCAGACATCGAGCTGTTTTTTTTGCGAATTGATCCGGAAGGCTCCGGATGGCGTGAATTTCTGCTGCCCATGGCAGGCGGGACAGCGTTTGCTTAGCAGCTGGTAGCCCGCAGGGCTGACGTTCCATGTGACTTTCATGGTGAACCTTTTTTTTAACCCATACAAAAGCGGATCCGTCGATAACGGACCGTGATATTTGCAATGTGAAAAATATTTAGAGAATACTTTTCAGTGGGTTAAAAAAAGATTTCCAACGCGACTACCCTGTCTGACCGCTAATGAAGAGGCCAAGAATACCAAAGCGGCTGGCGGGTCAAATATGCATTAAATCAATAAATTCATAGAAATCATTCACAAACAACGTTATTTACCTTCTGTTCACAAAACGAGAAGCGGCTCACTGATCAAACAAACCTAAACGTTTATGTTTACTCACATAAACGTTTAGGTACAGACAATAACCGTTTATATCGCAGGTAATTTCTTAAAAGCAGAGAGCAAAAAATGCGTAAAGCAACGATGCGGGATGTGAGCGAAGCGACGGGATTTTCCATGTTTACCGTTTCGCGCGCGCTAAACGGTGGCGATGGCGTCGCTGACGACAGCCGGGAGCTGATTTTAAAAGTGGCGCGAGAGCTCGGCTACGTACCCAACCGCGCGGCCCAGGCGCTACGCCGTTCGAGCAGAGACTCGGTGGCGGTGATCACCGCCCATGCGTCGAACTCTTACTATCTCAACCTGATGTCCGGCATTCAGCAGATGCTGCAGCCTTCGCAGTGGACCGTGGTGCTTGGCGATATTGCGGTCAACGGCATCTACGACCGCGCGCAGGAAGATCGGATGATTAACCGCCTGATCGAGTCACGGATGGCCGGGATCATTTCGACCGTGACGCTGCAGCCGGAAAGCCTGACTCTGCTGGCGAAATGGGATATCCCGGTCGTCTTCGTTGATTCTCCGCCCCGCGGCGAGCACAACTTTCCCAGCGTCACAACCGACAATTACCATGCCAGCCTGCTGGTGGGAAACCATCTGGCGCAGCACGGCTATAAAAACTGGCTGCTCCTTATCTACCCGGACCGCTGGACCACGCGTTTTGAACGCGAGCGCGGGATACGCGAGGCCGCCGAGCGGTCCGGCGCTACGCTTGAAGTTGTCGAAACGGAAAACGACGCGCAGTCGGCTGCTGACAAACTGAGCCAGTACCTCGACCACCAGAAAGCGCTGCCGGATGCCCTTATTGCCGGTAACAACCCTATTCTGCTGGGTTCGCTCAAACAGCTCCAGCAGCGCCAGATAGCCATTCCAGAGGATATGGCCCTGATTGCCTACGACGAATTCGACTGGGCGCCGCTATTAAATCCGCCGCTGACGGTGCTCAATGAAAATAGCGAAGAGATTGGCAGACAGTCGGCTGAAATGCTTATCCAGTTAATTAACCCGGAAGGGAAAGGAGAAATCAACACTCAACGTAAAGTTCCCGCCGAGCTGGTTATTCGCCAGTCCTGCGGCTGTAAAAAAACGCATAACAATTAAAAGACATTATAGAGATTGCTGACAACGTTTCGCCCGAACGGACTTGCCCGACGCCGCTTCGCGCGCGGGCCTGAAAAACGGCTGTCGCGGTTTTCCAGGCCCGCTAAGGCGCCGCAGGATAACAGCGGCAAAGCGTTCGCAACGCGTTTGCCAGCCCTCTCTAATCATTTTGATGATTTAAATAACGGCTGAATAATCGGCCGCCAGTAAAAAAACAACATCAGGGGATTATTTCTGAGGCTTCCCCACACCTGGCCGTACGTCATACCACACGATAATGAAAGGAACAGAATATGACCAAACTTCGTAAAGCATTTCTGGCTGTCGCGGTTACTGCGGTAATCACCACCATGACAGGATTTATCCCCGCCGCCAGCGCCGCGCCGCAGGAGGGCAAAAAAATATCCCACATCGGCTTAATGGTGCAGGACATGTCCAACCCCTTCTTCTCGGCAATGGAAAGGAACGCAAAGCAGGCCGCGGCAAAAATCGGCGCAACCCTTAACGTACAAGATGCGCAGGTCGATCTGGCAAACCAGAACACGCAGATTGACGCCTTTATTCAGCAGAAAGTGGATCTGATCATTATTTCCGCCGTCGATGAGTCCGGCATCGAGCCGGCCATTCAGCGGGCAAAAGCCGCCGGAATTATCGTTATCGCGGTCGATACGCCCGCCAGGGGCGCTGACGCGGCGATCATGACCAATGCCATCCAGGCCGGCGAAACCTCCTGCGAATATCTGTTCAGCCAGATGGGCGGCAAAGGCAAAGTGCTGCTGGTGGACGGCACGCCGATTCAAACCATTATTGACCGCATCAAAGGCTGTAAAAACGTCGCGCAAAAATATCCGGATATCAAAATCGTCGGGCAGCAGGCGTCGCGCAACGACCGCGCTTCAGGACTGATGGTCACCACCGATATGCTCACCGCCAATCCGGATGTCTCCGGTATTTTCGGTATGAACGATCCTTCGGCGCTCGGCGCGGTGCTGGCCGTTGAGCAGGCCGGCAAAGCCGGTGCGATTAAAGTCACCGGCGTAGACGGCAGCCCGGAAGCGGTTGAAGAACTCAAGCGCAGCGGCTCACCGTTTATCGGCACCGCCACGCAAAACCCGGGCGAAATGGTGCGCCAGGCCATCTCGCTTGCTCAGGATATGGTTGACGGCAAGCCTATTGCGTCCCCGACCGTATTGATCCCCAGCGTGCTGGTCACGCGCGACAACGTAGATAGCTATCCGGGCTGGTAATCACATCATCACTCAAGAGGCAAAAACGGGATGACGATTGGGTTCATCCCGGAGGGCAAAGACAATGGCCGACATCACTTCACCCCCCTTGCTCAGGCTGGAAGGGATTTCAAAACGCTACGGCGCGACCCTCGCGCTGAACAACGTACGCTTTGATTTATTCGCCGGAGAGGTCCATGCCCTGATGGGGGAAAACGGCGCGGGTAAATCCACGCTGATGAAGATCCTCTCCGGAAACGAGCAGCGCGATAGCGGCGCGATCTATATCAACGGGCAGGAGATTGATATTCGCACGCCAAGAGATGCGCGCAAATATGGCATCGCCATCATCCATCAGGAGCTGAATACGGTTCCCGATATGACGGTGGCGGAAAATCTGTTTCTCGGCCAGGAACCGACCTCTTTCGCCGGTATTCTCGATCGCAAACGGATGCTCCGGGAGGCACGGGAGAAGCTGGACCGGATTAACGCGGACATCGACCCGCAGGCGCCGCTCGGCTCGTTGAGCATCGGACGTCAGCAAATGGTCGAGATCGCCCGCGCCGTCAGTGAAAACGCAAAAGTACTGGTGCTTGATGAGCCGACCGCCGCCCTGTCGCGGGCGGAGACCCTCCAGCTTTACCGGCTGATCGAGCAGATGCGTCAGGATGGGGTCGGGATGGTCTACATCTCGCACCGCATGGAAGAGGTATGGCAGCTGGCAAACCGGGTCACGGTGTTCAGGGACGGTACGTGGATCGGCACGGAAACCCTGAGCAGCGTCTCGACCACCGATATCGTACGCATGATGGTCGGCCGGCAAATCGTCGATCTCTATCAGCACGAACCGCGTACGCCCGGCAAAGTACTGCTGGAGGTCGCGGACCTGGCGGGTAGCGCAACCGGCCCGGTCTCCTTTGAGGTCAAAGCGGGCGAAGTCGTCAGCATGTCCGGGCTGGTTGGCTCTGGCCGAACCGAAGTGGCCCGCCTGTTATTCGGCGCCGACCCCCGCACCCAGGGAAGCGTACGTATTAACGGCAAGGTAAGCCATCCGTCAGATCCCACCGCCGCCATCGCCGACGGAATCGGGATGGTGACCGAGGACCGCAAAACCCAGGGCCTGTTTCTGGGTCATTCGGTTGAGCACAACATTGATATCAGCTCGCTGGAGAACTTTGTCGCCAGCGGCGTGGTTAAACGCAAAACCATCCGCGCCGCCGTCCTTGAGCAGATGCGCCGGTTACGGCTGCGGGAAAATGCGGTCGAACTGCCCGTCAGCGCCCTGTCCGGCGGAAACCAGCAGAAAGCGGCGCTGGCGCGCTGGCTGCTGCGCGATTCGAGGCTGCTTATCCTCGATGAACCGACCCGCGGCGTGGATATCGGCGCCAAAAGGGAAATTTACGAACTGATCGACAAACTCGCCCGCGCCGGGAAAGCCATTCTGGTGATCTCCTCCGATTTACCGGAGGCCATCGGCATCAGCGACCGCGTGCTGGTTATGCGCGGCGGCCGAATCGTTCACCAGTTACCCTCATATTCAGCAACGGAAGAAGAAGTGATGCTGCACGCAACAGGAACCTTTACCAGTCAATCCGGAGAATGCCATGGACAACAATAAACCTGTGACGGAACTGCCGGTCAAAGCGCCGTTTGATTTTGCGAAATGGTGGGATCGGGTGGGGATCTTAATCGTTCTGCTGGTGCTGCTGATCCTGATGTCGACCTTTGCGCCAAACTTTAACCGCGTCGATAATCTGCTGAATATCGCCCGCTCGATTTCCGTCAACGCTATTCTGGCGGCGGGCATGACTTTCGTCATTTTAACCAGCGGAATTGATTTGTCCGTCGGGTCTATCGTCGCCGTCTCCGGCGTGATCTCGGTGGTTGCGGCGATGGCCGGGATCCCTGCGCCGCTGGCGATTCTGGCCGGCGTGGGCGTGGGCGCGCTCTGCGGTCTGCTGAACGGCGTGCTCACCGCCTATCTCGCTCTTGCGCCCTTTATCGTCACTCTCGGCACAATGACCTTCCTGCGCGGGATGGCCTACACCATTACCGAAGGGCAACCTATTGTATCGAGTAGCCTGAGCTTCCGCGAGCTGGGGAATGGCTATCTCGCCGGCATCCCTGTTCCGGTCATTATTATGCTGGTGGTTTATCTGCTGGCGTGGTTCATTCTTGAGCGCACGCGGTTCGGTCGTCATATCTATGCCGTCGGCGGCAACGCCCAGGCCGCGCGCCTGGCCGGCGTCCGGGTAAAACGCGTACTGGCGGCGGTTTATATGATTGCCGGCGTCTGCGCGGGTCTGGCGGGCATTATCTTCGCCGCCCGGGTCATTTCCGCCCAGCCTACGGCGGGTACGGGATATGAACTGGACGCCATTGCGGCGGTAGTGCTGGGCGGCACCAGCCTCGCCGGAGGACGCGGGCGAATTATCGGCACCCTGATTGGATCGATAATTCTCGGCGTGCTCAGCACCGGCCTGATTCTGCTGAGCATCCCCTTTTTCACCCAGCTATTGATTAAAGGCATCGTCATCATTCTTGCCGTGGCGATTGACGGACTGAAGCAGCATCCGGAACTGTTTACCTTCTGGCGGAAAAAAGAGATCGCCCGTACCCGCTAGCTTTCCCTGACGCTTTGTTTATCCGCCGCGCTGGCGGCGGGTCTTCGCATGCTTAAATTTTAATGGAGTCTACGCCCATGACATATCACATTACGCTGACGGACCCGATGAACGGTACCCGGGATCGCGAACCGATTACGTTTACTCTCCCGGAGAAACTGCAGGAGCCCCTGTGGTGGGCAATCACCAGCGAGGACCAGCGGATCCTTTGCCAGCGCCTCACTCATGAGTCGACGCAAAACAGTACCGCCTTTATCGCTACGGTAAGCTTCAGCGGCACGCTCCGGATGCGGCTTGACCGGCCGCTAACGGCGGCTGAAGTCGGTGAAGTCGCTGGTATCCACCGCCTGCCTGGCCGGGAGAAAGACTGTTTTGTCCGCCTCAATACCGGCTGCTTCGATCTGGAAATGTGTCGGGGAACCGCCCAGGGCGTGGGTTCATCCAAGTGGGGGCTGCGCCATTTTCGCTGTCTGCAGGACAATGTCGAGCTGCTTCCTTCCGGGAATAACGCCATCGGCGGTTTTTACGGTCCGTTCTTTACCCCGGAAAATGGGCTGATTAACCCGCCGGAACATACCCTCGTTGATATTGAAATTGTTGAGGAAGGCCCGGTCTATCATCACTATCGCATGCACGGCACGATCCCCGATGGGTTATTAGCGGAGCTACGCGGTAAGCACTTCACCATCGACTGGAAGTTCAGCTGGAATACCCCGTGGTTTCAGCGGCGCTACGGGGTGGATGACTTTTCGACGGTCATCAACGGGCGTTCGGTGACCAACAAGATCACCGTCGGCGACGAGTTTGAAAGCGGTCCGGGAAAACTGCTGTTTGACCGCTTCGCGGCCTACGGCGGTACCCGCTATCGCGCAGGCGACCCCTACGCCGAAGAGCTGGTCGCCATGGTGGCTCATACCGTTACCACCTCTGAAAACCAGAGCCCGAAATTTGCCGAATTCCGCGAACAGCTCGCCGATATGGCCTCCGCTCACTGGGATCTTTACTGGCGAATGTTCTGCCGCTGGGAAAACGTGCTGGATGAAGCTGAAATCCGCGAAAGGCTTGGCGTTGTGCGCGCCCGGGCGCACGTTCGCGCCGACCTGAATGAACGGGAATGGCGCCTGACTGATTCTCCCGTCAACGTTTCCGCCGTGCCGGATGAAACCGTGTTCCCGGGACCAGCCAGTAAAACCGTCGAGTACGATTCAGCGAGCGGCCGGGCGATGATCTGGTGGACCTCCCGCCCCTCCGGCGCGTTTCAGATAGTCCAGCGCCGTCAGTCCGGTTGGGTGAACTGGGGCAGCAACGGGGAAAACGAGTGTCCGGAGCTCCCGGTCGGGGTCGATATCAAGACCGCCTGCGGGATATTCGCTGACAACTGGATGCAGGTAGCCGACAACCTGGAAACGCCGCCGCAGGTCGCGGTGAGCCGGGAGGAAAAGCCATGATCCTTTGCTGCGGAGAAGCCCTGATCGATATGCTGCCCTGCCGGAGCCGTGAAAATGCTCCCGCCTTTACGCCCTGCGTCGGCGGCGCGGCG
The DNA here is from genome assembly GCF_040065135.1 of Klebsiella sp. CN_Kp066. NCBI lineage: Bacteria > Pseudomonadati > Pseudomonadota > Gammaproteobacteria > Enterobacterales > Enterobacteriaceae > Klebsiella > Klebsiella sp. CN_Kp066. Next base: position 262,666 of record NZ_JBEAIU010000023.1, on the reverse strand, counting down.
TTCAATACCGCCATTGCCCTGGGGCGCCAGGGGATGGCGGTCGCGCTGTTTTCCGGTTTATCGGACGATTTTATGGGTGACAAGCTGCGCCACACGCTTGACGCTTCCGGCGTGGATTATTCGCCCTCAACCCGCGCGCCGCTACCGACCACGCTGGCCTTTGTCAGGCTGGAAGGCGGACAGGCGCGCTATACCTTTTACGATGAGAATAGCGCCGGCAGAATGCTGACTGAAAGCGACCTGCCGACGCTCGGTGATGACGTATCTGCCGTCCTGTTCGGCTGCATCAGCCTGATAGCCGAACCGTGCGGCAGCGTTTATGAAGCGCTGATGGTAAGAGAGGCGCCGCGCCGGGTGATGTTCCTCGACCCCAATATTCGTGAAATCTTCATCCAGGACCGGCAGAAACACCTGGCGCGCATGATGCGGATGATTGCTCTGGCGGATATCGTCAAGCTTTCCGATGAGGACCTCGCGTGGTTTGCCGAACCCGGCGAAGAACACGCGGTCATACGCCGTTGGCTTGCTCTGGGACCAAAGCTTATCGTGGTCACCCGCGGGGCTGACGGCGCCGATGCCTGGACCGCTAATTTCCATCTTCATGTTCCAGGGATTCGCGTAACGGTTGCCGATACCGTCGGCGCCGGGGATACGGTCAATGCCGGTATTCTCGCCAGCCTTTCGCAGGCCGGACTCCTTGAGAAGCCTAAATTAGTGACACTGTCACGAGAACAGGTGCGCCGCGCGGTCGATCTCGGTATGCGCGCCGCCGCGGTGACGGTCTCCAGGCCGGGAGCTAACCCGCCGTGGGACCATGAGCTCTGAAGACGGAGGACGCCAACCCTTGTAAACCGCAGGCGACCGGATGATGGTCTGAAAATAGCGTTTATGGATGGACCATCATCTTTATTTATTGTGGATATGATTTATGTCCCAATTATTGAATGAAAGCTAAACCAGCTTCATTTAATCATGGGTTATTACCTACTAATCCATTAATATCAGACAATTAGATCGTGATCTATTTTCTGCCGATCTCGCTGACAGACATCAGGGACAGGACGTCAATAATGAAAAATACTCCATGGCTCGTGCGCTTACGTAATACCTCTATTCCGGAGCATAAGCTTCGTCCCGCGAAATGGCTGGCGCTGATTGCCCTGCTGCTGCTGCTGGCGCAGCTGATGGTCGAATCCCTGTTGCTCACTGAATAGCATCAGGGCACGCCTTCCCCAACGGAAAGTAGCGCTGATTGGCCACCACGAATTTTCTGTTTTTCCCTGCCAGAGCCGCGTCGCGATAGCGTTCGCCCGGCAGCAGATACAGCTGCGTGGCGCGTTCATCACTCCCCGCGCATCCCTGGTGAACAATCACCCGAAAAAACGTATTTCCGCTATTGTAAATCTCCCCCTGGCGTTCATCTATCTGCCACTCCAGGCGCTGCTGACGCGGCCTGACGACCAGAATAGTGCTCATCGCCACCACCGGCAGCACATCCATCTTTTGCGGCGTCGTCCTGAAAGGTATCAGCGTCACCGGCGTCTCTTTGAATACCACGCGATAATAGCGCTCCTGATTATCTTCAGGGCCTTTGTAATAGAGACGGAAATATTCACTGCTTCCCGGCGGTAAATTGAAGCGCAGCGGGGCGTAGAGCAGTTCGCCCTGATTAGGCAGAACCGGTTCATTCCCCGCGCCGGGTTTGGCAATTTTCCACGCCGCAATCGAGTACATATTATTGCGCGGCGTGTCGTTATACAGCGGCTGCGAGATAAAGGCCCGGTCGGAGGGCATCTCATACACGACGGCATTAAAAAACGCCCCTGCCGCCGCCAGCGGCGACGCGGCCAACAGCATAGCAGCGGCTTTCATTAATCTGCCTCTCACTCGACGCCCAGCCATTTGGCAGTCACTCTGACCTCGCCGCTCGCGTTGACCGTTCCCATCCAGTCGCTGCCGTCGAGAGTGCGTCTGGAGCGCGGATCGTCCATCGGAAACAGCAGCTGCAGGCGGGTGGTGAAATAGTAGCCGTCATCAATTGCCGCATTCCACGGCGTTTGCGTCCAGCGCGCAGCGGTCATATCGATCTCCGCATCGATGCAGCTATTGCGGCTGGTGCGGGTTTCTCCGGTGGATGCCGTCCAGGAGAGAAAGGCCGGGATCGGCACCTGCCAGCCGCCCTCTTGCGACGTAAACAGGCAGTATGAGACACCATCAATAGAGGTACCTTCGCCGATCACCTGAGCCGTCACCGCGTCCGCCATACGCTCGGAGGAGACGGTTACCTGATATTCAAAGCCGATCGGCGTCGGGTCGCCGATATTGCCCGACTCTTTCGGCGCAGCATTGCCGTCCGTGGACACAATACTGATCCCATACTCTTTCGGCAGAATATTGATCATACTCGACGCCGTAAACTGATAAAACCCGGACTGCGCGGTGTTACTGTTATCAAAGAAGAAGGTAAACAAATCGTCGTTATTGGTAATGCTAATTCCGCGCTGGATCAGGTTCTGGAAAAAGGTTTTCGAGAGGAACACATAAACGTACTGGCCTTCGGGGGTAAAGACGTTGCTATAGGTAGTTGAAGCGCTCCAGTTATACCAGGTGGATCCATTGCCGCTATATTTGATGGTTTTAGACGCCGGACTAAAGCCCAGCCTGGCGGTATCGACCACCATTTCAAATGACAGAGAAGAGGTCACCCGCTTGGTTTGACGATAGCGATACGACACCATTTTACAGGTCATCCCACTTTCGCCGCCGACGATACTGACCTCGCAGTGCTCGCTACCGATATTGACGCTGGGCGTGCCGTCGCTGGCAATCCAGATTTCCGCCAGCGCGCCGGTGCTGTTCAGCGTTAAATGCCCGACTTTAGTGGCATTGATGGTGTAATAACGCCACGTCGCGCCCGAGGCGAGATCCCGACAGCGCTGGCCGGATGCCGCATCGTAATTAGTTTTGGTGTAACAAAGATTGAGCACAAAGGCATCGCTCTCGCCAGGCTGACGGTTGCGCAGATATTCATACATTGCCGGGGAGAACGTGGCGTAGCCGGTGCCGCCATTGTTCAAAGAGCTTCCGGACATCGTATGATAAAAACCTTCACTATCAATGACCTCGCCGGAAATATAGCCCTGCGACGGGCAGTCGGCGCCGGTGGTCATACAGCGAATGCCGATAAACGGTGAATTCACCGGCGAGTCCGACAACCACATATCGTAGTAGTAGGATCGATAGCTCCAGCTGACGTAGCCCATATAGCCCAGACTGCGCTGCTTCGTCGAGTAGCGGGTCCAGACGTTTGCGCCGGAAAAGCGCGGGTCCAGGCTGCCGGGGGTAACGAAATATTCGTTATCGACATGGTTTTCAATAAACATATAGTCATTTTTCCCCGAGCCGCTGCTGCTGGCTTTCACCGCCAGGCTCTGGAATGACGTGGTCGCCAGGCAAGCGCCCAGCGCCAGGCCGCAAATCAGTTTACCAGGTGTCACGCTGCCCCTCCCCCTGTACCGCCATACGCATCTGCGCCTCGCACTGCAGGTCCCCCATCCACACCGCGCCGCGCGCTTCCTGCAGATTCAGCTCCAGCTCGCAGCGCTGTCCGTTTTTTTCGACCAGAGTGATGGTCGGATAGCGTTTATCAACATCCATGGCGAATTCTCCCTGTCCATCGGTGCGCCCTTTGCCGATGTGATTATGAATATCGAGGTGGGCGGCGACGGTGCCGTTATCGCGCCGAATGCGGCCAAACACCGTAACCAGCTGTTTTATCTCTGGACGAATAACGTCCACATTACCGGGATACAGCACCGCCTGATGGCTTCTGCCGCTGACGATATCCACGCTATCGGCGCTGCGTTTGTCATTCATCAGCTCCACGCTGTAGCGCCCATAGGCGGGCAGCGGAATAAAGTTTTTCTGGCCGCTGAGCGGGTAATGCTGGCCGTTAATTTTGGCAGTCATAGTGGCGTTGTCGCGGAAATCGGTATGGATCAGCACCCCCGATGTATGGCTTCCTTTGGCCGGAACAACATCTTTTCCGGCCCAGGCGACGCTGCCCAGGGTACTGAAATTGAGGTTGGTACTGTTATCCGAAGCATGGGTGGCGGATAGCGTGCCGCTGCTGTATTTAGTGTCGTAGCTGGCAAAACCATTGATCGCCCGTTTATCGCTGCGGTAGCTCTCGCTCTCTTTGCTTTTTAACCGCCGGGAAGCTGAGATGCCCGCCTGAGTGATGGCGCTATCGGCGAAGCGTTTTCTGAGCGCCATATTCGCCAGCATATTGCCGTTTTCGCTGGAAACCCCGGCGCTGAACCACGCCGCCAGCGGCAACGAAAAATCGAGGTTAATGTATTTATCCCGCGTGGTGTCCTGGTTGCGCTGATAGTGGTAATTCTGCACCCCGGTTCTCAGGGTAACGGTACCGTAGCGCCCCGACGCCAGCGTCTGCGAGTAATCAAGGTTGTTATAACGCGTTTTATTACTGTAGTTTTCCGTACGGCTGAAGGTCAATGTGCCGAGGTAGGGCGTCAGCGATTGCAGCGGCAGCGTTGTCCCCCAGGTAAAGTAATCCCCTTTGCGCAGCGGTAAGTGATTGCCAATATGCGTAAATTCTCGCGAACCCCAAAGTGAACCATAGCCCGCAGGCAGACTCAGATTGAGGGTGGTGATGCTTTTCCTGCTGCCGTCGTTGGCCAGCAAAACCTGTTGATTAACCCGCAGACGTTCGTTGAACATCACATCCACTTCGCTTTCGTTTACGGCGTTGCTGTCGAAACCGTATAGCGTGGTTTTAAACCCAGTCCCGGCGAGCCAGGGCAGCGTGACCGCCGCCGCGCCGCCGCTAAGCCAGGTTTCCTGCTTCCCCTCGCGCCGGGCATGTTGTGGTCGATAGTCGGTTTTATGGTATTCGAGCATTCCGCCGAATACTTGCCACGACCAGCGCTCGGTGACGCTCGAGCGACGGGCGTAGGTTTTGTTAATCTGTTCCGTGCGGCTGCTGGCCACTTTGCCGTTGATCACAACCTGCACCTCAACCTGATATATGCCGAACGGCAGCGTTGCGGTATTGACTTCGTAGCTGCCCATCGCAAAGTTCTGAATGCTCAGTAATTTGCCATCGCGCAGAATATGCACTTCGCCCGCCGCCGGTAAAAAGACGGTAATCGGCGTCAGGGACAGGGCGGTATCTTCAAGGCGCGAGTTGCTTTTATTGCCATAGCTCACGCCGTAGATGCGGCTGGAATTCAGCGCGCTCATGCTGGCGATGGATTGTAGATTCCAGGTATCGACCATTCCCAACGCCAGGCGTTGGCCTGCCATATCGCGCTCATACATCGCCCGGTAGAGGTTACCGCTGCTGTCGCCAGAGCCGATACCGTAGAAAGAGCCGTTGATATTCACGTGGTGCTCGCGAAATGCCGCGGTGTTATCCAGCGTCAGGTAGCTGCTGGTGCCGTCGTGATGATAAGTACCAAAGGTATAATTGAGCACGTTCGACGGCGCACCGGCGGTTGAGTCGCCCAAAACGCTGTGCCTGGCAAGCGTCGTCGCCGCCAGCGCGCTGCGATCGACGATCATTTCAAGGTAAAATGCCCGGACGTCGAAAGTGATCTGCGCCGCGCCGGAGAGACGCAGCGTCATATCCGCAGAAAATTGTTGGTCCTGCAGACCATTGACAATCTCCTCTACTGGCGCAGATAGCGACAGGTTATCCGGCGTGGAGAGCAGCGTCAGTTCGCGGATCGTCAGCGCCCCGTCCTTGGTCGCAATCAGCGCATCGGCGATTTTTTGCCGACTGCGCGACGGCAGCTCCGCCTCTTTGTAGCGGATAAAAACCGGTACCCGCATCCCCTGCTTAAGCGCATCAGCAAAAACGGGCGGAATAACATAATCCCCCACCCGCAGCAGCGTCGCTCTGCCCGCGCTTTCGTTGGCTGAAGCATCGACGGTACAGACGAGACATATTCCCGGCAGCAGCATTCCTTTTCTGAATAACCATCCTGACATCTGTAATTCTCTATTTGACGTGAATATATTTACCTTCGTGCCAGATACCGATTCGCGTCTGTTTATTCGCGACCTGCGTATGCGTTATTTTTGCGCTAAGTCCGGGCATCACGTAATAACGTTCACGGCAGCCCTCGCCTTTGTTTTTTTCAGGATCTTTACAGGGCCCATAGGAAATAACCCGGAAGGTCACATTGCCGGTATTCGTCACCGTATCGCCGCGATGCTGATAGTTAAATTTCGCCTTGCGCGGCGCCACCACCAGAATGGTGTTAATTTGCGCTGAGGTTGTCGCCATACCGTGACGTGAATTACTGCTGGCCTGATGATCGCTCACCGGTTCATCCAGCCACGACAGCCGGTAATAGCGCTCTTTATCATCTTCAGGACCATGATAAATAAAGCGGAAATGTTCTCTGGCGCCGGCGGGAAGAATCACGTTTGCCGGGGTAGAAAGCAACTCGCCGGGCTGTTCCATCGGAATAATTTTGCCCCCTGCCATCGGCGTAGAGAGGCGGTGGGCGCTGACGCTAACAAATCGCGCCGAGTCGCTGGCGTTATCGATCTCTTTCGCCAGCATCTGGTCATTGGCGAACATAATGGAGGTCACTTCCCCAACGCCAATCGCCGCCGCGCTAGCGCTGATTAACAGCGGCAGAAATAAAAATGGGTATAATTTTTTCATCATTAAAATAAAGGAGGGCTACCCCTCCTTATTGGCATATTTAAAGGCGATATTAGCTCTGAGACAGCGTCCACTCGGCGGTAAACTGCACCTTCACATCGCCGCTCCAGTAGCCGTCGGCAAGGGAAGCGAAAGGCGTCGCGGTGGTACCATTTGAGGTAGCGGAATCGACGGTAAACAGGAAGGCGCTCTGCGTGCTGGTGCGGTTATCTTTATCAGCATATCCCGCGATCAGCGCTTCCAGGCCTGCGGTAATATTATTGCTAATATCCATCATTTTCACCGGCGTGGATTTGGACAGCTTCTCACCGTTCCATGCCACGCCAATTTCCAGCGTTGAGTTATCCGTAGCGCGGGTCAGCGTGTTGGTCACCAGTTGAGAGGTTAAAACGAAATCGGACGCGTTCTCCTGCCCCTGAATGGTAATATCAAACGCCCCATCCTGTGAATTAAACGCTTTCAGACCTTCGGCATATTCAAAAGAGACGGAACGCAGCGGCGTAACGACCAACAGGCTGGTGGTATCTTTTGTTGCAGAAGCATCCCAGCTTGCCGTTGCGGAAGCCGTTACGTCCGCAGCCATGGCGCCGGAGCAAAAAAGAATGGACGTCGCGCATGCTGCCAGAAGAGACTTTTTCATTATATATCCTTAATAAACATTTCCAGATGTAGTGCTTTGGCGTTGCCGCCACAGAGATATTTTGCCCCGAGAGCAAAATAAGATTCATTACGGGCTATTAAAACGACGCTGCAGCGCTGAAGACATTCGACAAACGCCGAGCTAAATGTATATTGAAATTTCAATGCGGCGAAGTATAAATTCCCGACAGGCAGCTGTCTATTGCTGTCAAAAATAAGAATAATCGTCATCACATTCAGTAAAAGGCAACTGAGAGGATGATCTGTCGTGGTTTTAAAATAATCTGTTTAAGACTTTTCTCCTGACCATTGACGAATCATCGCAGACCCCAGGATAAAACACGGCGTCGACCAACAGAAACAGCGCACAGGGATCGTTTTCAATCTGAGTTCAGTAGAAAAAAATGAAGGAATAGCCGAATGATGAATCAGGTAAACATTTCCCGGTGTAAATATATCCCCTGAAAGTTTCCTCCAGCAGGCTCTCATCATAAATATCGCTGGCGAAGAACAGTACAACAACCCATTCACCAGTACCGATAAGTTTAAACTCAACCCGGATTTGTGACAGGCATCTCAGTTTATCAACAATGGCTAGACAGAAAGAACTCAGACATGCTAGTAATTAATTCAAGCAAGGGAACGGATTTAAATTAAACACCATTTAAACCCCACCCGTAAGGCTGAAAAAATTAATTGATAATGGTTTGGGTAGCTGAACGATTATCAAAAGGGTAAGTGAATCGAAGGCCCTCAGAGACGAAAGTCTCTGAGGGCCTTTTTGTTTTTTTTCTATCTCAGGAGTCAAAAATGTCTAAAGAACGTCGTCTCTCTCGCATTTTCGCAAAAGATGGTAAATCAGTCACTCTGGCGCTGGATGGCTACTATTTTTCGACCAAAACTAATGGTATTGATAATACGATAAACCAGCTCCCGGCCCTCGTCGACAGCGGTCTGGACTGCGCGCTGGTGACCTGGGGCATGTTGAAAAATTTCCGTGAAGTTTTCAATTGCGTCCCCGTTGTATTACGCGTCGATAGCACAGTGAGTATTTTTGACAATACCGTTCCCGACACCACCCCCGTATTTTCCATTGAGGACGCGCTGAAAGTGGCGGCGGAAGGCGTGGTGTGCATGACTTTTCCCGGCGCGTTCAATGAGGAGAAAACGCATATCATGGCGATGCAGCTGGCGCAGGCCGCCGACCGCTGGAACGTACCGCTGATCGTGGAATCCCTGCCGTACGGCTATCCCGTCACTAGCGACGACTCCAACAATCCGGCCGTTATCGCCGCCTCTGCCCGCATTGCCGTTGAACTGGGGGCTGACGTGATCAAAACCCGCTTCACCGGCACCGAGGACGACCGGCTTATCGTCGAAGCGGCCGGCGTGCCGGTGCTGGCGCTGGGCGGGCCGAAAACCGGGATTGACGGTTATTTTAAATTTGTTCATCACTGCATGCAGGTTGGTGCAAAAGGCGTGGCGGTGGGTCGCAATATCACTCAGGACCCACAGCCGGCAAAAGTAGTAGCAGGTCTGAATGCCATCATCCATGAAAATGCGACAGCGGAAGATGCCTACAGCCTCTATATGGCTAAATAACATCGGATATTAATATGCTCTTAAATAACACCATCATTCCTTCAATCAGAAAATATAAACATTTTGAACAGGCGCTGGCCTGCGCATCAGAATACGTACTGTTATCCGAGGCGAATATTGGCAATCTGCAATCGTTGATCGGTAAATGTCATCAGAGTGGCAAGAAAGTGCTTATTCACCTCGAGCTACTGGGTGGTTTTAAACCTGACCAGGCGGGTATTAGTTTGCTCAAAAATTACTACAAGGTTGATGGTGTTATTTCGTCCAATCTCTCGGCCCTACGCTATGCCAAAAAAGAGGGATTGTTAACTATCTTTCGGGTACTGCTCATCGACTCGCGCTCGCTGGATCACTCCATCGATATTGTTAAGCATAACCCGCCAGATGCTATTGAAATCTTACCTGCTGAATATGCCTGCCAGTGTCTGGAATTGATTAGCCGGAATTTAAAAGGCTTTGATGTGATATTCATCGCCGGAGGCTTTGTTAAGCGGAAATACCTTGTAGATAAAATTTTCCATGCCGGATTTAAAGGCATTACCACCAGCGAACCCGGTTTATGGTAACTCATAAGGAGTCCACGCGAATGAAACAACACTATGTCATGGGCATTGATAACGGCGGCACCGTTACAAAAGCGGCGATTTACGATCGCGCCGGCAACGTGGTGGCCAGCGCGTCGAAATCAACGCAAATGCTGACCCCGAAGGAATTTCATACCGAGCGGGATATCAACGAACTCTGGGCGGCTAACGTCGAAGTCATTAAAAAAGCCATCGCGCAGTCGGGTATCGACGCCAGCCAAATCAAAGGCGTGGCGGTAACCGGTCACGGCAACGGGCTTTATATGGTGGACGAAACCGGTGACCCGGTGCGCAACGGAATTATCTCCACCGATAGCCGGGCTAAGGCCTGGGTAGAAAAGTGGTACCGCGACCCGACGTTTGTTAGCGATATTTTGCCCAAAACTATGCAGTCTATCTGGGCCGGGCAGCCCGTCGCCCTCCTCGCCTGGCTGAAAGAGAACGAGCCTGAAACACTGTGTAAAGCGCGCTACATTTTCATGGTCAAAGATCTGATTCGTTTTTATCTGACCGGCGAAGCTTTTCTCGAACTTACCGATATCTCAGGAACCAACCTGATCAACGTTCGCGACCGCGACTATGACGCCTCGCTGCTGGCCTGGTGGGGACTCGGCGATCTGCGCGATAAGCTTCCGCCCATCAAGCTCTCCACCGATTGCTGCGGTTACATTACCGAAGACGTCGCGCAGCTCACCGGATTGCGTGCCGGAACGCCGGTCTCGGGCGGGGTGTTTGATATCTCGGCGTCATCTGTCGCATCCGGTATCAATACCCTGGATAAGCTGGCAATTATTACCGGAACATGGAGCATTAACGAATACGTGACCGACCATCCGGTTATTGACCAGGATCTCTTTATGACCTCGATTTATCCGATTGAGGGCAAATGGTTAATTACCGAGGCAAGCCCCACCTCCGCCAGTAATCTGGAGTGGTTTATCAATAACTTTATGGAGAGCGATCGCACCGCCGCCGCTGCGCAGGGATCGTCAGTCTACGATCTGTGCAATGAGCTGGTCTCCACAACCACGCCCGCGGAGAGCCACCTGCTGTTCTTCCCGTTTGTCTTCGGTTCCAACACCATCCCGGACGCCTCTGCGGGGTTTATCGGCCTGAATAGTTTCCACAAAAAAGCGCATTTTTTACGCGCGATATATGAAGGGGTTGCTTTCAGCCACCTGTATCACACCGAACGGTTACGCAATATTAACCCGCAGCTCAGCCGCACCATCCGGATTGCGGGCGGCGTGACTAACTCAGCGGTCTGGCTGCAGATATTCGCCGACATTTTCCAGTCCACCCTGGAGATTGTCGACGTGAAAGAGCACGGCACGCTGGGCACCGCGATGACCGCCGCAGTAATGGTTGGCTGGTTTGATGACGTCTTTGCCGCCTCAAATGAGATGGTTCACGTTTCGCGAACGGTTACACCGGACCCGGACAGCAACAAGGTCTATCAGGATAAGTATCAGCTTTACAAAAACCTGCTATCGGAAATGCAGTCTCCGTGGAAAAGCTGCAGTAACTACATCACGCATTAAGTGAGGAAAGTATGGATCTGAATTTACACCACCGCACGGCTATCGTTACCGGAGGCGCTACGGGCCTCGGCAAAGAGTTTGTCCTTTCACTCGCCCGAGAAGGGGTCAACATCTGTTTCACCTATATGCGTGATGAGGAGCGCCCGGAACAGCTGATCGCTACGGTAAAAAGTAGCGCCAGCGTCGAAATTATTGCGGTGAAAACCGATCTTTCCGACGAGCATAGCCGGGAGAATCTGTTCGCGACCTGCCTCGAACGCCTGGGGAACGCCGATATTCTGGTCAATAACGCCGGGATCTGGCTGAGCGGTTACGTCACTGAAATCACCCAGCAGGAGTGGGATAGCGTGATGAACGTCAACCTGAAGGCGGTGTTCCACCTGAGCCAGCTGTTTGTCAACCACTGCCTGGCGAAAGATCAGGCCGGCAGTATTCTGAATATCACGTCTCAGGCGGCCTTCCACGGTTCAACCACCGGTCATGCTCATTACGCGGCCAGTAAGGCGGGTCTGGTGGCCTTCTCAATCTCGCTGGCGCGCGAGGTGGCGAAGCAGAAAATCAATGTCAACAACATCGCCGTCGGCATCATGGATACCGCGATGATCCGTAAAAACATTGAACAGAATCCTGACTATTACGTCAGCCGTATACCGGTAGGCCGGGTGGCCCAACCGCACGAAATTGCCGACATCGGCGTCTTCATGGTCTCACCGAAAACCCGCTATATGACGGGAGCGACTCTGGATGTCACCGGCGGTATGTTGATGCGTTAATTTATGGAGAATGATTATGAAATGTCTGGCAATTGCCGATCTGTTTATCAATGCAGCGATGATGGACGCGGGTCTGAAAGCGCTCAAAGATAAAGGTATTGCAGTGGAAGTACGCGAATGGTCGCACGAGTCAATTGAAAAACTGCAGGAGGATAATTTACTGGTTGAACAGCAAGGTTCTGAGGCGCTGGCGCTGCCTGCCGCTCTGCTTCAGGGTGCTGAGGAGACGGAGATCCTGATAGTCCAGTTCGCCCCGGTTAACGCGGCGGTATTCGACAAGCTGCCAAAGCTTAAATACGTCGGGGTGCTGCGCGGCGGGATTGAAAACGTTAATCAGGAGGAGGCAAAAGCGCGCGGAATTGAGGTGATGAACACGCCGGGGCGTAACGCCCGCAGCGTGGCGGAATTTACCGTCGGGATGATTCTGGCGGAAATGCGCAATATCGCCCGCTCACACGATGCGCTGCGCGATAAGTTCTGGCGCAAAGAGAGTCCTAACCACCGGGCCATTCCTGAACTGGGCGGCAAAGTGGTAGGTCTGGTCGGGCTGGGGCATATCGCGCAGCTGGTGGCTGGCTTCCTGCGCGGTTTCGGCAGCGAGATTATCTTTTACGATAAGTACGTCCCCGGCCATGAAAGTTATGAAAAGGTGGATACTCTCGACGAACTGGTGCGCCGTGCGGATGTGATTTCGCTGCATGCCCGTATGACCCCGGAAACGGAAAACCTGATCAACGCCCATCATTTTGAATTAATGAAGGAGAGCGCCATCATCGTCAACACGGCGCGCTCCGGGTTAATTAATGAAGGCGATCTGATCGCCGCGCTTCGGGCGGGTAAAATCATGGGCGCTGCCCTCGACACTTTTGATGACGAGCCGCTGCCGGACGATAGCGCGTTTTATTCGCTGAATAACGTCACGATAACGCCGCATATTGCCGGCAGTACCATTGATGCCTTCAGCAATTCGCCGAAGATTTTTTCAGAGATATTGCTGAAGCAACTCGGTTAAATATTAAAAGAGCCGCTTAAGGTTTTTGCAACGGCCCATTGGGCACGGGTTCGCTCGCGCCCAATTCGGCCGCCTTTTAAGGAAATATTATGGATATTATCAACAGCATTATTAGCCTGGGGGCATCAGTGATGATGCCAGTAATATTCTTTATTATCGCACTGTGCTTTGGGGTTAAAATCGGCACCGCATTTAAAGCCGGGATGCTGGTAGGTATCGGCTTTGAAGGGGTGGGACTGGTGATCGGCCTGCTATTAACCAACCTCGGGCCGGCATCGCAGGCCATGGTAGAGCGTATCGGCCTGCACCTGACGGTGGTCGATACCGGCTGGCCGACCGCCTCGACTATCGGCTGGGGCTCGCCGCTGATGCTGCCGGTAGTGGTGGGATTTATCGTTATCAATATTGCCATGCTGCTGCTGAAATTAACCAAAACGGTAAATATCGATATATTCAACTACTGGATTTTCCTGATTATGGGTTCAGTCGTCTATGCCGGTACCGGTAACTACTGGCTCTCCGTCGGCATTACTTTCGGCATATTTATCTTAACGCTACTGGCGGCGGATTTAACCGCACCCTATCTGCAAAAAAACTATAATCTGCAAGGGATATCATTTCCCCATCTTACCTGTATAACCTACGTGCCGTTTGGTATTGCCTGTAACTATATTATTGATAAGATCCCGCTGATCAATAAAATTAATTTCGACCCGGAAAGCATTAATAAAAAATTCGGCGTCTTCGGGGAGCCACTCACTCTGGGCTTCGTGCTGGGGCTGCTGCTGGCCTTCCTGGCCGGGTACGATGTCTCGGCGGCGGTATCGCTGGCGATTAAAGTTTCCGCCGCCATGCTGTTGCTACCGAAAATGATCGAAATTTTAGTGCAGGGCCTGCTGATCGTGCGCGATGCCGCGGAAGCGAAGCTGAAGGCGAAATTCCCCAACCGCGACTTCTATATCGGCATGGATACCGCACTGCTTATTGGCGAACCTTCGGTGCTGGCAACCGGCCTGCTGCTGATCCCTATGGCGGTGGTGCTGGCGATTATTCTGCCAGGCAACCGCGTGCTGCCGTTTGTCGATCTGGCCTCCCTGATGTTCCTGCTGGCGATGGTAACGCCGTTTTGCAAACGTAATATGTTCCGCATGTTTATCACCGGCACGCTGGTGGTCACCTGCATTTTGTACGTCGGAACGGATATTTCGCGGGAATACACCCAGGCGGCGGTCAACTCTAATATTCCTGTGCCGGAGGGGATGGCGGAAATTACCAATATCGTTGGCGGAGCCACCACGCCGGTGGGCTGGCTGGCGGTGAAATTCGGCGAGTTTTTCACTACCGCGCCGTAAATTCCCTCTCTTCTCACTCTGCCCGGCGCGGGAAACGGCGCCGGGCTTTTTATTATCGCCCGCTCGCCACCATAAAAAATGCCTGCCAGGAGGGTAAGCTGGCAGGCATGGCTGATAAAAGGCTGAATTTTAGAACTGGTAAGTTATGCCCACGGCAACGATGTTATCGGTGCTGATGCTGGCATCTTTGGTGAACCTGCTGTCATCCAGCAGGTTGATTTTATAGTCCACGTAGGTAGACATGTTCTTGTTGAAGTAGTAAGTCGCGCCTACATCAACGTATTCAACCAGATCCTGGTCGCCATAGCGGCCCAGATCTTTGCCTTTTGATTTCAGGTAGGCGATGGACGGACGCAGGCCGAAATCAAACTGATACTGAGCAACCACTTCAAAGTTCTGCGCGGTGTTGGCAATATAGCCTTTACCGAACTTAGTCATGTTGCGGGTTTCCGCATAGGTAGTCGCCAGGTAGATGTTATTGGCATCGTACTTCAGACCGGCCGCCCACACTTCCGCTTTTTCGCCACGGGCGTAGAAGTCTGGATTGACGCGACCTTCCCTGACCTGCGCATCGGTACGATCGGATGCCGCGTAGGCCGCACCTGCGCTAAATCCTTCGTACTCATAGGTCGAGGCCATACCCCAGCCGTCGCCATGCTGTTTCGCCAGATCGCGGTCGTTGCCCTCTTCTTTACCCTGGTACTGTACGGCGATATTCAGACCGTCAACCAGACCGAAGAAACCGTTGTTACGGTAAGTGGCAACGCCGGTGGTACGCGCGGTGGCAAAGACGTCGGTCTGGGTCCAGGTATCACCGCCGAACTCCGGCAGCATATCGGTCCAGGCGCCGATATCATAGGCAACGCCGTAGTTACGACCGTAGTCCAGAGAACCAAATTCGCCAAACTTCAGGCCAGCAAACGCAAGGCGCGTTTTGTCGCCGGAGTTGTCGCCTTCAACGTTATTGGCGCTGAAGTTATATTCCCACTGGCCGTAGCCGATCAGCTGGTCGTTGATCTGCGTTTCACCTTTGAAGCCCAGACGGGCATAGGTCTGATCGCCATCTTCTGACTTATCGCTGGAGAAATAATGCAGGCCGGTCACTTTCCCATAGAGGTCGAGTTTGTTTCCGTCCTTGTTATACACCTCAGCTGCCTGCACGGTTCCTGCAGCAAGAAGTGTAGAGACGGCCACTGTTAGTAATTTTAATTTCATATTATTTCGTCCCTAACTATTAATAGAATATCAAATCTCAGATACCTTCTGAGCGAGACCATTATGCGATAATTCGCAAAGATACTTGAAATTAAAAGTTCCGAATTTTTATACCAAATACAATAACTGTGACGAAAACGGTGGTTGTTAATTGACACACATCAATTAACCCCGTTCTGATCCCGCAATCATTCTAAATCACACCTTGTACAACCCCTGGAATCAGCAGATTTAACCAAAATAAATAATTTCTCATAGGGAAATTCTAATGATAAGAATAATTAAAGATTTCAATTTGTTAAAATACATATAAATCATAATGTTATGAATAATTATTTCTTCAGAAAATCCTTAATCATAAACATCCTGATTCGCCAGTTCGTGTTTTCAAAGGTATATTCTGATTTTCGCATTCAGAATTAATTTCAGTATCAAGATAAGCCCTGGCGTTATTGAAAGTTCTTTACAAAATCCACATTCATTATAGCCCGGCGGTTTAAGATTTGTTTAGAAATTGTGTGAAACGGATAGCAACGACTCTATTTTCAAGGGATGAAGGTGATGATGAATAAATTTAGTCCGGCGAATTGCCCGCAGACGTATGTCAAACAAAATATGATGGGGCCAAATGTATTAAGGCTGGTTGAAGAGCTTAGCCGCTCCCTGGAACTGTGGCCTGGAATGCGTATTCTCGATCTGGGCTGTGGGACAGGGTTATCTTCGATGTATCTGGCGACGGAATTCGGCGTGGAGGTGGTCGCGGCGGATCTGTGGGTTCGCGCCGACGATAACGCCCGGCGTTTTGCGGCAGCGGGCATGGACAATAAAATCACCCCGATCAATCTTGATATCAGCACCCTGCCGGGACTGGGTATTTTTGCCCGCGACGCCTTTGATGCCGTGGTCAGTATCAATGCCTGGCACTATTTTGCCCGCGATGCCCTGTTCTTTGACCAGCGCATTGCGCCTTATGTCAAAGGCGGCGGAACGGTGGCTATTGTCATCCCGGGTCTGCGCAGCAGCGATGCTGAAACGCGACCTGAAATCCATGCGCTCATTGCTAGCGGCATCGCCCTTTTTACCACCGACCGCTGGCGCGCAATCTGGTCCGGGAGCCAGCATCTTGCGGTCAATCAGTGCCGTCATATGGCATCCGGCCGTCAGGCGTGGCTAGAGTGGCAAAAGTGCGATAATGATTTTGCCGCTACCGATGCCGCCATGAGAAGTGATGAGCTGGGTCAGCAGCTGCGCTTTATGCAAATCATTGGCCGGGTAAACAAATAAACCTGTAGCCTGGCATCGACGCTCGCCCAGCCGGAAAGTGGGCGCCGGAAGCGATGGCACGGTGATAGAACGGCGCACTGAAACCAGGAGGTTGACGGTAATTAACAGGATTAGCCTGCGCGCAGTATCATCGCGGGCAATTAGTCTGGGGTGAATTTATCAATCAGCGAAAAAGCGTGTAAATAATTAGACAGCGCCAACAGCGCATGAAATGAGTTAAAACCGAATTTATCAATTAATCTTCTTTTATAGTTGCTGTAGGCTTTAGGTGAGATGCCGAGCAGTTCCGGATAGTCTTTTGCCAGCACGTTAAATTTCATAATAAAAATATACTGGAATTCTCTTTCCGTTAGGGTGATGTCCTCACCGACAGGGATACCGTCAGTGACTCTGGCGATAATACTGGCGATGTGCGCGGTGCGCCTCTTGTTGATCAAGCAAATGATATTGCCTTCCACCTTGAAACACACAAAATTCTTTTTCATTTCAAAGCTGTTTATCAAAAAATGAAACTGCGCATGGCTGCTGGATGAGTATCTGGTTAAGCACAGATCGACGAGATTCGCCTTTCTGACCGCTTTTATATCATTTATTTTCAGACGCATGGCTTTTTTAAAAAAATGATTATGGCTGAAAATAGTTAACATTCCGTTCCCTCACGAAAGTGCAATCATCCTTTATAGAAATGCGTATAATACGCGCCATGGGAATATACCCATGAGTGAAGCGGGTGAATTATAGGTTTGATTAATATTTATTGTCCAGACGAGCAAATTTCAGATAAATCCCCGTAAAATTTACCCTGTCGACATTTCGCGCCCCCAACGACGGCAACCATACCTCCCTTTTCTTTAGGATTTTTCTCATTAAACGTCAGTTGCAAAGAAATGAACAGGAGAACATTCTGTCATGCAGAATATATTCAACCAATTACATTGGAGAAAACGCTTTATAAACAGATAAATTCGGTTATCAAGGTGTTGCACGTACCGCGACGTGACGGCGAGATCGAATTTCTGAGGGTTTGTTTGCCATTCGTTTAGGTGGGGCAGCAGATGAAAATGCCGGGCTTGCGGCCCGGCGCTGATAAAGATTATGCCCGGCTCCGGGCCAGCAGAATAATAATAAACAGTCCGCCGATGCCGGCCGTAATGATCCCGATAGGCAGCTCCTGCGGGGCCAGCAGCGTCCTGCTGACAATGTCGCCGCCGCACAGCAGTACAGCTCCCCACAGACCACATAAAGGCAGCAACCGCAGATGCTTAACCCCGGAAAAGTAGCGGCACATATGCGGCACCATCAGCCCGATAAAGCCGATCACTCCGGTTAAGGCCACCAGCAGCGATGTCGCCAGCGCGCAGCAGAAAAACACCTCCATTCGCAGGCGGCTGACGTTGATGCCCAGCGACTGCGCGGTCTGTTCTCCGGCCAACAGGCCATCCAGCGATCGCCAGCGTAACAGGATAAAAGCGCAGAGAAATAGCAGACTGAATACGGCATAAGGTAAATTATCCCACCGCGCCAGGCCTAGGCCGCCCAGCGACCAGAACAGCACTGAACTGGCGGCCCGCTGGTCGCCGGAGAAAATCAAATAGCTGGTCAGCGCGCCGAATAAAAAGGAGATAGCCAGCCCGCAAATGACTAAATGCTCGGCGCCGCGCTGCTTTTTAAAATGAAACAGCAGCATCACCGCCACCGCAGAGCAGATCCCGCCGACAAATGCTGACACCGGCAGCGTCAGCCCCCCTAGCCGCTCGCCGAACCGGGTAATCACCAGCACCGCCCCCGCCGATGCCCCGGAGGAGAGCCCGAACAGAAAAGGATCGGCCAGATCGTTGCGCGTGGTGGTCTGTAAAAGGCCGCCTACCATTGCCAGCACCGCCCCGGTCAGCACCGACAGCAGCGTTCGCGGCACGCGCAAATCAATGACGATACGGGCCATCATGTCCGAAACTGGCACATCAAGCAGCCGTAAAGCCCCCAGAACCTGCGTCAGCGATAGCGGTACGCTGCCTTTCGCCACGCTTAGCAGCATCAACCCGGCTAACACCGGTAGCGCGCCCCACGCGGCCCAGTAGTAACGATATGGCGTTGAACTCATTGGTTAGCCGCTGGATACATCGCATGGGCCAGCTTTTCGGCCGCTTTAATATTTGCCGGACCGGGCGTCAATTCAGCATACTGCAGCTTCAGATAACGCTGGTGTTTCACCGCCGGGGTCTGCTTCATTAACGGATGATTTTCGAGGAAGCGGCGCAGCGCGTCGGCGCCGCTTCCGGTCTGATAGTCGAGAAGAATAATAAAGTCGGGTTCCGCCGTCGCGACGCTTTCCCATGAGGTGGTGCCCCAGCTTATTTCGAGGCCATCCATGACGTTTTGACCTCCGGCCGCTTCGATAATCGCGGTCGGCATAGCATAGCGCCCGCTGGTAAAGGGCTTGTCTTCGCCGGAATCATAAACAAACACCTTCAACGGCTGCACGCCCTGCGGCGGCCTGGGCAGCGCATTGAGCGTTTTTTTCCAGCCGTCGACCAGCGCCTGCGCTTCCCGCTGTTTGCCGAAAATTTTGCCCAGCGTCAGCTCATCGTTATACAGCAGGTCCATGCTGGCTTTTCGTTTGTCCTTAGCGGTAAACACGCAGCTCTCACTCAGAACAAAGGTCTTGATACCGTATTTAGCCAGCACGGAAGGGGTGACTTCTCCGCCCACTTTCATGCCGTAATTCCAGCCCGCGAAAAAGAAGTCCGGATTAGCCGCCAGCAGCGTTTCCAGCGAGGGATACTTCGGCGCCAGCTCAGGAATCGCCCCCATCTGCTGTTTAAATTGCGGCGTCATTTTGTACCATCCGCTAATCCCGGTTAAACCCACGATACGGTCCTGTAAACCGAGAGCAAAAGCCATTTCAGACATATTTAGATCGTGTATGACCGCCCTTTTCGGCGCCTGGGTAAAGGTTACGGGCGTTCCGCAACTCTCAATGGTGACAGGAAAATCTCCTGCGTTCGCCGCTGTAATAGAAAAAATCGCCATCATGCCGGCAAGCCATTTATTCATTCTTCGTCATCCTCAAAATTGATTACGCATAGCCTGGAACTTCAAAAATCCGCAGCGCCTTCCCGGTCTCGGGATGCGGCACGGTAAAGCTGGTTAAGCCGAAGACGGGATAGAGCTGTTCCGAAATAAGGACGCGCTCGGGCACATCCCAGGCTGCGGCGCGCCCCTGCGATAAAAGCAAAACCCGGTCGGCAAAGGACTCCACCAGCGAAAGGTCGTGCAATACCGCGACGACCGTGATCCCCTGGTTTTTAACTAAAGAAAGAAGCTCAACCCGACCCGGGGGATCGAGATGGTTGGTAGGCTCGTCGAGCAACACCAGTTCTGGCGACTGGGCCAGTACCCGCGCCAGCGCGGCGCGCTGCCTCTCACCGCCGGATAATGCCGATAGCGAGCGCGTTCGCAGCCTCTGTAGTCCCGTATCATTAATCGCCCGGGTCACGATGATGTCATGGTCACGACGCGACATCTCCCTGGCGTGGGGGATCCGCCCGAGGGCGACATAATCCTCAAGCGCCAGCCGCATATCCGGGGCATCATTCTGCGCCAGGACCGCGATCTGCCGGGCACGCTGCTGGCGGGTTAACGCTGAAACCGAGCGGCCATTCAAGCGAATCTCGCCCTCCCGCGTCGTCAGCTGCTGATCTATCGCCCGTAATAAGGAGGTTTTGCCGCTGCCGTTAGGCCCAATCACCGCCAGGCACTCTCCTTTTCTGGCGTGGAAATGAATATCCGTAAGAAGCGCGCCGCCGCCAGGACGCGGTAGCGATGCGATATTGACGCTAAGCACCGCTTCGCTGGCCCTACTCCCATTTGTCAAACGCCTCTCCATTAGCCTCTTCTCCTGCTCTCTGCCGAGCGGCCTGGCAAAATGCGCTCGCAATCAATTATTCTCACCCGCATAGATGATAATCATTATCATTTAAAAAGAAAGGTTAATAGTCACATATTTTATAATGCTTTATTTGTTATAATATAACATATCAATTATTGCCGGGCGTTGGCAACCCGCGATCGATAATACTGCCCGGGAGAGGCGTTAGGTTCTGGCGGAGTTGTATTCAGGCCGACGCTGTGTTCTATTGCCAGCCCACTCGGCGGTTTTGAAAGGAAAGTTCAGGATGAAAACGGTAGAGTTTTTGCTTTATACCCTTAAACCCGGTACCGGGAATGATTTTCACCGCATAATGCAGGAGCAAAGCGCCCCCCGCCATCGCGCCGCCGGGATGGATATCGTCTCCTTTGGCAATTCGGTGGAAGACAACGACGCTTATTACCTGATTCGGGCTTATGACGACCTGGCGCATTTAAACGCTTCCCAGGAGCGCTTTTACAGTAGCCCCGCGTGGCGCGAAGGCCCACGTCAGGCCATCATCGACATGATTGCCGTAAGCGTAAAATCGGTTATGGTTCTAAGCGCCAGCGCGGTTGATGGCCTGCGAAACGGCTGACCGGCACAGCGGCTGACGCGGGCCGACAAGCAAAGGGCTTTGTTGCCGTCGGAGAAGGTGACGGTTCTTAGTCAATGCGGAGACCGCCCCTGATCCTGTCGCTGAATTTAGATCTGATTGAGCGAGGCAAGAAAGCCCTGCGGCGTATTGTCACCCAGTTTCTTTTGCGCCCGTCCCTGGTTCCACAGCGTGCACAGTCGCTGCAGCGTTGCGTCAGGCTCATCCAGCGCCGGGATAATATTGGCCAATCGTTCGCTAAGCTGTACCGCCCCGCACTCCTCCGCGATCACCGTTGTGCATGACAAATCCGCGCGTATCGGTTCGAAGCCCTTATGAGCATAAGTCTCAAGACATTGTATCTGCGCCGGACAGGCTTCCAGCGCCTGGTTCAGCCAGCTATCCACCAGCGCGGGCGAAATGCCGGAATAGATACGACCAAAGCACCAGCCGCTGATCGGCTCCTGCGCCCACAGCAGATGATGCTCGCCGCCATCGTCCATCGACAGCGCGAGCTGCCGGTAATGCAGCATCAGAGTATCCGGCCTCATTCCCGCTTTTAACGCTTTCTTTCCCTGCGGCGCGGCGTTTTTTCGCCCTTCATGGGCCGGGCGAAGATAGCGGTTTAGCGTGGCCCGTGAAAGGGTGATACCCAGCCCTTCATTCACCATAAACAGCAGCTCGTCCAGCGGCGCACGCAGTATATCGCGCAGAGCGTTAATCAGCGCCTCCTGCTCTTGTATCAACACTTTGTGTATCAGATGTGGCGTGGTGTGATTATCTGAAATCTGGCTGCGGTTGCGCCAGCGACGAACCGTAGTGATTGATATACCCAGTTCCTGCGCCAGTTCGCGGTCGCTTTTCGTCGACTCCTGGAGATATTTTCGCGTTCTTGGGGTGGTGGTGGCGTTGGCATGCAGCTTTATTTCCATACAATCCTCGACGGAAAATATAACTAATCATATGAGATATATAGTTACAGAGAAGACATTGTGAACCGCTTCACCTTTCAGCCCACCGCTTTCTCGCATAATCCGCCATAGATAACACACACAGCCCCTGTCGATCTTGTACGGAGTTCACAATGAACAATGTTCTGGGATTTCTTGAAGCAAAACTGATGCCTCTGGCGGCGAAAACTGCCCAGCAGCGTCATCTCGGCGCTATTCGTGGCGCCTATGTTTCATTCATGCCTTTTATTATTGTCGGTTCAATTCTGCTGGTGATCTCGTCGTTTCCTAATCAGAGCTATCAGCAGTTTATGGCCAGCACCTTCGGCGCCAGCTGGAGTGCGATAATTGAAATCCCGTTCAATGCGGTATTTTCCACGATGTCGCTGTTTATCAGCTTCCTGGTGGCCTACCGCCTGGCGGAGCACTACGGGGATGACCGTATCTCCTGCGGCATCCTCTCGCTGGTGGGATTTTTGATCCTCACCCCCTTTATTAAAGTCGCTGAAAACGGCGGTATCACGGTGATCCCCGTTGAATGGATCGGTACCAAAGGTTTGTTCGTCGCCATGATCGGTTCGCTGCTGTGGACCGAACTCTTCTGCTGGTTAAAGCGCAAGAAGCTGGTGATTAAGATGCCTGACGGGGTTCCACCCGCCGTGCAGGAGTCTTTCGCCGCACTGATCCCGGCCCTGCTGGTGATGATTCTGATCCTGGCGATTCGCATCGGGTTTGAACACACGCACTACGCCACTATTCACCAGTTCATTTATGAGGTCGTCGCCTCGCCGGTTCGCCATTACGGTACCTCCTATTTCGGCGCGCTGATGACCGTATTCAGCATCACTATTCTGTGGTCCGTCGGCATCAACTCCGGTTCAATGATCAACGGCATTATTCGTCCTTTGTGGATGGAAAATCAGACCGATAACATCGCCGCGATTCAGGCCGGCGTGACCCCGCCGCACATTATCACCGAGCAGTTCTTCGATATGATCTGGATGGGCGGCGCGGGCGCAACGCTGTCGCTGGTGATCGCCATGCTGATTTTCGCCCGCAGTAAAAATATGCGCGAGGTCGCCCGCCTCGGGGCCGGCGCTTCCATCTTTAATATCAACGAACCCATCCTCTTCGGCCTGCCGGTGATCATGAACCCGATCATGCTGATCCCCTTTAACCTCGTGCCGCTGGTGCTGGTCACGGTGCAGTACGCGGCGATGAAAATCGGCGCGGTGGCCGTCACCACCGGGGTGTTTATTCCCTGGACGCTGCCGCCGGTGATCAGCGGGTTTATCGTGACCGGACATCTTAGCGGCAGCGTAATGCAGATCCTCAATTTGCTGATTGGCGCCATGCTATACCTGCCTTTCATGCGTATCGTCGATAAGCAGTATCGCGCGGCGGAGACAACCTCCCGTACCGAAACGGACAACACGCTTGCTAAACAGGAGTAAACCAATGTGGGGAATGATTGCCACCTGGCGAATGGCGCTGGAAGGGGTAACGGAAGCCGCGACGGCGCTGGCAGCCGGCGCTGATACCGCCAGCGCCGTGGTCGATGCGGTGGCGGCGGTAGAAGATTTTCCGCTCTACAAATCGGTAGGCTACGGCGGGCTGCCGACGGAAAACGGCGAGGTTGAGCTGGATGCCGCCTTTATGCATGGCGATACCCTCGCCTTCGGTGCGGTCGGCAACCTGGTGGATATTGCCAACCCGGTCAAAGTGGCCCACGCTCTCAGCCGCCAGCGCTATAACAGTCTGCTGGTTGGCCAGGGCGCCAGAGAGTGGGCCATCAGTCAGGGATTCGCCGCCAAACCCATGCTGACCGATCGGGCCATGCAGCACTACCGGAAACGCTGTCGCGAAACGCTGGATAAAGGCCTCAGCCCTTACGACGGCCACGATACCGTAGGCATTATCGGCCTCGACAAACAGGGCTCCATGAGCGTCGCCACCTCGACCAGCGGCCTGTTTATGAAAAAGCGCGGGCGGCTCGGTGATTCTCCGATTATCGGCTCCGGTTTCTACTGCGACAGCGAAATCGGCGCCGCTACGGCGACCGGCGTCGGTGAAGATCTGATGAAAGGCTGTACCAGCTACGAGATTGTCCGGCGAATGGCTCAGGGCATGACGCCGCAGGAGGCGGCGGACTCGGTAGTCTGCGAGCTGGAAGACAAACTGATGTCGCGCTTTGGCCGTGCGGGCGATCTCTCGGTGGTGTGCATGAACCGCCGCGGCGAATTCGGCGCGGCCACCAATATAAAAACCTTCTCCTTTGTCGTCGCCACCGCGACGCAGCCGCTCACCGTATTCTGCGCCGAACGCGTGCAGGAGAAAACCCATTACCGTCCGGTGGACGACGAATGGATGCAGGCCTATGCCGCACGCATTCGCGCCCCCATCGAGGAGTAACCATGCTGGATTATCGCTTAATCAATCAACTGGATAGCGACTGTAACGGCGCGCACCTGGTGACCTGGCCGGGCAGCACGCTATTAAAACAGGCCCCGCTCAACGACAGCACTCTGCTCACAGAAATGGCGGCGCAGGCCGCCCGCGGCGAGGTGGCTGACACCCGCTTCGGCTGTTCGCCCTTCGCGCGCATCACTCTTATCCCGCAGGCGCACTGGCAGGATGCGCTTAACGATGGGCTGAGCGAGGCGCTGCGGCCGCTATGTAAACAGCCGGTGAGCGAATCGCTTATCCTTGATTGTTCGCTGGGAGAGACCGCCGGCGCGTTAACCAAAGCGCTGCGCGAACTGTTTAATCTCGACTGGCAGCTTGCTGATTTAGGTCTGCATCAGAATACAGCCGTCAGGCCACGCCTGCGTCAGCTGGTCCTCTACGCCTTACCTGAACAGCGGTCGACGCTGGATGCCCTCGCCCATCGTCAACGGGCCACGGCGCACGGTATGCTCGCCGCGCGGCGGCTGGCGGATCTGCCTTCGGAGCAGTGTACGCCGCAGTACGTGGTGGAAGAAGCCCGTCGTCTGTGCGCCGATATTCCTGCTCTGCGCTGCGAAGTTCTCGATGAAAAAGCGATTGTCGATCAGGGGCTCGGCCTGCTGCATGCGGTGGGTAAAGGTTCCGAACGCCCGCCGCGCCTGCTGGCGATTCATTATGAGGGCGTCAGCGAGGGCCCGGTTCGCTGCTACGTCGGTAAAGGCATCACCTTTGATACCGGCGGGCTGTGGCTCAAGGAAGGCGCCGGAATGTACACCATGAAGTACGATATGTGCGGTGCAGCCAACGTTCTTGGCCTGATGCTGAGCATCGCCGAGCTGGCGCTACCGGTGCGGGTAATGGGGGTACTGGCGCTGGCGGAAAACGCGATTGGTCCCGGCGCCATGCAGCCGGGCAGCGTCGCCCGGGCCTGCAATGGCCTGACGGTAGAGATCAATAATACCGATGCCGAGGGCCGTCTGGTGCTTTCCGACGCCATTGCCTGGGCCAGCCAGCGGTATCCGCAGGCGCGCTATATTATTGATATTGCGACCCTCACCGGCGCGGTGGTTAAGGCGCTGGGCTATGATTTGAGCGGTTTGATGACCCAAAGCGACACGCTACGAGCGGCGTTGACCGAGGCGGGGTTAAAGAGCGGAGATGAGGTCTGGTCACTGCCGCTGGATAGCAGGCTGAAGAAACAGACCGCAAGCGCAATCGCCGACCTGTGCAACACGCCGGGCAATAACGCAGCGATCAGCGCTTCGGCTGCCTGGCTTTTGCAGCATTTCTGTCCGCCGGAGATCCCGTGGGCCCATCTGGACGTCAGCGGTACAGCGCTGTGGCGAGAAGGTGGTAAAAGCGTCGCTTCCGGTCGGCCTGTTCCGCTGCTGGTGCAGCATCTGCTCGACGATATCGGAGAGAGTTAACCCCTCCCCGGAGGCGATGCTGCGCATCTGTCCGGGCTACGTGTTCTCAGCAGTCAGCGATCCTGTAGCCCGGCTAAGCGCAGCGCGAGCCGGGAAGAAGCCGCAGCAATACCACGTCTCCGCACATTCCCCCGGTTGCGGGTTACCAGCAGCCTGCGGGCCGGTAGCCCGGGCAGGCGCTTTGCGCCGCCCCCGGGAAAAGAGCGCAGAGTGGCAGAATTTCCCGGAGGCGATGCTGCACATCTGTCCGGGCTGCAAAATCCGCAGGCTTCCTGGCCCGGGAAAGGCCCTACTCCTCGCTCGCCACCGGTTTTACTCTCACCGCAAACAGCACAATCACCATCGCGCTGACCAACAACAAACCGCTGCCAACAAAAACCCCGCTGGCGCCGTTAAGATCGAACACCGCCCCGCCGCCGGCGGCACCGGCGCTAATCGCCAGCTGGATAGAAGCCACCAGCAGACCCCCCGCGCTTTCCGCCTCATCCGGCACCGTGGTGGCAAGCCAGGTAGACCAGCCCACCGGCACCAGGCCAAAGGCGAAGCCCCACATTGCCACCAGCAGACCGTCCAGCAGCGCGAAGTGGCCGAACGTCACCATCATCAGCGCCAGCACGCTCATCGCCAGCGGTACCAGCGCCAGCGTCATGCGCAGGCTTCTGGCCAACAGATGTCCGGCAATCGACGTGCCGATAAAGTTCGCCACACCAAAACCGAGCAGGATCAGGGAAACTCCTTCGACGCTGGCCTGCGCCACGGTTTCGAGGAACGGACGCAGATAGGTAAAGAAGGCGAAGTGGCCGCTAAAAATCAGGATTGTCGCCAGCATTCCGCCAACCATGCCCGGACGGCGCAGCACTTTAACCAGGGTGGCAAAGCTGCCCGCGCTCTCCGGCCGCATGGAAGGCAGAACCCACAGTTGCCAGAGCAGCGCAACCACGCTCGGCAGCGCACAGATAAGAAATACGTTGCGCCAGCCGATCAGCGCGCCGAAATAGCTGCCCAGCGGCGCGGCAACCACCGTCGCGATGGAAACGGCGGAAAAGATAATCGCCAGCGCTTTCGGCACCATCGCCGCCGGAACCAGACGCATGGTGGTCGCAGTCGACATCGACCAGAAGCCGCCGATGGCGATCCCCAGCAGCAAGCGTCCCAGCAGCAAAAACTCCAGCGAACCGGCGAAGGCCACCATCATGCTGGAGATAATTTGCAAAACGGAGAAGAACATCAGCACCCAGCGACGGTCAATATTTCGCGTCGCGGTGGTGATCAGCAGCCCGGTAACTAACGCCACCAGCGCCGTCGCGGTCACCGCCTGCCCCGCCATGCCTTCGCTAACGCCCAGGCTTGCCGCCATCGGCGTCAACAAACTGGCAGGAAGAAACTCGGCGACAATCAGGCCAAATACTCCCAGCGCCAGCGCATAGACGGCGCGCCACGCGGGCCTGGCGTTGGCCAGGCTCTCTTCAGCTGCAATGCAGGAACTCATAAACATCTCTCCAGAACAATTAACATTTCGTTAAGGTTAGGCGGTTCTGTTCGGACGATCTATGATACATACTCTGTGATTATTGATAATTCGTCCGGGAATGATGTTATGACTCAGCACGCCCTCGATCTCACCAGCGAACTTCTGCGCGGCATGCGCCTTTCCGGCGTCAACTACCGCCGCATCGAAACCTCGCGCCCTTTTGGCGTCGAATTCGGCTTCGTACCTGGTAAAGCGCAGTTCCACTTTATCAGCCGGGGACCGGTACTGCTGCGCATGGTCAGCGGCCAGCGCCTGATGCTGCAGAGCGGCGATGCGCTGTTTATTCCTAACGGCGATGGTCACGTGCTGCTCTCCGATGACCAGGCAACGGTGGTTAACGTGTCCAGACTGCCCAGCGAACCGGTTTGCGACTCGGTAAGCTGCGTCAAAAACGCCTGCAACGACGCGAAAAGCGACAGCGCCATTATCTTCAGCGCCTGTATGGACTTTGAGCTGGGCGGCATGCAGCCGTTAGTCAAAGCGATGCCCGAAGTGATGCTGGTCAGCAGCCTGCTGACCAGCCGTCCGGAGATCCCGCCGATGCTGGCAGCCATGGAACGCGAAAGCCTCACTCGACAGGCGGGCTACGCCGGTATTTTGGCGCGGCTGGCCGATGTGGTCGCCGCGCTGATTGTCCGCGGCTGGGTGGAGTGCGGCTGCGGCAACGCCACCGGTTGGGTACAGGTGCTGCGCGATCCTAAACTGGCTAAAGCCATTTACGTTATGCATCAGCAGCCGGGCATTAACTGGAAAGTCGAGGATCTGGCCCGCGAAGCGGGAATTTCGCGTTCGGTATTTGCTGAACGCTTCCTCTCCGCCACCGGCACCACGCCCGCCCGCTATCTTACCGAGCTGCGTATGCGCCTCGCGGTGCAGTACATTTCTCATGAGGGTCAGGCGCTGGAAAAAGTGGCCTTCAGGCTGGGGTACAGTTCTCATGCCGCCTTCAGCCGCGCCTTTAAACGCATTATCGGAAAGGCGCCGGGCGCGCTGCGCGATCTGTCGCGGGAAGAAGGATTTTAGCACTGTCCCAGTTCACGGGTGCGCCTGACCGCCGCCTGTACGCTGCGCTGAAGCCCCGCGGCAAAATCGCTGTTGTTCAACTCATACAGACCATGGATCCCGACTCCTGCAGGGGAATTGTTGATATCCAGAAGCTGGCGCGGATGCTTCTGGCTTTGGCGCAGCATCTCGACCGCGCCGAGCAGGTTTTCCAGCACCACCTCCGTTGCCTGGGGTCGAGGCAGTCCCGCCAGTACGCCGGCATCGGTAAGGGACTCAATAAAGTAGTAAATATAGTTAGGTCCCGCGACGCCAAAGCCGGTAAAGATATCGATCAACCGCTCAGGCAGATACAGCACTTTGCCAAAGCCGCGCAGAAACGGCTCGATCTCAGCCGCGCTGGCGTAGGCGTTTAAGGTCACGCCGCTATAGCCAAATCCGGTATCGGTCAGGGTATTGGGGATCGCCCTGGCAATCGGCGTTGCCGCACCAAACAGGGAGGCCAGCTTTTCCAGGGTCACCCCCGCGATCAGAGATACCACCGTTGTCGAGCCGTTTAGCTGCGCGCGCACGCGGTTCGCCACCCCCGCCAGATCGTCCTGCGGACGGATCCCCAGCACCAGCAAAGAGGCCTCGTTTACACCACCGTCGCGCGACAGCCGATAACGGGCGCGCAGAGCCTCGACTCGCGTGCTGTCGATATCCTCGAGCGAGATCGCGTCCGCCCGCAGCGCACCGTGGCTTAATGACGCGCGAATAATCGCCTCCGCCATCTGTCCGGCGCCAATAAAATGGATCCTGGCCATGAGTATTACTCCTTATTCAAAAAGATATTCGCCGTTGCCAACGCGAAAGCGTCGGCCTTTGAGCGCCGGGTCGGCAACGCGAAACCCCAGTTCAGTCAGTTGATTCGCCGCGCCCTGGCGGAAAAGAAACTCTCGACCGCCCACCGCCAGCCCCTGCCGCCTTGCGGGGTAATACCAAACAGCTGCTGCCAGCGGTCGCGCACCGCCTGAGGATGCTGTATGGTGAAAACCGCGCGCTGCAGTTCAATCTCCCCCAGCGGATGCAGCGCAGCGCCACCCGATACAGCGTTTCATTATCCGGCAGCAATCGTGACGCATCCCGGGAGAGTAAAAACGTCTCCGCGGCGGAAAGCAGCTCTGTATCATCGGCAATCGCCAGAAATTCGATCCAGGTCAGACCGAAATAGTTCAGCACATTTCAGGTCCCCCAGCCCGGGTGGCGCCCACCGGCCAGCGCGTTGAGCTTTTGCCCGCATAACACCTGAACCGCCGCTTCCGGCTGATTAACAAACTGGACCGCGTGGTCCCACGTTAAGGTTGCCATTCGCCCTCCCGCTCCTCTGCCTGATAAAAACGCAGCCGACAGGCGGCATCGCCGCGAGCCAGCGCGGTCTGCACCTCTAAATGCAGCCCCGGAAACGCGTCGGTTAGCGCACGATCGCCTTCCATGCAGATATCGCACAGCGTCTCAATTTCGCTGGCGCCTCGCCCCTGCTGCCGCCAGCAGTTGACATAGGGACAGTAGTGAAACAGGACGATAAATTCGGCCCGGCTGGCGCTAACGGGCTCCATCTCATAAACCTGAGATTCCAGACCGCGGGTAAACAGCCCGGCAAACTCCTGCAAATCTTTTCGATCGCGCATTTGCGCGCGCAGCTTATGCCCGATATCGCGGCCATAGTGGCGTATTGCTTCACGGACAGAATCATCCGCGATATCGCGCTGTCGGCTTTCGTCCAACAGGTAACCGATCGTTGCCGCGCGTTTTTCAGTAATGGCGCGCAGCGCCAGGGTCACCTCATCGTTTAAGGTGGCGGCGTTATGCGCCGGTTCCGAGCTTATTTGCGTCATGCGCTTATTCCCAGTCGGTATTCACTTTCACGTCGCTGGCGCCCGGCAGGGCATATACATCTTCGGCGTACCATTTCCGCGAGAGGTCAGCGAGCGTGCCGTCCTTTTTCAGGGCAACCAGCTGCGCGTCAATCGCTTTGATTAGCTGCGGATCGGTATTTTTTTTATACAAATAGACGTTAGGAAACAGGCCGACGGAATCCGAAGCTTTCAGATTAAGATTTAGCGCCTTATTTAACGCCAGCAGCGCGCCAATAGGATAAATCGCCGCATCGTATTCCCCGGAAGCTACCGCTTTAAAGATATCGGCGGCAGACTGCTCGCCGTTGGGCTGCAGGTTAATTTGTTGGCCTGGATGTTTTTTATTGTAGTTTTCAATCACCGTATAACGGGCGTCGGAGGTATGAATCGGCACCAGTTTTTTCTTACCGCTGGCGAGATCGCCAAGGTTATGAATATCGTTCTCATCGTTACGTACAATCAGGCGTAAATCGCTGATCCCGGTCGGCTCGCCGGAGTGGTCGTATTTTTCCGCCCGCTCTTTGGTGAGATAAAAGTGATCCGCCGCGAGGGTATAGGCGCCGGTCGATAGGCCGACGATCATCGCATCGCGAGAGACCGCATTAAAATGAAACGTATAGTCCGTTAACCGCTGGTCCAGCACCTTTAACAGGTCGCCATCGTAGCCTGTAATATTGTTGTTATCGTCAACAAAGCTAAAGGGAAAACCGTTAGCATTGACGACAACCTCAACCGTTTTCGCGTTTGGGCTTTTTTCAACCGCCTGCGCGGCGTCCATTCCCATTGCCAACACCAGCGCACTCACCAGTAAAATTTTATTTTTCAAAATACCTTCCCCAAAATGATAACCGTGGAACACTCTTTTCTGCGTTGCCTTGCCAGCGGACGCTCAGAAATCTTTCTGCCCTGCGCAATGCTCTGGCAATCGCCAGGCACAGCACGATATAAATCACCAGCACGACGCAGTAGGCTTCGACAAAATGAAACCCGCGCGCGGCGGCGATATTGGCTTTCGCCATCAGATCAACAACGGTGATGGTGTAAACCAGCGAAGTGTCTTTAATCAGATCGATCAGCACGCTGGTAAAGTTCGGCAGCGCGGATACCGCCGCCTGTGGAAAAATAATGCGTCGGAACTGCGTGAACCCGCTCAGCCCGATTGACCATGCAGCCTCGCGCTGCCCCTTATCGACCGCGTTCCATCCCGCGCGAAAGGTTTCGGCGAAATACGCGCTGAAGATCAGCGATAACGCGGTGACCGCCGCCGCCAGCGGCGAAAGTTTATAGCGGTACATCGTGTCCTGCGGGCCGCCGAACAGCCCGGCGGCAATCCACGGCCAGACGTAAAAAAAGAAATACAGCATCACCAGGACCGGGACCGAACGGCCAAAGGAGAGGAAAACCTTCGCCAGCCATTGAACGCCGGGTACCTGACGAATAATCGTCCACGCCAGCGCTGCGCCCAGCAAAGTGGAAAACAGTAAGGATAATAACGTTATCGTCAGGGTGACCGGCAGCGCGCTTAAAATAAACGTAAAATTGTCCCGAATGAACGCCAGGCTAAACATGTTAATTTATCACTCCAGCAGGAACTGATATTTCTTTTCAATACGAGTGGTAAAATAGAGAATAATACTATTTAGCACCCAGTAGACGATAATAACGCTAATAAATGCCGCGACTTGTTTAGCCCCGTAGCTATTTTGCGAAATCTTTTGTGCACGGCCAAAAACATCCACAATACCAATAATATTGACCAGCGAGGTCATTTTCACAAGATTAATTAAAAGATTGCCAAAGACGGGAATAGCAATAATAAGCCCCTGCGGGAAAATAATCCGTCGTATTCCCTGATGCCAGGGAATATTCAGGCTGATAATGGCCTCTTTCTGGCCGCTATCCACCGCGCGCCACGCTGAACGCATCATTTCTGCAAAGTAGGGACTGATGCTGACCGAGATAGACAGCACCGCAAAGGTGGTATCGCTAATCCACAGCGGCGGCAGCGCCAGCGCGGTCAAAATTAATTTGCCGCCGAAGAAAAACAGCAGGATCAGCAGCGCCAGAGGCGCGCCGCGCAGAATGTCGGTATACCCCTTTGCCGCCGCGCTGAGCGGCTTAAAGCGGCTAAACTGCAGCAGCACAATCAGCAGCGCGATCGTCAAACCAAGCAGCAGCGACGCCAGCGTTATGCCGAGAGTCACGGGTAAATTTTCCAGCAGTTTCGGCACTATTCCGGCGATATCCTGCCAGCTAAACAGCGGGTTATTGTTCATCATCAGCCTCAGGCATGATAGTGCAGTTGCGCAAGAAACGCCCGGGTTCGGCCCTGCTGAGCTGCGCCAAATATCTGTTCCGCCGGGCCCTGTTCAACGATTTCACCGTTTTCCATAAATACCACCCGGGAAGCGACCTGACGGGCGAACGCCATTTCGTGGGTCACGATGATCATCGTCTGGCCCGCGGCGGCAATGGTCTGAATAAGCTCCAGCACTTCACCGACTTTTTCCGGATCCAGCGCGGAGGTCGGCTCATCCAGCAGCAGAACGGCGGGGTTAATCGCCA
The DNA here is from genome assembly GCF_040065135.1 of Klebsiella sp. CN_Kp066. Taxonomy (NCBI): domain Bacteria; kingdom Pseudomonadati; phylum Pseudomonadota; class Gammaproteobacteria; order Enterobacterales; family Enterobacteriaceae; genus Klebsiella; species Klebsiella sp. CN_Kp066. The sequence goes on along the minus strand of NZ_JBEAIU010000023.1, from coordinate 229,644 downwards.
GCGCCCGCGCAATACCGATACGCTGCTTTTGGCCGCCGGAGAGACTGTGCGGATAGTGGTCTTTTTTATGCAGTAACCCCACCTGCTTTAAGAGTCGTTCAGCAATAGCCAGCGCCTCCTGCCGCGGGCGCTTTTTAGCGTATATCAGGCCTTCGGTAATATTTTGCAGTGCGGTGAGATTATGAAAAAGATTCCACGATTGAAAAACCATAGCGGTTTTTGAGCGTAGTTTTTCAATCTCCTTTTTTCCCGCTTTTGCGCAATCCAGCGCCACGTCATCTATTCTTATTTGCCCGCTATCGGCAGGCTCTAAGAAATTAAGTGTACGTAATAGTGTGGTTTTCCCTGAGCCGCTGGGGCCAATAATGCAAATAATCTCGCCGGAATGAATGCTGAGGGATACCTCTTTTAGCACTCTTTCACCGGAGAAGCTTTTACTGATCTTATTGAGCGTTATCATAATGAGATATTCGTGAATAATGATTATTTGCCGCACACCGGCAATTATTGCTGTACAAAAACTATATTGCCGCCGTTCAGATGATAGCAAACAAGAAAATCATCTATCGAAAGTCAAAAAATAACTTTTTATATATTTGTTATGACAATGAGGCTGGATTGTAATCAAACTTTATTAGCAAAACAGGATAGCGTTAACCGATAATTTTTATTCAGATTTATTGAACAATGAGAACAAATTGTTTCGATTTTAATCATCTCGTCGCCGTCCTATCATTTATCACATCGGGGCAACAACGCTCCAACACTGACAAAACGCTTAAGGAATACGACCATGAAATCCATCAAAACTTTCGTTGCAGTTGCCGCACTCTCTATGATCTCTTTCGGTACTTTTGCGCAGAGCATTAGCGCCAGCGCTTCCACACTGGACCGCGCAGAAGCCAAAATTGCCGCTCAGGCCGCAGAGCAAGGCGCGTCTTACAAAATCACCAGCGCTCAATTCAATAACCGCGTGCATATGACCGCTGAGCTGACGAAATAAAATTTGAAACATTGCCGGGCCGCCGGAAAACACAGGCGACAGCGACAACACGATGAAATGAGGAACAAAATATGAAAAATATCGGCGTAGTCACCGCACTGCTGTTAGCCGCTACCCTTTCGTCCGGCGCGATGGCCGCAAAGAATAGCTTTGCGCGCCCGGAGGCAGGTTCAAATATCGATACGTCTGTGCAGCAGAATCATATTGATGTCAGCCATGCCTTTGATAAAGAGAGCCTGACCGCAGGCAATCTTCAGTAAAACACTGCACAGGGCGCGCGCGGAATTATCCGCTGCGCGCCTTACTTTTTCTGCCAGTGTGCCCACGGATTATCCGCCGGCGCTTCCGCTTTTGCCGTATCGGTATCGGACAGCGAATCGATATACAGCGCTTCCACTTCTTTGCGCGCCCACGGCGTACGGCGTAAAAACTTCAGACTCGATTTAATGCTCGGATCGCTTTTAAAGCAGTTAATGTTGATGCGTTTCGCCAGTTCGGCCCAGCCATATTGCGCGACCAGCGCGTTTAACAGCGCCTCCAGCGTGATGCCGTGCAGAGGATCGTTTGGATGCTGCATTGCGTCTTGTTACCTGATTTAAAAATTTTGCTCACCATACTGTCTCCCGACGCTATACGCAACCTGCCTTATCGCCCCTTATCCAGAATTCGCAAAAGCACAGAACCCTCCGCGGTCATAAATTAGAAAAGAACGTTATTGGTTGAATATTTTCGCTTAAGGCAAGCTGGCCTCAACCACCCGACTGAGGAATCGATCATGCGCTGTTGTTGTCCCCGAACCCTGAACCTGAATCGCCGAAAACACCTGAATACCGCCTTCGGAGAAGACAATGAACGCGACAACCTTACCGATACTGGATCTTGCCCGCTACGCGGACCCCGCTGAAAAAGCGGCGTTTCTCGCCGACCTGCGCCACGCCGCCCGCGATATCGGCTTCTTTTATCTGATCAACCACGGCGTTGATGAGTCGCTGCAGCAGGCCGTGCAGCAGCAATCCCGCGCCTTTTTTGCCCTGCCCGACGCTCAAAAGCAGAGGGTGGCAATGATTCACTCTCCGCATTTTCGCGGCTACAACCGCGCCGCTTCTGAATTAACCCGCGGTCAACCCGACTGGCGCGAGCAGTTCGATATCGGCGCCGAGCGCCCGGCCCTGCAGCTTAGCGAACGCGCTCCGCGCTGGCAGCGACTGCAGGGGCCGAATCTCTGGCCAGAGGCGTTGCCCTCGCTCAAACCCACATTACTGACCTGGCAACGGGAAATGACCCAGGTTGGGATCGCCCTGCTGCGCGCCTTCGCCGAAGCGCTGCGCCTGCCGCAGGATGCCTTCGATGGCCTGTATGGTGATAAGCCCAATGAACATATCAAACTGATCCGCTATCCCGGCCAGCAGGAGACCCAGAGCGCCCAGGGCGTTGGCGCGCATAAGGACTCCGGCTTTCTCAGCTTCCTGCTGCAGGATGAGCAGAAAGGATTGCAGGTCGAAGTCTCTCCTGACCGCTGGATTGACGCGACCCCGCTGGCGGGCAGCTTTGTGGTGAATATCGGCGAGCTGCTGGAGCTGGCGACCAACGGCTATCTGCGGGCAACGGTGCACCGGGTCGTTTCGCCGCCCGCCGACCAGCAGCGGCTGTCGATCGCTTTCTTCCTCGGTGCCCAGCTGGATGCCGTGGTCCCCGTCTACACCCTGCCCGATGAGCTGGCCCGCGAAGCCCTCGGACCGGATAGCGACCCGCAAAACCCGCTGCTGCGCGAGGTGGGCTGGAATTACCTGAAAGGGCGTCTGCGCTCGCATCCTGATGTCGCCGAGCGCTACTACCAGGATGTTTTTCGCGAACGCGCCGAGCAATTGATCGTTTAAACATAACAACAAACACAAGGAATAAGATGATGAAATATGCCGCATTTAAACTGGCAGGGGTTGCACTGTCTCTCTCTCTGGCCTGGACTTCCGCTCAGGCCGCCGCGCTGCGCGTCGCCGCCGACCCGGTGCCGCACTCCGAAATTCTTAACTATATTAAAAAGATCGATCCCAGCCTCGACCTGAAAATCGTCGAACTCACCAGCGGCGTAAACGCCAACGAGCTGTTGGCTAACGGCGACGTCGACGCCAACTACTTCCAGCACGTCCCCTATCTGAAAGATCAGGAAAAAGCGCTGGGCAAAACCTTCGCCGTCGCGGCGACCGTCCATATTGAGCCGCTGGGGATCTATTCGCGCAAGCATAAAGATTTTAAATCGCTGCCCGAGAACGCCACCGTGGCGGTACCGAATAACACCACTAACCTGAGCCGCGCGCTATTCCTGCTGCAAAATCAGGGTTTGATTAAGCTGGCGGCAAAATTCACCGACCCGGCGACCACCCTGGCAACGCCGAAAGATATCGTGGAAAACCCGAAGCACCTGAAAATCCTTGAGATTGAATCACCGCAGATCCCGCGGTCGCTGGATGACGTTGACCTGGCGGTGATAAACGGCAACTACGCGCTGGAAGCCGGGCTGGTACCGGCCAAAGACGCGCTGGGCCTGGAGAGCGCCACCAACAACCCGTACGCTAATATTCTGGTGACAACGCCGGCGCTGGCGAACGATCCGCGCATCAAGGCGCTGGCCAAAGACCTCACCTCGCCGCAGGTCGCTGAATTTATTCGTAAGCAGTATAACGGCTCGGTGATCCCGGTTGCCCCTCAGTCATGATTGAGATTGTCGGGCTGAGTAAAACCTATGCCGGAACAGGCCGACCGGCGCTAAACGATGTCTCTCTGCATGTGCCGGGCGGTGCCGTTTACGGCATCCTTGGCCGCAGCGGTGCGGGCAAAAGTACGCTGATACGCTGCCTGAATTTGCTGGAGCGGCCCACGGCGGGCCGCATTATTGTGAACGGGAATGATATTACCCGGATGGATAAAAGCGCGCTGCGCGAATACCGGCTGCGCACCGGCATGATCTTCCAGCACTTTAATTTACTTCACGCCCGCAGCGTCGCTGACAACGTCGCGGTGCCGCTGGAGATAGCCAAAGTGCCGAAAGCGGCCCGCCAGTCTCGCGTGGCGGAACTGCTGGAGCTGGTCGGGCTGGCGGATAAAGCCGCCGCCTTCCCGTCTCAGCTTTCCGGCGGGCAAAAGCAGCGCGTGGGGATCGCCCGCGCGCTGGCCGCACGGCCGGATGTGCTGCTGTGCGATGAGGCCACCAGCGCCCTTGACCCCGAGACCACGGCCTCAGTGCTCAACCTGCTGGCGGACATCAATCAGAAGCTGAACCTCACCATCGTGCTGATCACCCACGAGCTGGAAGTGGTGAAAACCCTCTGCGACCACGCGGCGCTGCTGGAGCACGGTGAGATTATTGAAAGCGGCAGAATTGCCGATTTGCTGGTGGCGCCATGGTCGCGGCTAAGGCAGTCGCTGCTGCACGACCCGCAGGCGGAGCGGGACTTCCTCGCTCGCCACGGTTTACACGGGAGGCCCTTATGCGGAGTAGCATGAGTTGGGAAGATCTCTGGCCGCTGTTGCTTCAGGGCACGCTGGATACCGTTTATATGGTTAGCCTGGCAGCGCTGTTTACCGTGCTGCTCGGGCTGCCAACCGGCGTGCTGCTGTTTATTTCACGCCGCAACGGGCTGGCGCCGATGCCGAAGCTCAACGCCATCCTGGGCGCGATTATCAACTTTGGTCGTTCGCTGCCGTTTATCGTGCTGCTGATCGCGCTGATTCCGTTCACCCGGTTGATTATCGGCACCACCCTCGGCAGTACCGCCGCGGTGGTTCCGGTCACCATTGGCGCCTTTCCGTTCTTTGCGCGGCTGACTGAAAATGCGCTGGATGAAGTGGACTACGGGCGTATCGAGGCGATTTTATCGATGGGCGGCAATATCTGGCACGTCATCTTTAAATCGCTGCTGCCGGAAGCGCTGCCGACCCTGCTGGCAGGCATCACGCTGACCATCGTCATGCTGATCGGCTTCTCTTCGATGGCGGGCGTGATTGGCGGCGGCGGACTGGGCGATCTGGCTATCCGTTACGGCTATCAGCGCTTTAATAACGAGGTGATGGTCGGCACGGTGCTCATTCTGGTCGCGCTGGTACAGGGGGTGCAGATGGCCGGCGACCGTCTGGTTCGCGGCCTCGCCCACCGCCGTTAACGATGAGCGGATGGCCGCGCGCCATCCGCGATTAAAACCCGCTTTCGCTCACCAGCTTTCGTATCAGCTCCGCTGCCGGCAGCTCGCGAATCAGGCTAACGCCCTGTCCGGCCCAGTGGGCGCCGAATTGACGATTTCCCTGCGCTTTTGCCGCCGATGCCAGCGCTTTACCGGCATCATAAGCTACGGGATAAGCCGGAACGAGATGCGGATCGTTTATTTCACGCCAGCCGTTAACCAGACATCTTGCCGGACGTCCGGAGATCGCCGAGGTTAAAACCGTCAGCCCGTCAGGCGCGCCTGTGATGGCTTCACGATAGCCGGCATCCGTGGACGATTCCGGGCAGAGCAGAAACGCCGTTCCCAGCTGCGCGCCGTCTGCGCCCAGGTTCATTACGCAGTTGATTCCTGCGCCGTCCATGATGCCGCCTGCCGCAATAATCGGTAGATCAGTATGCCGTCTCATCGCCTGAATCAGGGTAAAGGTGCTCATCCGTCCGTCTGGCCCCAGGGGGTCAAAGATGCCGCGATGGCCGCCAGCCTCGTAGCCCTGGGCAACCACCATATCGACTCCCTGCGCCTCGGCCAGCAGCGCCTCTGCCACGCTGGTCGCACTCGCCAGGGTAACGATACCCTTATCCCGCAGTCGGCGAAGCGTTTCACGATCCGGCACGCCAAAATGGAAGCTCACCGCCGCCGGGGCAAGATCGAGCAGCAGCTCGGCCATTCGCGGCTGCTGATTAAAACTGAGGTAGATTTCCGCCAGCATCTCCGGCGGATGGCTGGCGAAGCGGGCAAATTCCGGGCGCAGCCGAGCCAGCCACCCAGCTTCACGCTGCCGATCCCTTACCGCTGGTGCGTGGCAAAACAGGTTGACGTTAAACGGACGGCTGGTTAAGCGACGGGTCTGGTTAATCAGCGCCTCAGCCTGCTCTATGGTTGACGACCCCAGCCCCAGCGAGCCGAGCGCGCCGGCGCCGCTGACCGCTGCCGCCAGTTCCGGCGTCGACACGCCAGCCATCGGCGCCTGAATAATGGGATAATCAATAGCAAGCTGCTGCGTCAGCCGGTTTTTCATGGTTTGCCCTGTTAAATTTGTGCATTCTGGCCATTAAAATCTCTTTTAGAGATGATAAGATCAACATTATTTTCAATTTAAGAATAAAAATATGAACCACACCACATTAGAGATTTTTAAAACGGTGGCGGAAGAGCGCAGCGTGACTCGCGCGGCAAAACTGTTGGGACGAGCGCAGTCCAATATCACCACCCGCATTCACCAGTTGGAAGAGGAGCTGGGCGTTGAGCTGTTTGCTCGCGGCAATAAAAGGATGCTTCTGTCCCCCGCCGGCGAGCATTTTTTGGGCTACGCGCTGAGAATCCTCAGCCTGGCCGAGGAGGCCAGACAGGCGCTGCACCCGGCGACGCCGGGCGGTAATCTGCGCATGGGGGCGATGGACGCCACCGCCGCAAGCCGCCTGCCGCAGCTGCTTCCCCGCTTTCATGCTCAGTGCCCGGAGGTCAAACTGACCCTTAAGACCCAGCCAACCCGGCAACTTGCTCAACAAGTCCTGGACGCCGAGCTCGATTGCGCGCTGGTGAGTCTGCCGCAGGGAGCGCCTCCGCCTGACGACCTGGAATTTGTCCCGATCTTTCAAGAACAGTTGATGCTGGTGCTTCAGGCTCACCCGCAACCTTTTCGTTTTGCCGCCTTTGCGGAGGGTTGTACCTACCGGGCGATGGGGGAAGCGTTTCTGGCGCAATCAGAGGAGGCGGAGATCGAGATCCAGGATGTCGGCTCCTACCACGCGATGCTCGCCTGCGTTGCCTCCGGCGGCTATGCCGGCATCGTGCCGCAGAGCGTGCTTGAGACTCTGACGCTGCCCGAAGCCAGCCAGCTGCAACCGGTTGGCCAGGCGATCACCCAGCTTATCTGGCGCAAAGGCTACGCCTCCCCGGCCCTTGAGAAGATGCGCCAGCTCCTTGAATCAGCCTCCGACCTTTGAGGCTCGCCGCGCCCCCGCTGCCACCAGAGCAGCGGCAGCCAGCAGCGCTATAGCCGCCGCGCTGAGCGAAGGATTAAACGACCCGCTGCGGTCATACAGCGCCCCGGCAACCAGCGGGCCGACAATTTGCCCGATGCCGTAGGTTGCGGTCATTGCGGCAATCATATTGAACGAAACCAGATGATTCAGCCGCCGCCCCTGGGACAGCGCGATGGTCACGGTGCCCAAAAAGGTGCACCCCACCAGCAGCGCGCTCAATATGCAAAACGGCAACGTATGGCTCCACGCCGGAAGGATCACGCCAACGGCCTGGATCAGCAAATTAAGGGTAAACGCGCGGCGGTAGCCAAGCCTGATGACCAGCCGATGCCAGAGAAAACAGGAGGGGACGGCGGCAAGACCGAAGATGGCCCAGATCTGCACCGGATCGATAGCGTTCAGCGAACCGCTGAGAAACAGCGGGAGATAGGTGGCGGTAATAATGTAGCCGAAGCCGGCCAGGCCATAAATCAGCAGCAGTTTCCATGCCTCGCGCACCGGCCGCTCGGCCTGCTCATGCTGTGCGGTTGCTGCGGGTTGATAAGCGATAAGGTAGTCTGCGGGGCTCAGCAATAGACGCAGCGCGAGGATAAAAAGCACGCCGGCGCTTAGCGCGCACATCAGCCAGATCTGCTGGCTGGAGAGCGCCAGCGCCTTCCCCAGGGAGATAAATTCCGCCGACAAAAATATGCCCATTCCGACGCCCGAAAAAAGCACCGGCGCACCGTTTGGGTGCTTCATATGCTGGAGCAGCCAGAGTGAGGCGGCAATCAGCGTCACCGCGCTTAATAATCCGGCAATACCGCGAACCGCGATAATCGCCAGCGGAGAAACTAAAACCGCCAGTAAAGCCAGGCACAGTAGCGTCAATAGCGCGGAAAGCAGGCTCAGCCATCTGGCGTCCGTGGGTCTGGCTTTCGCCAGCAGCAGCGCCCCCGCCAGATAACCGGCATAGTTTGCCGAAGCGGCGAGATTACCTTCGCGTAGCGTCAGTACCTGTTCATTAAGCATCAGCGGCAGGATCCCGGTATAGGCAAACCGGCCATAGCCCATACCGACGATCAGTACCACCGATCCGGCCAGCGCCAGCAGAAAGGCCTTCCACTCCGGCCTGAGTTGAAAAACGTTCACCCACTCCCCTCCATTATTATTCTCAAAAAGAGAATAATTTTTAATATTATTCTCTTTTCATTATGATTGCGATTAACCCGACGCGCAAGCAACGCCACGCGAAAGCGCGCGGCCTCCAGGAGAAGAAATTTACGGCAAAGGTCGGTGGATGCTTCGGTGAGCAACGAAATGTGGGAGCGAGAAGCTGGGCATCCCTGCCCGGCAGGATTTAGCGGTGGCTAAAAGCCAGCCTGGCAGCAAACAGCACAAAGAGGCCGCCGGTCGCGCGATCCATCCACCGAATGAACAGCGGCGTTTTTGATAGCCGAGCGGCAGAGCGGCTGGTCACAATCAGCGTTAATGACCAGATTGTGCCGATCGCCACATGAATGGCGACCAGCAGGAACGTCCAGGCGATGGGCGAGTGCCCTGCCGGAATAAACTGCGGCAGGAAAGAGACGTAAAAGATCCCCATTTTCGGATTGAGCACATTCCCCATCATCCCTTTTACAAACCAGTTACTTGCCGGGGCCGCCGCCCTGTCCTGATGAACCAAATGACGACGCGGCTTGAGAATTAACTGAATGCCCAGCCAGCATAAATAGACGGCCCCGCACCATTTGAGCAGGTCATACGCCAGTTCCGATGCCGCCAGCAGCGCCCCAAGACCGAAGGCGACCGCAGCTCCCCAGATAAAACATCCCGTATCAATACCCAACGCCGCCTGAAAGGCTTTTTTTCCGCCTTCAACGGTCGCGGTTCGTAAAATTAGCGCGGTATCCAGGCCTGGGGTAAGGGTGAGCAGCAGGGCAGCAAAAGAGTAAGCAAACAGGGAATCTGCAACGGACATTTTCTCTCTCCGAAAGCGAAGATTCTAGATAAAACATATTCCAGTGGCAAGCGAAGAATCCCCAATCCTGACGTGCTGTTTTTCAACCATGACGGTAGTCATAGATTAATTTTTGCTAATCCGCGCTTACGTTAAAAAAATGGGGTCGGCGCCTGCTCATATAGGTAATCCACCAGAGAAACCAACGCCGATTTGGAATACTCATCTTTTGCGTAAAAGTATAAACTTTTCGCCGCAGATTCTTTTCATTAATGTTAAGTTCATTTGCAGCCATTCGATAATTGCTTGTTTTACATAACATACTGAAAATTCTTCGCTCATCTTCTTTTAAATTATTAAGAAAGTAGCAAAATTCACACCTGTCTTGAGAGCGATACTCTCGATATAAATTAAGTTTCTTAATGATAGTTGCCAGAGAATCCTTAAGGCTAATATGGCGTTTGAGAAACATATTTTCCGCCGGAGGCGAGACGCCTACAACGATATATTTGCGGGTTAAATGGCAATAGCATTCTGACTGCAAATGCATTGCTGGCAGATAGATAAAAGATCTACCGCGATAATATTTATCAAGTTCTCGCTCCAAAGCTTTAAGGCCGTTCAGCACCAGCGGACTCACTTCCCTTTCTTGCTGCATAATACTTTCCTGAAAAATGCTTTTATTTATACTGAACGGTATACAGAAGTTTACTGTTCGCCTGCCCGGCACTAACATTGCTATCAGTCTGGATATAACGAGCATAGAGCGGAATGTTAATCGTATTGGCTCCGGCTTTATTTTCCCCAGTCCATGCCAGAGAGGACCATGCCTGTTCCGACCGGGTACGGGATATCTGTACGCCAAGACCGGTGGCGCCACCGCTGTCCAGCGCCATGATGCCTCGCGAGCTGTCAACAAAACCATTAACGGACTCCAGAGATACGGAATAATAATTATCAGGTCTGGTGGTCGTAGTGATATTGCCCGTTATATAAGAATCCGCAACATTGTTGTAAGCATTGCGAAAAGTCGCATCACAGGTCAGTACAATACTGGCATCCACCCACGGCGTCGTTGAGTTACCAGTGAAATCGCCGGTGGTATATTCTCCCAACCAAATATCTTTATCCTGAGCACTACAGCTGGGGACAACATAACTTACGGTGCCTCTGAAAGCCATTTTAGTAATTTGCACCGCGCCGCTGTTGAATGCACCGCTGCTGGATTCAGTTGCGTAGAAACTCACCACCGGGAGCGTCGAGGCATCTAAGACGCCGCTAATCGTAGAGTTATTTAACTTAATTAGGTTCATGTTCACTTCAGGCACCAGGACAATACCTGGGCCCGTTGAGCCTACCTCCATGCCGCTTGAATTACTACGAGTATAATATACCCCCAGGCCGTTAATATTAGTTTTATACACCGGCGAACCATTAACAAATACGCCGGTAGTACCGGAGGTATTTTCTATTTTATGGACCCAGTAAATCGTGCCCGTAGCGCAACGTACCGCTGCGGCATCAAAATATTTCCGCACACTCAATAAAACATTATTGTTATGGACATTAGGAGAGATCCGATTAATTGGCAACGAATACGTTTGCAGCGCAGCAGGTGCTGGCGTACTGGTTATAGTGCAGGCCGCTTGAGCATTGGGGGTGACAAAAAATAAGACGACCAGCCCCGAGAACACCCCAGCCGGGAGGCTATTTTTTTTGATAATTTTGCACATAATCACTTATTCCCTTTAGGCTATTCACAACGTAGAGAGAGCTGTTCCAGTGTCGCCGCTTGTCCGTTGCTCAGAACATAAGCCAGGCGGCAAGATTGTTCGCCAGCACGAACCGTTAACACCCCGCGGACTTGCTCGACCCGCGCGTAGATTTGCCCGCCCTGACCTACATAACCCACCGTACGTCCCGAAGCGTCATGAACTTCCGTTCCGAAAGGCAGTGGATGGGCGGCACCTGTCACGGTAATTAATAGCGGATATCCCTGACGGGCCTGATAGCTGATCTTCACTACCGCGCCATCACGCGGGGCAACTCTTTGCGATGTGTTATCCAGCTCTACGCCCCGAGTTGTTCCTTTCGGGTCAAGATGGATATCGTTCAGCTGATACGGACTGAGATACGGCACCGCTGCATAGCCCCATTTGTCAACCTGGATACCGCTATAGCCATTGACGCCAGCGCCCTCAGCGCCTTTAGCCTCTACCAGTGCGAAGGTGTCTCCCTGAAAGGGGCTCAGCGTCAGACCGCCGCTGTGGCCTATCACGGTCCCGCTTACGCCGCCCGAAACGCTGCGGTAATGTCGACCGCTGCCGAACGCCGCATTCAGCGAAGCGAAATTCGCCAGGTACTGCGCGCTCGCCGCCGCGCTGCTGCCGTTACCCTGACTGCTCGTCGTGCCAGACAGGCCGTAGCTGAAGCGGCTATCTTCGCCAAAAGAGCCATTTATACCGGTTCGCAGACTCTGCTCACCGTGACGAGTATGGTCATAGCTAAGGCGCCCCGTTACGGCCTGTCGGCTACTGCCTGGCGTGAAACTGAGATTCACGGAAAGCGTGTCCTGGGAACGTCCGTAGGCGCTCCAGCTGCGTCCGGCGTTAACCCCGTAGCTGAATCGGCCATAATTGTTGCTGTAGCCAAACTGATACTGCTTGTCTACACCTTTGGCGTTCCAGTAGTTCTGCACCGATGAACTCAGGTAAAACTGCCCCCACCCACCCGGCAATCCCTGGCTTGCCGTAAGCGTATAGCGGCTTTTATTACGCCGTATACTATCGGCATGATTCCCCTGGAAAATCGCTTCACGCGTCTGCATGGCGGTCAAATAGTCCATATATCCGCTGGTCGAAAACCGGTAGGCGGCCAGGGAAAAATGACTGGCCGTTTCGGTGATATTTTTGCTATAGCTGAGCCGGTAGCTCTCGCCACTGCGTATTTCGTCATCCTGGCCCCGCTTACCCAATTCCGTACGAGCGAGGGTGGCATCTGCGCTCACTGCACCTATGGGGGTCGCAATGCCGATACCGCCCTGACCCGCCCGGTAACGCTCGCTGGCCTGCATTCCGCCGTAAACCGTTAGCCAGTTGGTCACGCCCTGCTGCCAGGTCATCTGCCAGAGTGAAGGGTCGGCGGGCAACGAACGATAGTTCAGTTCACCTATTGAGAGTTCATAACGGGACTGGCCCGGACGTAATAGCTGCGTAACGGAAGCGAATGGCACCTGAAAATGCTGTTTGCTGCCGTCAGCTTCGTAAACGGTGACGTCAAGATCCCCGCCATAGCCGGTAGGATAAAGATCATCAATGACAAACGCCCCCGGACTGACGGTTGTTTCATAAATCAGGTTACCGCTTTGGCGGACAGCAATCCGAGCGCTCGTACGGGCAATGCCGCGAATTTCCGGCGCGTAGCCGCGACGGGAGAGCGGCTCCATGCGCTCATCGCTCTCCAGCTTTAGTCCGCTTAGAGGCAGCGTGTCAAAAAGCTGCCCCGAGGTGTTGATCTGGCCGACAGAAATCCGGCCCTTTAAAGCAGGGAGATCCCGCTGAATATAGGTATTCTGTGTTTGATAATGGCCGCCAGCGTGATTATCCCGGCTCCAGTTGCCGTTATGGCGCAGGTACCAGCTACCAATATTGATGCCGCCGTTGAGACTGGCATAAAGGCTGTCATGGTTATAGCCGTTGTTCTCACTGCTATATGCGCTAAGGTTGTAGCCCAATAGCGCGGCGGGAATACCGCTATCCCACAATGCGGGCGGTACCGCGTCGCGCGCGCTGCGCTGTTCCCAGACCTGCGGCACCTGAATATTGAGCGTTTGCGCATTACTGTCACTCATCACCGTCGCCCCAGGAATCAGCGCCGTCAGGTCTGTACAGACATCAGCACCGCTGTCCCAGGCGCTATCGGGCAGCATCTCGTGGCGAAGCGGAAGCTGCGTAATCAGCTCAGGCGTCAGGCAGGGCGTGGTACCATGTCCTTCTGCGACGTAACGGACATCCTGATTCACTACCGGCTTTTCGTTAAACCATATCCGCAGCCGATGCGTTCCCTCAGACAGGCTCGCGCCATGGCTAAAACGCGATAAATCCGGCGCTGGACCGGTGCCCAGTCTCAGGAATGAAGGATCAAAATGAATCTCAGCGTTTTCTTTAGCCCTGACGTTTAGCGCAAGGGCAGATAATACGGAAACGGACAGCAGCGCCGCTTTACCGGGGAGTGCGATTCCCTGCATGATGACTTCTCCAGGACAGACAGATAGCGAGTGGACTACTTAACGGTAAAATTCTGCGAACGAATGGCGCCGTAATCATCAATCCATTCAGCCTGTACCTGGCTTCCTCGTGAGGCCTTCACGTGGGGAAAAATACGATCGCTGAACGGGTCCACCATATCCACATCCGCAGTTTTTCCTGCCACGGTGAGGGTGGCGAGGGAAATAAAATAGGGCGTTGGATTGATGGCTTTCAGCCCCTGTTCCGTGGCGGCCCAGCTCAGCGCCTGCGGCGCTCTCGCTGCGCCCTCTTTCAGCGAAGCGGGACGCCAGAAGAATTTAATTCGTGAACGCACCGCCAGCTGCAGATAGTTTTCATTTTTGATCTCGCTACCGGGGCGCCCGGGGATTTCCAGCACGTTGAGCCAGTACAGGGATTCACGATCCTGCGGCAGCGCTGAGGTTGTCAGGCTGCTAATGCGCAAGGCCTGGGCCTTGCCAGAGTCAAGACGATTGATCGGCGGCGTCAGAATAAAGGGGGTGGTGATAGTATCAGGTGTAGCCTCACTATCGCCGGTATCCAGCCAGCTTTGCACCAATACCGGACGCTGCCCATTATTACTAACCTGAACGGTAATTTCTTTTTCATCGCCGGGATAGATAACCCGTGTACCATTAATTACCACGCCAGCCTGAACCGGAAAAGTACACAGCGCACTCATCAGACAACTCAGCGCAGCAGGCAAGAAAATAGTTTTCCTTACATCCATGTGATGTCTCCAGAAATTAATTGGGAAGAGAAAGTGTTCTCTCCCCGCAGAAGCATTACTTATAGATGAGGCTATAGGTCACCTGGGAAGCGACAGTACCGGCTACGACGGCGCCTTCAGCGTAATACTCAACATAGTACGGAAGTGAAGCTGTACCGGAAGATATATCAACATAACCAATAGCTGCGGAATCAAATTGTGCAGCATCGCCAACATTAATAACGCTATTGTTCTGACCATCGCGTAATTGTAGAGAAACATTCTCTGCACCGGACGTCTCTGTATTTATCAGACGTCCGGTCGCGTTATTTACTGTATTACCACCTTCAAAGAAGGCTTTCGCCTGAGTTAATGCACCGGTACAACCGCTCAATTCAAGACTGAAACGAGTTTTACCATTTGTTTTAGTCGCGCCATCAAGTGTATTCGCGCTGACGGTTGGCAGCACTACGGCCGCGTTTGCGCCTGCACCACCGATGTTGACATCACAGGTGGCACCGGTAATCAGGCCGCTGAAACTCACGGTACCGGTCTCAGCCGCCATAACACTGCCAGACATTAATGCAGAAGAAATTGCAGCGGAAAGAATTACGCGTTTAATGTTCATAAATAAACTCCATTTATTAATAATGTGGGGTATTAATAGGGCAGCAAGCCCACACAACACTTTCAGGACATCTCCCGAGGAAATATAAAATATTTATATATCTCACCATGACCGACGGGGTAAATGTACGGTGTTAACTTACACACCATACAAATTTCAAAAAAAAGTTTAATTTCATCTTCTAATGAAATATCGCGGTAAATAATTTTTTTAGCGCAAATGAGATTAACTAATTATTTGTACTGCCGGTGAAATACGTGCAAAACGATACCTACATCGAAACCAACGATCAATACAAAATATTTAATTGCTATCGCTTATCAATAAATATTAAATCGATCGCTGAAACCGATCCATTCAGCAACAGCAGCGATATATCCATATGATTTACATGGATATGCTTTTTTTATTTTTTTCAAAAGCGCCCTTGCTTATCTTTCGAAATATCGCGTCGCATGAGAAAAATCCTAGAAAACGCCAGACCCTCGTTTAAGATGTGTTTAAGTTAAGGACAAAAAATGCCGCAATTATTTAATTAGCCACAATAATAATTAGCACACTTTTTATATTGGCTATCCTAATTGGCACCATAAGAGCCATCAAATGGCTGGCCGTCTGAGGGATGACGTTTATGCAAAAGAAAGCTCTCCACGACAAACGATCGGCGTAAAAACGGATACAGTCACCCGACCACCTTTTATTAATACAGGTTCTTATGACTTTTAACGCTATGCGCATCGCCCGGCCGGTCACCGACCTTTCTTTGAGCAGCAGCATGTACTGCACGGGCCTTGGGCTGGAGCAGATCGCGCAGTTTGCCGATCACGCTGGCTTCAGCGGTGTCATGATCGGACGCGGCGATCTCGGCTGGCATCTTGAGTTCACCCTCTGCCACCATCACCCGGTGAAGCCCTCCCCGAGCGAGGAAGATTTGCTGGTGCTCTATTATCCACACACCGCCGAATGGCAGGAACGGTGCGAGAGAATGCTGACCGCCGGCTTTACACCGGTCAGCGCGTTTAATCCGTACTGGAATGTGCACGGCAAAACCTTTGTCGACCGCGACGGTTACCGGGTGGTGCTGCAAAACAGAAGCTGGCGGTAGCCGCTACTCCATCAGCCGGACGTCAGGATGGCGCGGGCTTGCGGCTTCATGAAAAATATCGCCCAGCCAGCCGGGAATTTCCGCTTCCGTGAGGTTATCAGGGATGATGACCCCATGCAGCGGCGAATATTTCCGTTCGTTGAGATCGACGCGGAAGAGCAACCATCGCCCGTCCCGACGCTGGACGCCAATGTGGCGTCCGAATACGTCATAAATCAACATTCCATCACCCTGCTGGTCGCCGAAGTTGATGGGCGGCTAATACATTCCATTTGGCTTTCATGCTTTGCCCTCGCGCAGCCACGGGGTTACGGTAATCCCTGCCAGCAGCCCTTCCGGGCTCAGCAACCGCGTGACGGTCTGTCCCCAGGGCTCCACGCGATTATCCACCAGCAGACGATAGCCTCTGGCCTTCAGCGCGTCGGTGGCGGTATCGATATCGCGCACTTCAAACTCCACCCACGCCTGCGGCACCGGCAGATAGTCCGGCCAGAGATCCGAGTCAAAACAGGAGCGCGCCGCCTGAGCCAGCGGCCACAGCGCAAAATGTTTTACCCCATCGAGGGCATGCTGTTCGGTCAGCAAATACTCTTCATTGCCGGGCATCGGTTTGAGCGGCAGGCCCAGCGCCGCCACATAAAATTCCCTGCTGGCTGGCGTTGATTGGGTGATCGGTCCAAAGCCCGCGACAAAAAGAACATCCATACCGTCTAAATCGTATTCCATACCCTCTCCTGTCAATATCCATGATGCGTTAACAAATTTTATACTCTGCTGCGCACGACTTGCCCAGATTGCTCTTCTCTCATTACTATTTTTAGTGAGTTTGCCTGAATCATTGAAAAAGCGCATGGTCTGCTCGTCGCGCCCGACGACGCTGCGCTATGCTTAGTCTCCCTTTGGTTTCCAGTACTTAGCGTTATGGCCACATCCGTCAGCACCACCCAGCTTAATCTGCGTATTATTTCTATCGTTGTCTTTACCTGTATCTGCTATCTCTCCATCGGTTTGCCGCTCGCCGTGCTGCCCGGCTATATCCATTATCAGCTTGGCTATAGCACCTTTATCGCCGGCGTGGTTATCAGCCTCCAGTACATTTCAACCTTGCTCAGCCGCCCGCATGCGGGCCGCTATACCGATATCTGGGGGCCGAAAAAAGTCGTCAGCCTGGGGATTATTTGCTGTCTGCTCAGCGGGCTCTTCACCCTGCTCGCGGTCTTGCTGCAATCTGCGCCGCCGCTGGCGGTTGCCGCGCTGTTGGTGGGGCGAATTTTCCTCGGCGTCGGGGAAAGCTTCACTGCCACCGGCGCGACCCTGTGGGGGATCAAAACCGTGGGCGCGATCCACACGTCGCGCGTGATCTCCTGGAACGGCGTGGCAACCTACGTGGCGATGGCGGTTGGCGCCCCGCTGGGCGTCATGCTCAACGGCTATTTTGGCATCAGCGGATTTGCCGCCGTTGTGGTGCTGGCTGCGGCGGTTGGCCTGCTCTATGCCCGTACGCGCCAGGACGTCAGCGTGTCGGCGGGAATCCGGGCGCCGTTTCACGTGGTGGTACGCAAAATCTGGCCCTATGGGATGGGGCTGGCGCTGGGTACCGTCGGTTTTGGGGTTATCGCGACCTTTATTACCCTCTACTTTTCGGCTCATGGCTGGCAAGGCGCGGCGTTTACCCTGTCGCTATTCAGCATCGGTTTTATCTGCATTCGCCTGATTTTAGGTAACACCATTACCCGCTACGGCGGCGTGCCGGTATCGTTAATCTGTTTTGCGATCGAATGTCTCGGCCTGCTGATCATCTGGTATGCCTCCTCGGCATGGATAGCGGGTATTGGCGCCTTTCTCACCGGCTCGGGCTTTTCGCTGATCTTCCCGGCGCTTGGCGTGGAAGCGGTAAAACAGGTTGAAGAGCAGAATCAGGGCACCGCGCTGGGCACCTATTCGGCTTTTCTCGATCTGGCGCTGGGATTAACCGGACCGCTAGCCGGCTGGGTGGCAGGCTACTACGAGCTGGAGACTATTTATTTGTTGGCCGCAGCGGTGGTCGCGCTGGCATTTATCCTGGTTTTGCGCATTTACCTGCAACAACGCGCTGCTCTGCCGCGAACCTGAGGAATACTCTTCGCGCGACCCCTGACGCAAATATGGGTAAAAAAATAATCAATATTTGACTGCAATTCGGCTTCCGTGCCACCATCGCCCCGGCGCCCGGCAAGCGGCGCGATGGTGGCACGGGTGAATATCAGAGACCGCATGTTTAAGGTCCATGCCCGGCCGCAACCTGATTCTGGCGGGAATAAAAGACATGCACCAAAGTTTTAATCAGCGCGTTCATTTCTATTACTGCATTCTGGTGGCGCTGAAAATACACGCAAAATCGAAGAAATCGGGCGGTATCCGCGGGAAAAATAATTTCCTGCTCAAGTGGCTACGCAAAGCGCAGGACAACAATATCTTCCACCCGGATATTACCAGTGAGATCGAATGGCTGCGGGGCAAAATCATTCAGGCCGGCTACGATACCGACCTCGAGCCGATGCTGGACTTTGTCTACGCCACCGCCAAACGCGCGTCCGATCTCAAAAACGCCGACTGATTCACGCCCGAGCCGCCTGGCCCGGGCGTTGCACTTTAGGGTTTGTTGCGGTGCGTCAGAAGATAGACCGCCGGGATCACCAGCATCGACAGCAGCGGCGCGGTGATCATCCCGCCGATCATCGGCGCGGCAATACGCTGCATCACTTCTGAACCTGTACCGCCACCCCACATAATCGGCAGCAGCCCGGCCATAATCGTCGCGACGGTCATTACTTTCGGGCGCACGCGCAGCACGGCTCCTTCGTGTATCGCTTCGTTGAGCGTCCGGTCATTAAGCTCACCGCGCCGCTTCGCGAGCGCCTGGTTTAAATAGAGCACCATAATTACCCCGAACTCCGCGGCCACGCCGGCAAGCGCAATAAAGCCAACGGCGGCGGCCACCGACAGGTTATAGCCCAGCAGCCAGAGCAACCAGACGCCGCCGATCAGCGAAAACGGCAACGTGCCCATAATCAACAGCGCATCTTTAACGCGACCGAAGGTGACGTAAAGCAGGATAAAGATAATCATCAGAGTAAACGGCAGCACGATTTTGAGCTTCGCGGTAGCGCGTTCCAGATACTCGTACTGCCCGGACCACGTCAGCGAGATGCCATCCGGCAGCCTGACCTGTTTGCTGACCTCGCGCTGCATTTCATCAACCGCGGATTTCAGATCGCGCCCGCGAATGTCGACGTAGATCCAGTCCGACAGACGGGCGTTTTCGCTTTTTAGCATCGGCGGGCCATCGGTGATAGCAATATCCGCCAGCTCGGCGAGCGTCACCTGCGCCCCGCTGCTGGTTACCACCGGCAGATCGCGCAGCTTCTGCAGCGAGTCGCGCATTTCGCGCGGATAGCGCACGTTTATCGGATAGCGTTCACGCCCCTCGATAGTCTCGCCAATGTTATCGCCGCCCACCACGCTGGCGACGACCGATTGCAGCTCCTTCACCGACACGCCGTAGCGGGCGGCTTTCAGCCGATCGATAGCGATATCGATATAGCGACCGCCGTCAAGGCGCTCCGCCAGCGCCGAGGTCACCCCCGGGACATGACGCACGATGCGCTCAATCTCCTCAGCGGTTTTTTCGATCTCCGCCAGATTGTTGCCGTTCACTTTGATGCCGACCGGGCTTTTAATGCCGGTCGCCAGCATATCCAGGCGATTGCGAATCGGCGGTACCCAGACGTTGGCGATGCCCGGCACTTTTACCGCACTGTCCAGTTCGCCGATCAGCTTATCCATGGTCATACCGGGCCGCCATTCGCTTTTCGGCTTGAACTGAATGGTGGTTTCCAGCATGGTCAGCGGCGCCGGATCGGTGGCGCTCTCCGCCCGACCGGCCTTGCCGAACACGCTTTGTACTTCAGGAATCGTCTTGATCAGACGGTCGGTCTGCTGCAGCAGGCGGGCGGCTTCGCGGCTGGAGATCCCCGGCAGCGTGGATGGCATATACAGCAGGTCGCCCTCGTCGATTTGCGGCAGGAATTCGCTGCCGAGCTGCGCCAGCGGCCATAGCGTGGCGACCAGCAGCAGGCCCGCCGCCGCCAGCGTTGCCTTCGGCCACTGCAAGACCTTATCCAGCAGCGGCTCATAGGCGCGTATCAGCCAGCGGTTGAGCGGATTAGCGGCCTCATCAGGGATTTTGCCGCGAATAAAGTAGCCCATCAGCACCGGAACCAGGGTGATCCCAAGCCCGGCGGCCACCGCCATCGACCAGGTTTTGGTGAAAGCCAACGGCGAGAACATCTTGCCCTCCTGCGCCTCGAGGGTGAATACCGGAATAAACGACAGGGTAATGATCAGCAGGCTGCAAAACAGCGCGGGCCCCACCTCCGATGCCGCATGTAGGGCAATTTGCCAGTAGTCGGCGGAAGACGGCTGGCGCTCAGGATGCTCATACCGCCACTGCTCCAGCACCTTATGCATATTTTCAATCATTACGATTGCCGCATCGACCATGGCTCCGATGGCGATCGCAATTCCGCCAAGCGACATCATATTGGCGCTGACGCCCTGATAGTGCATCACGATAAATGCGCCGAGGATCCCCAGCGGCAGCGTGATCATCGCCACCAGCGCGCTGCGGAAATGGAACAGAAACAGCGAGCAGACCACCGCCACAACGATAAACTCTTCGATAAGCTTGTGGGTCAGGGTTTCGACTGAATTTTTAATCAGCTGCGAACGGTCATAAACCGGCACTATTTCTACCCCTGCGGGCAGGCTTTTTTGCACCTCAGCCAGTTTCGCCTTCACCGCATTAATGGTGGTCAGGGCATTTTTGCCCGAACGCATAATGATGATTCCCCCGGCCACTTCGCCTTCACCGTTGAGCTCGGCGACGCCGCGCCGGATCGCCGGCCCCCGGCGCACGCTGGCAACGTCGGACAGCAGCACCGGCACACCGTCACGCGCAGCGATAACGACCTGCTTAAAGTCGTCGATGGACTTCAGATAGCCGGTGGTGCGCACCATATATTCAGCTTCACCCAGTTCCAGTACCGAGCCGCCGCCCTCCTGGTTGGCGCTCTGAATCGCGCTGATAACCTGTTCGTGGGTAACGTTCAGGGCCCGCAGGCGGTCAGGATTAAGGATCACCTGATACTCTTTGACCATTCCGCCGACGCTGGCGACCTCCGATACGTCCGGCACGGTTTTCAGTTCATATTTCAGGATCCAGTCCTGAATCGCTCGCAAATCCCCGAGGCTATGCTGACCGCTTTTATCGGTAAGCACATATTCAAACACCCAGCCAACGCCGGTAGCATCCGGCCCCAGCGAAGCTTTCGCTTCCGGCGGCAGGCTGCTCTGGATCTGGCTCAGGTACTCCAGCACGCGGGAGCGCGCCCAGTACGGATCGGTGCCATCATCAAACAGTACGTAAACGTAAGCATCGCCGAACATGGAAAAACCGCGCACGGTTTTCGCCCCCGGCACCGACAGCATGGTGGTGGTCAGCGGATAGGTCACCTGATCTTCGACAATTTGCGGCGCTTTTCCCGGATAGCTTACGCGAATAATCACCTGGGTATCGGAGAGATCCGGTAGCGCATCCAGCGGCGCCTGCTGTATCGACCAGACGCCCCAGGCGGCCATAATCAGCGACGCCAGCAGTACCAGCAGACGGTTGCGTAACGACCAGCGGATAACGGCGGCAATCATGGCTGCTCCTTAGCGCCGTTCATCGGCATCATCGAGGTGACTCGCGCTCCATCGTCGGTCAGGACGAAGCTAAACATAACCGACTCGCCGGGGCGCATCTGTCCCTGCTGCTGCGGCGTAATGGCAAAATCCATGATCATCGCCGGCCACTTCAGCGCCGGCACCGGCTGGTGGGCGATGGTCACCGCCCCATCGGTTACAGCTTTGATGACCCCTTGCGTGGTATAGCTTTTTTCCTGCGGATCCTCCCCGGCCATTTGCGGCAGCGCGCTGCGCAGGCTCGCTTCGGAGTCAATCAGGAACTGTCCGGAGGTGACCACCTTCTGGCCCTCTTTGAGGCCGGATTTTATCTCGACCAGACCATTTTGCGTGCGCCCGACGATCGCTTCGACCGGACGAAAATGCCCCTCGCCATCGGCAATTAACACCCGATTGCTGCTACCCGTGGCAATCAATGCCTCTTCAGGGATGGTCAGAACGGCGCGCGCCTGATGCGCCTCGGCCAGCTGAACGTTCAGGTACATACCGGGTTTGAGCTGATGCTGCGGATTGTTCAAAACTACCCGGGCCTTTAAGGTGCGGGTGGTCGCTTCCAGATCGGGAAGTAGCTCGCGCACGGAGCCCTGAA
Source organism: Klebsiella sp. CN_Kp066 (assembly GCF_040065135.1). Taxonomy (NCBI): domain Bacteria; kingdom Pseudomonadati; phylum Pseudomonadota; class Gammaproteobacteria; order Enterobacterales; family Enterobacteriaceae; genus Klebsiella; species Klebsiella sp. CN_Kp066. The sequence goes on along the minus strand of NZ_JBEAIU010000023.1, from coordinate 207,420 downwards.
AAACGCTCCCGGGCCAACTGCCGGTGGTCGCCGTCACCCGGCTACCCACGCGCAGCAGGCTGGCCTGGCTTTGCGGATAATCAATCACGACCCATACCGGGTCGAGGCGGGCCAGCTCGAACAGCGGCTGGGCTGGGGTGACCTGCGCGCCGGTGCGCACATCCAGCTTGCTGACATAACCATCGTGCGGCGCGCGTACCGTCATCCGGGTTTGCGGTTTCCCGCTGCGCTCAACGCTGTGGATAATCGCTTCCGGCATAAACTGCAGCTGCAGACGATCGCGAGCGGCGGCGGTCAGCCCGCTGTCGCCCAGCCGCCTCACCGCCAGATACTCCTGCTGCGCCGCCGCCCACTGCGGGATCCACAGTTCGGCCAGCGCCTCGTTCTTTTTCACAAACTGCTGAGAGGCGTTAACGTAGAGTTTCTCAATCAAGCCGTTGGCCAGCGCCGGCACCGTCTCGACGCCGCGTTCGTCCACGGCGACGGTAGCAAAAGCGTTAAGCTCCGGCGCCAGTGGCTGACGGGAAACGCTCGCCGTGCGTACGCCAAGATTTTGCTGCTGGCGGGTGCTAATCTTCACCCCTCCCGCATCATCGTCAGCCTCTTCATCGGCATAACGCGGAACCAGGTCCATATCCATAAACGGCGATTTGCCCGGTTTATCAAAACGGGTACCGGGGGTCATCGGGTCGTACCAGTAGAGCACTTTGCGTCCCGCAGCCGTTTCGGTTCCGCCCGGAGTGACAGTCGAGGCGTTCCGCGATCCCAGCCAGTATCCGCCCGCGGCGGCAAGAGCGACGGCCAGCGCCACAAGGGTAAAAGCAGTTTTCAGCTTCATTATTTAACATCCTGTGGAATAAGGTAGCGAACGGCGGCCCACGCGTCAGCGAGCGCTTTCTCGGCGTTGTTGCTGGCGATTTCCCCGTTCAGCAGGTCGCGACGGGCGGCGAGCAGTTCAGGCAGCGCGGAGCTGCCGCCCCGATACTGGGCATTGACGAGACTCACCTTCTTGCGCAGCAGCGGCAGGACCTCGCTTTGCTGGCGATCGTAAATGGCTTTCGCGGCGTTATACTGCGCGATCAGCTGATACTGCTGCGCCTGATGCTCGCGCATCAATAAGGTCAACCGATCGTTGGCTTCATAGGTTCGGGAGACATCCGCAGCGTGGTCTTTATCCTGACGTTTACCCTGAAAAACCGGCAAATCGACGGTAAACATAACGCCGACCATGTCGTCATAGTCATCTCCGCGTCTGGCGTAATACACCTCAACGCCTACGTCGGGGATCGCCGCCACTTCCGACTGCCCGGATTTTGCTTTAGCCAGATCAGCCTCACGCGCGGCCTGAATCACTTCTGGATGAAGTTTTATCCCCTCAATTAAGGTCGCTTCATCGGCAGGCAGGCGCTCAATGCGCGGCAGCGGGCCGGAAATAACGCGGATATCCTTACCGGTTAGCTGCATCAGACGCGCCTGAGCGATCTGCACATCGCGCCGGGCGTTATCTTGCTCATTTTTCATAGCATTGAGCGCCAGTTCGACGTCGAGCACGCTGCCGGGGGTAGCGCTGGCGCTGCTGACGGCCGCCTTATGCACGCCAATTTGCCGGGAGGTTTCGCTAATCAGCGCCTGTACCGAGCGCAGCGACTTCTGCGCTACCGCCAACGCCAGCCACGCCTGAGCGGTTTCCCGCTGTAGCCTGGCGCGGATAACATCGGCGTTGGCGGCGGTTCGTCGCGCGTCGGCGGTTATCGAGTCGGCTTTGCGCTCGCGCTTGGTGCTGCTGACGTAGTCCTGCATTACGCCAATCCGCTGCATGGTCATGCCCTCGCGGGTCAGGCGGCTGGCGTTACTTCCCCCCAACGGGACGTTTTCAAGACCAAACTTAAGCTTCGGATCGGGAAGCTCCATGGCGGAATCCGCCATATTCTTCAAAGCGTTAACCTGATGATCGTTGGCGGAGAGCTCGGCAGAGTAGCTTTCCGCCGCCGACAGGGCCTCAGAGAGCGTCGTCGCCCAGCCGCTGGTGGACGTCAGCGACAGCAAGAGCGGCAGCCCGCAGGCCGCCTTAGTTAAGATGTGCATAATGACTCCGGAATTATTGCGCGATAATCGAAACGAGCGCGTAGCCGGAGTCGGTCTGGCGGAAGGTGAAATCGACCTGCTGTCCCACCGGCAGCTTTTTATCTTGATGTCCATCGAGCGCAAAGCTCATCGTCATCGCCGGCCAGTTCAGCCCGGGAACCGGAGAATGGGCAATCACCACTGCATCTTCGCGCCAGGCTTTAATCACCCCGCTTGCCGAATAAAGCGCGGCGGTATTCTCGGGCTTATTCATCCCCGGCATTTCCGCCATCGCGGACATATTATGCTGATGCATCGCGCCATCTTCCGCGCTGGCGGAAAATGCGGTGAAAGAAAAGGTCAGAACGCTGGTAAAAAGCAGAAAAATAGAGGTCGAACGCATAATTAATACTCCGAAAAAAGCATAAAGTCGCCCGCAGAACGGGCAGTTCTGATGGATGTTTTTTAACGGAGCTTTATTCTCTGAAACGGCAGAAACGTATTTCAGCCGGCGGACCGGTGACGGGCGGCGTGTGCCAGTCCATACGTTCAGCGCAAATCTCCTGCTGCGGCGAAACCACCAGCAGGGTGGTTTCGGCGGGCAATGCATTCAGCTGTAGAGAGGTGGAGGTATTAGGTTGCGCAGTGTCGGGGTCGCAGTGTTTCTCACAGATGACTTTCTGCCCGACGTTATCCATGCCGGACATGGTCATCATGCCATCAACGATGTGATGAATTTGCACCTGCGGCGTGACCGGCTGCTGCTGGCCGCCGTGGTGCGCCGCGACGGCAAGCTGTAGATTGAGTAGCAACCAACAGGCAATAACAAGCCCGGCGCGGATGCGAAGCCGGCGTCGGGTGGCTTGTTTGAATAATGCCTGTAGTGACTGAATCATAGTAATATTCGCAATAGGACGACCGCTGAATTAAAGCACACCCGCCCAAAGAATTAAACGCTATTACATAATTAAAACCGCGAGTTAAATAGAATGAAGTTTCTCGATAAATATTTACACGTCATCGCAAAATTAACGTTTGACCTTCCCCCAGGGGGAAGGTGTATAGCGCGGCGTCGATGTATTTAATAAATAGCCAAAGTGTTATTTATATGTAATCAGCAGCCGTACACGTCATCCCTGATCCAGTACTAACGTATCGCCGGTCGCCGGGGCACTATCCGCCGATAACCACCAGCGTCCCCACGAACCGGTACAATGGCAGGCCATCACTTTCTCCACCTTCTGCTGGTGCAAAAATTGCTTTATCTGGCGTATTCTCCACGGCGGCGCGCGGCGCAGATGAAGTCCGCCGATGATGGCGTATATCTGCTGGACGCCGGTAACCTTCTGACAGTGGCGAAGGGTATTGATCAAGCCGCGATGTCCGCAGCCGCAAATAATGATTAAGCCTCGCGTCGAGCGGTAAATCAGTACGCCCTCATCGGCAATATAATCCTCCGCTGGGGATAGCCCCGCCAGCACGCCATAAGCTCGCGGCCTGGCAACCGCGATCTCACCTGACCACATCAGCCGCTCGCTGATAGCCAACGGCTGGCGACTGTATTCCATGCGGTGGCGGGAATAGTCGATCTCTCGCGACAGCTTTTTGACCTTTACGCGATGCCCGCCGATCGATAACGCCGAATAGCGCGTTTGCCCGACCTGCGGATGGCAAATAATACGGCTATTGTCCGGCAGCCACGGCACGCCGCCGCAGTGGTCATAATGACCGTGAGAAAGTACCGTGGCGGTCAGGTTAGATAAAGAAACCCCCATGCGCTGCGCATTATGCAAAAAGCTGCCGTCAGGGCCGGTATCAAACAGAACCCGGCAGGTTTCATCCTCAACAACAAGGCTTAGCCCAGGTTTCACCTGCAACAGTTTATCCTTGTCCTTACCAAGCCGGTTCTCAAGTAACATCTTAATGATTAAAGCCATTTCATACCCATTGACCAGAGAATTGCGCGCATACTCTAGCCTGTTGTCTACAGGAGTACCGTGACCCGCCCGGCACATGTAGAAGTGACAACGTCACAATATGACTCAGCCGAACTTGCTGCTTTGCCAGATGCACATTGCCGTCTATGCTGTTGGACGAGTTTCTCGCAACCGGAGCGTACTATGGCAGACTGGAATCCCTCACTCTATTTGCAATTTGGCGCTGAGCGAACGCGGCCTGCCGCCGAGCTTCTTGCGCGCATTGCCCATCATCCCGTGACGCTGGCCGTTGATTTAGGCTGCGGGCCAGGCAACAGCACCGCTCTGCTGCAAGATGCCTGGCCGGACGCGACGATTATCGGCATTGATAATTCCCCGGCAATGCTGGAAGAGGCCTCACAAAGGTTGCCGAACTGTGGGTTCGTTGATGCGGATATTGCCGCTTATCGCCCGGAGCGTCCGGCGGATCTGATATACGCCAATGCTTCGCTGCAATGGCTCCCGGATCATCAGCGGCTGTTCCCTTTTCTGGTGAGCAATCTTGCAGAAAACGGCGTACTGGCGGTGCAGATGCCCGTTAACTGGCAGGAGCCGTCCCATACCCTGATGCGTCAGGTTGCAGAAGAGCTTGGGCACCCGGCCAGCGGACGGCATCCGCTGCCAGAGGTACAGGAGTATTATGATATGCTCACTGCCTGCGGCTGCGAGGTGGATATCTGGCGCACCACCTACTATCACCCGCTGGCATCGCATCAGGCCATTATCGAATGGCTGCAGTCAACGGGCCTGAGACCATTTTTACAGCCACTTGATGAGCCACAGCGCGAAGCGTTTCTCAAGCGCTATCTGGAAGAGTTGAAGCGGCACTATCCGTTACAGTGTAACGGAAAGGTATTGTTATTATTTCCGCGCCTGTTTATCGTCGCGCGCCGTTAGCCCGGCGGCTGAAAGTAAAGGAATAAAGGGAGTCAGAACGAGAATACTACGGCGTCAGGAGCAGGCGCCGTAGGGTCTGATTTACCAGGCAAGGTGATGAACCAGGGAGAGATCCCACGCGGTGGCCAACAGCGAAAGAAACATGATTAAATTCACCACCGTTTCTATGCGTTTTTCCATATTTGTTTCTCCTGAGCCGTTTCCCCTGTTTTACAGGGAAAAGCTTAACAACTTCTTAATCTCAGATTGTCAGAGCGTCACGCGGTAACGAACATAGTCATCGGCTGGCGTGAATTCATCATACAGACGCCGTGCCGGATTGTCGGTGCGAGTGTGCCAGTACAGGCGCGACCACCCTTTCTCTTTTCCTTCCGTTTGCAGCGCCTGTATTAAGGTTCTGGCGATGCCTTGCCCGCGCATCTGCGGGGCGACAAACAGATCTTCCAGATAGCAAATGGGCGTCTTAACCCATGTTCCTTCGTGGAGGATACAAATCGCAAAGCCCACCACATTGCCATCCACCACCGCGAAACGACCCAGCATCGGCGAAGCGGCATCGAGCATCCGCTGCCAGGTGTATTCTGTGACCTCCGTTGGCTGCGGGCTACCGTAGAAACGGGTATAACCCTGCCAAAGCGATAACCACTGTGCTTTATCCTGCCGATCGGGTTCGCGAATCTCAATGACCATGGGCCGACTCCTCGTTTTGATAAGGCATTATTTTCCGGTGCAATAATTAGTTCAAGCGCCCGGCACACAATTCATCTTTTTCTCTTAATTGCCCCACCTTTGTTGCCGGACCCATTTTGCACGATCTGCCAGACCTGCGTGAAAGAAAAAACTAAAAGTATGTTGTAACTAATTAAGATTCAAAAATAACCCGGCGGTGGCCGGGTTGAAATTAATGCTAATTCTGCTCAGGCGTTGCGCCCGGATGACGAGCGGACGGCGGCTGGCAGCTTATCTGGCCGATAATCCGTCCTTATCTGCTCGTCGGGCGGCGCCCTGCGCTATATCAGCACAGCGGCTGAACGGCGGCGCGCATGCCGTCGCGCAGAATCGCATCCAGATCCTGCGTCACCTGCTCGACCAGGCCTGAAACTTTGCTCAGGTCCTGCTCCCAGTGGGATTCAACGGACAGTACGGCTTTTACCAGCTCGCCGGTGGTGATTTGCGCATCCCGATGCTGGGCCCATAGCGCCTTGTAGCGCTCCATCCATTCAGCATCATCCTGAACCGGATAGCTCTCACCGTTACGTTCGCCGCGATAAAACGCGATCAGCGCTGCCAGTGCGAAGGTCAGGCGCGACGGGAGCTTGCCCTCTTTCTTCTGCGCCGCCAACAGCTGCGGCAGAATGCGGGTGCGGTATTTGGTCATGCCATTAAGCGCGATAGACAACAGCTGATGCTTAATATACGGGTTGCGGAAACGGCCAGTGACCGCACTGGCGAAAGACTCCAGCTCATCGCGCGGCAGGTCGAGAACAGGAATGATCTCCTGGTAAATCGCTTTCTCAACGAAAGCGCAGATTTCCTTATCGTTCATCGCCTCGCCCACGGTATCGAGACCCGCCTGGAAGGCGACCGGCACCAGCGCGGTGTGCGCGCCGTTAAGAATCGCCACTTTACGCTCTTTATACGGCTTAATATCGTCCACGATCAGGACGTTAAGCGGCAGCTTATCCAGACGCAGCTCTGCGGCCAGGGACTTCGGCCCCTGAATAACAAACAGGTAGAAATGTTCAGCGGTATCGAGGAAACCGTCTTTATACCCCAGCTGTTCTTCAATCTGCGCGGCTTCATCACGCGGATAGCCGGTCACGATACGGTCTACGAGCGTAGAACAGAAGGCGTTCGCCTCATCCAGCCAGGTGATAAACGCTTCCGGCAGCGCCCACTCCTGGGCATAGCGCAGCACCAGTTCACGCAGCGCCTCGCCGTTGTAATCAATCAGCTCGCAGGGAATGATCACCCAACCTTTATCCGCCGCGCCGGAGAAGTGGCTGTAGCGTTCAAACAGCAGGCGAGTCAATTTTGCCGGATAGCTTACCGCTGGCGCATCGTCAAAGCGGTCGCCGGCGTGGTAGCTGATCCCGGCCTCAGTGGTATTGGAAAACACAAAGCGCATATCCGGATTATGCGCCAGACGCAGCAGCTCCTCATAATCGGCATAGGCGCTGATTTCACGATTTACCGATCGAATCAGACGCGCATCGCTCACCGCTTCGCCCTTCTCATTCAGGCCGCGAACAATCGTGGTATAGAGGCCGTCCTGGATGCTGAGAGACGGCGGGAATGCGCTCTCAATCGGACGCACGATCACCACGCCGGAATTCAGGTCGGTATGCTCGTTCAGCAGATCGATCTGCCAGTCGATAAACGCGCGCAGGAAGTTGCCTTCGCCAAACTGAATGATACGTTCAGGGTACTGCGCGCCCGGGAAATCGCGACGGTTTAGTGTTTTCACAATGGGTTCCCTCATAGAGTAGTCATACAACCTGAGTAATTGGTCCAATAAGTTATCAGGTTTTTAGCCAGGTGAAACCCCGTTTTGATCAAAGCTGTATGCAATATCAAATTTGTCGCCGAAATATTTCTCTCTGCACGACAAAACGGTGAACCGTTTGTACAGCGCTTAGTCGGGCAATAGTCGGAGCGAGGACGTGGCCGGGTAACGCGGCGAGGGAGACAAGCCCCGGCGGCTTATCAACTCAGCTGCCGGGGCGTGTGAATGAGGCAGGTTGCAGTATATGATGAGATTACAAAAGTTTATAGAACAGCGATGTCGCCGTCAGTTCGCCGTCCGGCATCAGCGCATAGCGAGGAATTTCCCCGGCCTTTTCCCAACCGCATTGCACGTAAAAATTCTCGGCTCCGCTGCCGGTCGCCGTATCCAGCACCAGAACGCTCTTGCCCTGCTCGCGCGCGATCGCTTCCAGCCTGGCCATCAGCGCATTCGCCAGACCCAGGCGACGCGCATTTTGGTGAACCAGAAGTTTAGCGACGTCGGCGCGGTGCGGTTGGTTTTCCGGCTGGTCGATAATGAGCTGCACCGTACCAACGAGCCGCTGCTGCTCATCCGCCGCGGCGATGACGACCCGCTCCCCGGCTGCCACGCTCTGCGCCATTCGCAGCCAGAACGCCGTCGCGGTTTCAGGGGCGAAAGGCAGCATAAAGCTCACCGAGGCCCCGCCGTTGACGCAGCTGACGAGGATATCGGTTAATTCAGGAAGATGTTCGAGAATATCGTCACGCGACAGCGTGCGCAGAGAAAAGGATGTGGTCATCGGTAACTCCTTGAAATTGACCACATCACTATATTTTTTAACTTATATTTAACACAAGTGAATCAATCATCGTATTTTCTTATCGTAGGATTCAGGCCATCTTTTGCGTGAAAATACGATTGCGCCCGGCATTTTTCGCCTGAATCATATAATCGTCGGCAGCCATCAGCAGCTGGTTGAACAGATCCGTAATTCTGGCGGCGCCAAGCGGCTGGCTCTCGAGCCCCATGCTGATGGTCAGCTGGATTTTGCTCTGACCCCAGGTGAAGGTTTGCGTTTCAATACCCTGGCGAATTTTTTCTGCCAGCAGCTGCGCTTCCTGACCGGATGAGGTCAGCGCTGCGACGGCAAACTCTTCCCCGCCGATACGCGCGACCATGCCCTCTTCTCCCACCAGCTGCCGCACCTGCTGCGCAAACTGGGCCAGCATACAGTCGCCGCATTCATGTCCCCAGCGATCGTTGACCTGCTTGAAGCCGTCGATATCCAGCACCATCACCGTTAGCAGCGTATTTTCCGCGATCGGCTGGCGCTTCAGCGCTTCGCTTAACCCAGAGCGGGAATAGACCCGAGTCTGGAAGTCAAAGTCGGCACGCAGGGCCAGCTGTTTGACCAGATTGTTAATCGCCTCAACGCTGGAAGCGACGATAACGGGGCTTATCAGCATCGCAGCGATCCCCAGACGCGTCGAAAACAGCTGCCACGGCTGCATCCGGCTATCGGGCGAAAGGTGGATAAGCGAGTTCGCCACCAGCAGAATTTCGCTAATGCCGGTAATAAAGGTCAGCAGACAGGTCAGCGGCAGCGGGTAGCGAATAGCGCACCAGATCAGCGCCGGTAACGGGAAGGTGATGCTCCCGGCGCCGCCAACCGCTACGCCGAGCACAATCGACAGCACCAGCGCAATCGCCGGCAGCAGCTGGCGCAGGCGAAAACGCCCGAACGCCGAAGGGAGCGTGAGGGTCAAGATAAACGGCAGGATCAGCACGGCGGTTGAGAACTGTTCGCTAAACCAGTCCGCCAGCTGCGGGATAAACGTTGCGCGCTCGACATCTACCGACCCCAGCGCGCCCACGGCGGCGCAGAGCAGCGCCGCCAGCAGGCAGTAGCAAAACAGGCTAAGCGCGTTAATCGGTCCCGGCATCGAGTCCGTCCGGCGCTTGTCCCATAAAATGAGCTGCGCCAGAGTGACAATAAAAACGAGATTGGAGAAGTTGATCAGGAAGGAGGCGAAGCCCATCCCCCAGCGCGAGGTTAAACCGTCATATACCAGCATGGCGGCAAAACAGATGGCGTAAAAATAACTGCGATTTAGCCAGATATAACGCGCAAAAATCCCCGCCATTACCGCATTCAGCGGCCAGAAAAACGACAGTTCTTGTACCAGACGCAGCATCGCGCCAAAGAAATGCAGGAGTAGCGTTAAAGTGAACAACACCAGCGCATCACGCACGGGTTGTTCCTCACGAAACAGCGTGAATGACCGAATCGACAGTGGAGACATTCATGATTATCCGTCTAATTGTTTCAGGCAATTATTATGTTAATAATTAGTTAGCGGTTCATCATATCATGAGAATAATTATCAGGCATATACCGACGCCCGATGAATTATGCTCTGCCGCGGTCCGGCGAGTTCATCTGGATCACCAGCCAGTGGTGAATCACCTGCACCACGTAGCGCTGTTCTGCCTCGCTGAGGCCCCGCCCCCGAGGGATAGCGTGCCACTTTTCCAGGCAGCCGCGACAGCAGGTCGCGGTGGCGTGCTGGGCGATGAATACCGGGTGTCCGCGCATCGGAGTCTGTTTGCCATCGTTAGGAATTTGCGCCGGAGCCAGGCGCCTGGCGATAAAATCCGCCGCGTGCTGGTCGATAACTTCCGCCCCCTTATCATAGCAATACTGCCGTTCCTTTACGCCGAGGCGAAAGCGGGAGCGAAAAGTGGAGCGCTGCAGGCGGGCGAACAGATTTTCTATGGGCACCATCAGAATACCGACCTCCCCAGTTTTTGCGTCAGTTTTTCCAGTAAAGCGATCCCGGCCAGCGAGTTCCCGGCGTCATCGAGCTCGGGGCTCCAGACCGCAATCGCCATCTCCTGCGGAACGATGGCCACAATCCCGCCGCCGACGCCGGATTTCGCCGGTAAACCGACGCGCCAGGCAAACTCACCGGCGTTCTGGTACATGCCGCTGGTCATCATCAAAGCGTTGACCTGCCGCGACTGAATCGGCGCGATAACCGGCGTCGCAAGATGCGGGGCGATACCCCGGTCGGCAAGGAACAGAAAGGTACGCGCCAGCTCTACGCAGCTCATCTCCAGCGAACAGTAGTGAAAATAGTTTTGCAGTACCGTGGCAACATCGTTGTGAAAGTTGCCGAAGGATTTCATTAGCCAGGCAATGGCGGCATTACGCGCCGAATGATCGAACTCCGAGCGGGCGACCACCGGATCGTAGGCAATATCGCTCACCCCGCTCAGGCGCCGCACGATTTCCAGCATCCGCTGACGGGGCGCGCTAAGACGGCTTTGCAGCATATCGCAGACCACCAGCGCCCCGGCGTTAATAAACGGGTTACGCGGTTTGCCTTGCTCAATTTCCAGCTGCAACAGCGAATTAAAAGGCTGGCCGGAGGGATCTTTACCCACCCGCTGCCAGATCTCCTCTTCCTGATAGTGGTTCATCGCCACCACCAGACTGAGGACTTTGGAGATAGATTGAATCGAGAAACGCTCGTGGGCGTCACCGGCGCTGTAGTGCTGACCGTCCACCGTACAGATTGCCACGCCGAGCTTATCGCCGCTGACCCTGGCCAGGGCAGGAATATAGTCCGCCACTTTACCGCGGCCAATCAGCGGCCTGACTTCAGCCAGAATGGCATCGAGCATTGCGTTATTAATTACCGTCGCCACGCGCGGCTCCTTGCCAACATCAAAATTCGGGCGGTAATTATAGGCGCACCTGTCGCGAAGAAACAGCCTCTTTGTTACTCCTGCATCGCCAGGGTGAAGGGTCGCTCGTCAGCGGGGCCTGTCAGGGCGACCAAACCGGCAAATCGCACGAATCGGTAGCCCGGGTCAGGCGTTAGCCGCAACCCGGGGATTTTTCCGCAGTCTAGCGGCGATCTCTCCAGACGGTCTGCACGTTGCAGAATTCATGCAGACCAAAATGGGAGAGCTCGCGGCCAAATCCGCTTTTCTTCACGCCGCCGAACGCCACGCGGGCATCGCTGGCGCAGTAGCCGTTAATAAACACGCCGCCGCACTCCAGCTCATCGGCAAAGCGTTGGGCCTGTGCTTCGCTGGTGGTATATACCGTTGCAGAAAGGCCAAACTCGCTATCGTTCGCCAGCGCCAGCGCGTGGTCGGCATCGCGAGCTTCGGTAATTGTCGCCACCGGGCCAAACAGCTCCTGGCGGAAGCCGGTCATCTCAGCGGTGACGTTGCCCAGCACCGTCGGCGCATAGTAGTTGCCCGCGCCGGCGATTTTTTCCGCGCCCAGCAGCAGGGTCGCTCCTTCTTTTAAGGTCGCGCGCACCTGCTCATGCAGCTCATCGCGCAGATCGAAACGCGCCATCGGCCCGATGTAGTTCTGTTCATCGCGCGGATCGCCCATTTTGAGCGCGGCGACGGCGGCGACAAATTTCTGCGTAAAGGCCTCGGCAATGCCCGCCTCGACGATAAAACGCTTCGCCGCGGCGCAGACCTGCCCGGTGTTCTGGTAGCGGCCGATCACCGCCGCTTTCACCGCCTCGTCGAGGTCGGCATCGTTGAGCACGATAAACGGATCCGAACCGCCCAGCTCCAGGACGCATTTTTTCAACGCCGCGCCGGCCTGCGCGCCAATCGCCTTCCCGGCCCGCACGCTGCCGGTAACGGTCACGGCGGCGATACGCGAATCGTTGATCATCTGCGAAACGCTATCGTTGGTGGCATTCACCCAGCCAAACACCCCGGCCGGAACGCCGGCTGCGGCAAAGATTTCACCGATCATCGCCGCGCTTCCCAGTACGTTTGGCGCATGCTTAAGCAGATAGCTGTTGCCCGCCAGCAGAATCGGTACCGCGCCGCGAAGCACCTGCCACACCGGGAAATTCCACGGCATGATGGCGAGGATAGCGCCCATCGGCCGGTACTCAATGACCGCTTTATTATCTTCAACCAGCGTCGCTTCGGTTTTGAGCATCGCCGGTCCGTGCTCGGCATACCAGTCGCAGAGATTTGCCGATTTCGCGACTTCCCCGCGCGCCTGAGCGATCGGTTTTCCCATCTCCAGGCTAATCATTTGCGCCAGCGCTTCGCCGCGCGCGCGCATCGCGTTACCGACATGACGCAGCGCTGCCGCGCGTTCCGCAACGCTAACGTTGCGCCACTGACGATAAGCTTGTTCCGCAAGGGCAACGGCCGAATCAACTTCTTGTTCGCTCGCCCAGGGCAGAGACGATATGGTTTCACCTGTGGTCGGGTTCACGGAAACCGCATGAGTGGCAGATACATTCATCGTTAATCTCTCTGTGTTGATTGCGAAGTGACCTTATTCTGGCTTACCCTACCCTTCATTAAAAATGAATAATATTAAGCAACCTGTTCACAAAAGAAGAATGCCATGGACCTGACCCAGCTTGAAATGTTTAACGCCGTCGCCAGCACCGGCAGTATTACCCAGGCCGCGCAGAAGGTGCATCGCGTGCCGTCGAACCTGACCACGCGCATTCGCCAGCTGGAGGCGGATCTCGGCGTAGAGCTGTTTATTCGCGAAAACCAGCGTCTGCGCCTGTCGCCTGCCGGGCATAGCTTTTTACGCTATAGCCAGCAGATCCTCGCCCTGGTAGATGAGGCGAGAATGGTGGTCGCCGGAGATGAACCTCAGGGGCTGTTTTCCCTCGGCTCGCTGGAAAGTACCGCCGCCGTGCGCATTTCACCAACCCTGGCGCACTTTAATCAACGTTACCCCAAAATTCATCTGGCCCTCTCCACCGGCCCTTCCGGCACCATGATCGACGGCGTCCTGGAGGGAAACCTGAGCGCGGCGTTTGTTGACGGCCCGCTGGTGCATCCAGGGCTTGAGGGGTTACCGGTATTTCCCGAAGAGATGATGATCGTCGCGCCCTTTGGCCACCCGCCCATTGCGCGCGCCAGTGAAGTGAATGGCGCCAGCGTCTATGCGTTTCGCGCCAACTGCTCCTACCGCCGCCATTTTGAAAGCTGGTTTCATGCCGATCGCGCCACGCCGGGACGCATCCATGAAATGGAGTCCTACCACGGGATGCTGGCCTGCGTCATTGCCGGCGCCGGTCTGGCGCTGATCCCACGCAGTATGCTGGAGAGCATGCCGGGCCATCAGCAGGTTTCCGCCTGGCCGCTGGCGGAAGAGTGGCGCTGGCTGACCACCTGGCTGGTCTGGCGGCGGGGGGCGAAAACCCGTCAGCTCGACGCGTTTATAGCGCTGCTGAACGAAGATCGGCAAGCAGCATCTTCTCCATAAAGATGCTTAACGGATCCGGCTGATACGGCGCAAAGGCGCTACGGGTCTGGTAGCCATTGCGCGTATATAACGCAACGGCGGCGTGCTGATGGATGCCCGTTTCCAGGCGCACGGTATGGCATTCGCGATTTATCGCCTCTTCCTCCAGCGCGGCCAGCAGTCGTTCTCCCAGCTGCTGCCCGCGATGGGCCGGGTGAATAAACACCCTTTTCATCTCGCCAACCCCCTCTTCGCCGAGCACGATCGCCCCGCAGCCGACGGCGTGGCGCTGCGTATCGCGAATAAGAAGCGCAATAACCGACTCCGCCGGTAACGCGCTCAGGTCGATCAAATGGTTGCTCTCAGCCGGGTAGAGCGTCTGCTGATACGCGTCCAGTTCGGCAATTAAGGCCATCAGATCCGGGTGGTTTTGCGGGGTTGGGGTGATTGTGTACATAGAGAAGCTCCTTTTTGACCATACTGTAGCGCGGAGCGTCTCGCAGGCGGCCATAGCATTAACTTATCGCTTCACACCTCGCTTGCGCTTCCCCCTAAAGTGGCAGTAATTTTGCGTCATGACGACATTTATCAGGAACAAACCATGAATACCAAAGCGCGCAAGGTCATGATTATCGGGGCAGGCAACGTCGGCGCCTCTGCGGCCTATGCCCTGTTGAATCAGAATATTTGCGAGGAGTTAATCCTCGTGGACCTGAATAAAGCCCGCGCCGAAGCGCACGCCCAGGACCTGAGCGATGCGGCGGCCTACATGCCGGGGATGATGACGATTTCCTCGCGGGAAGCCAGCGACTGCGCCGATGTTGATATTGCGGTGCTCACCGTTTCCGGCGGTGCGCTCAAACCGGGCCAGACTCGACTGGACGAACTGACCAACACGGCGACAATTGTAAAAAGCCTCATTCCGCAAATGATGAGCGGCGGTTTCAACGGTATTTTTTTGATTGCCACCAACCCCTGCGACATCATCACCTGGCAGGTATGGCGGCTTTCAGGTCTGCCGCGCAGCCAGGTGCTGGGTACCGGCGTCTGGCTGGATACCACGCGCCTGCGCAGAGTGCTGGCTCAGGAGCTGGATATCGGCGCGCAGAGCATCGACGCCTTTATTCTCGGCGAGCATGGCGACACCCAGTTTCCGGTCTGGTCGCACTCAGCGGTTTACGGCGCCGCCATCGGCGATGTGTACCAAAAGCATACTGGTCAAATTCTCGACCGGGAGCGGATTGCGGAAAAGGTGCGCAAGCTGGGATTTGAAATTTACGCCGGTAAAGGCTGCACCGAATACGGCGTCGCCGGGACTATCGCCGAAATCTGCCGCCATATTTTCACCGGCAGCCATCGTGCGCTGGCGGTATCGTGTATTCTGGATGGCGAATACGGCATCACCGGCGCGGCGGCAGGCGTACCCGCGGTGCTTACCCAAAGCGGCGTACAGCAGATCATTGAGCTGCAGCTGGCCGATGATGAAGCAGAGAAGTTCCGCCGCTCTGTGGAAGTGATTAAAGCCAATATCGCCCGCCTACCGTAACCCGCTTTCCCGGCTAGTCGGCAATGATCAGCCGGGGATGGATATGCCCCAGCAGTTCACGCGTCTCTTCCGGCAGATGATTATCGGTGATGATGTCGGTGAGCGAGTCAAGATGGGTGATGTTAAACAGCGACCAGGCGCCGTATTTTGAGCTGTCCGCCAGCAGAATGCGCCGCCGGGCGTTCGCGATTAAATCCCGCTTCAGCGCCGCTTTCTCTTCCGTTGGCGAGGTTACGCCCTTCTCCAGATCCCAGCCGTTGCAGCTGACGAACGCCAGATCGGGCCAGATATTTTGCAGCAGACGGCGTCCGTGATCGCCGATGCAGGACTGGCTGCTGTCGTCGATGCGTCCGCCGATGATGGTAACTTCAATTTGCTTAAATTCCGAGAGAAACAGGGCGATATGCAGATCGCTGGTGATCACCCGCAGCGGCAAGTGGGTTATCTGCCGGGCAAGTTCGATCATAGTGGTTCCGGCATCGAGGACGATGGCGTCCCCGGCCTTGACTAACGCCGCCGCCGCGCTGGCGATGGCGTATTTTTCCTGCAGACTGCGCTGGGACTTCTCCTGGGTGGTGGGCTGTGAAGGAATAAACCGGTTGAGCGTGACGCCGCCGTGGGTACGGCTGATGACCCCTTCCTGATCGAGCTTAATCAGGTCGCGGCGAATCGTCGCCGGCGAGGCGTGAGTCGCCGCCACCAGCTGGTCCACTGTCACCAGATTATGGCTCTTCAGAAAATCCATAATCTGCTCTAACCGGTTATATCCCTTCATGTTATTCCTGTGCGATTTGCATGGCGAGCTCAATAGAGGTTGCCATGCTGTCAGACTTAGCTTTACCTGTCCAGGCAATATCAAACGCCGTGCCGTGGTCTGCGGAAGTGCGGATAAACGGCAGTCCGGCGGTAATATTTACCCCATCATAAAATCCAAGTAATTTTAGCGGAATATGCCCCTGATCGTGATACATCGCGACCACCATATCAAACAGACCTTCGTGACACTGCATAAATACCGTGTCCGGCGGGCATGGCCCGGTCACGTTGAGCCCTCTGGCCTTCATCGCTTCAACGGCCGGACCCACGATACGAATCTCTTCATCGCCAAACAGACCGTTTTCCCCGGCGTGAGGGTTCACTCCGGCAACGGCAATGCGCGGATTAGTGAAACCCACCCGGCGCAGGAAGCTATCGGCGATGCCGATCACCGTTTCAACTCGCGGCTGGTTCAGATTATCAAGGAATTTTCGCAGCGCCACGTGGGTAGAGATATGGATCACTTTGAGCTTATCGGTATATAACACCATCGCAAAATCTTTGGTTTGCGTCAGATGGGCGAGCATTTCGGTATGTCCCGGGAAGTTGTGCCCGGCCAGATGCAGCGCTTCTTTATTGAGCGGCGCGGTAGCGATCGCAAACACCTCACCCGCCATCGCCAGCTCGGTCGCTCGCTTGATGCAGCGGTAAGCTAAATCCCCCGCCTGCGCCTGCACTTCCCCCGCGCGTAGTCCTTGCGGATCGGCTAGCGGTTCGTCGATAACGTTAATCGTGCCCGCGCTGAACTGCGCCTGTTCCGGACGATCAATGATACGCAGCTCGGCGGGCGGGGTTATCCCCATCGCCAGGATCCGCCGCAGCGTCTGCGCGCAGCCCACCACCACGACCGGCGCGCCGTTGAGTTTCCCCTCAACCAGCGATTTGATAATAATTTCCGGGCCAATGCCTGCCGGGTCTCCCATCGTTACCGCAATGATGTTAGTCACTCATTTTCTCCTCAATAAAATTCACAACCTCCAGCAGGGTGGTTTCCGTTCCGAATCCGCCTGCCTTGGTCATTACCGGCCGCTGCCAGCTACTACCCAGAAAATTGCCGAACGGCACGCATTGCGCCACCCGGCCTGTAATATGAAATCCGCTGGCGCCCAGCGCCTGCGCCACGGCGATCGCCACGTCGCCGCCGGATAAATAGAGCGCTCCCGGCTGGCTCTGCGCGATGGCCAGCGCGCTGACCCGCGCCAGGTATGCGCAGATGCGCTCGCCAAGGGCGGTGCGATCGACCCCATGCCGACGACACAAGGCTTCAACCGCCTTTCGCGCCTCGCTATCGGGTCGGGTGGTGATAACGCAATGATTATTTTCGCTCAATACCGCCACGATACGCCGGGCATCAAGGGCGGCATCGCCGTCAAAGGCCATAGCCACATCAATGTCGACCCGCCGGACGCGCGGATGCTCATTAAGACGGGCAACCTGCTGTTGCGCGATTTCGCTCATTGAACCGACCACCGCCAGCAGCGGGCCGTGCGGCATAGTCGCCAGCCGACGCGCCAGGGCGTCGCATAGCCCCGCAGACCCCACCAGCAGCACCCGCTGCTCGCACAGAGCGACCGTGGCGATAATGGCGTCCAGCTGCTGGTTTTCTTCGGCATCGACGATCAGCACCCGCGGCGTCTCAACCGTTTGTTCCAGCTCTGCCGCCAGCCCGGGGACCGTTGTCCCGCGGCACAGCAAATCGCTTTGTTGAGCGACCACGGCGGCGATATCCGCGCTGCTGACCGGCGTTTTCGGATCGGTCGCGAACTCGGTTTCATTCACCGGCGAGCCGTGCACATAGCACACCCCCCGGCGCGTCACCCGGCCAGCCGCCGGAAAAGCCGGCGCCAGAACTGCTACGGCGCAGTTTAGCGCGCGCATCGTTGCTTCCAGCTCGGCGCCGAGATTGCCGCGCAGCGTGGAGTCGATTTTTTTCACCGTCCAGCGCGGCTGAAAACGCGGCAACACCGCCTGTAAAAGATGCGTGATGCGCCGTGCCGCCTCTGCGGCGGGCTGCGCGCGGCTGTCGCTATTGAGGATCAGCGCCTGCGCCTCTCCCTGGTAGCTGGCGCTAAACGCCACTTCCGCCCGCATCCCCGTCTCCGCCAGGCTGACTCCCGCGTCATTTGCGCCGGTAAAGTCATCCGCCAGAACCAGCACCTTGTTATCGCCGCTGCCCATCATGTTCCCTTTTCAAGCTGTTCGAAATTGATAATGATTATATTCAATCACAATTGATTAAATGTGAGCAAGCTCAAGTTATTAAATCTCGCTATAAATTATAACTTCATCCCACAATGTGAGTGACCCGAACAATAGATGATTAAGTTTAATCATCCATAAGACAGGAGAAAGAAGTGGCAACCATTAACAGCACCCTGATTAGCGGCGCGGGCGCGTTTACCGCCCTGCTACCGCTGCTGACCGGCAAACAGCGCATTTTGCTGGTCACCGATGGCAACGTTGGCAAACTCGATGCCGCACGGCAGATCCGTACGCTTCTGGAAGACGAAGGGCGTCAGGTTCAGATCGTTGATTCCGTACCCGCAGAGCCAAGCCAACATGATATGACGCAAATTCTGCGCCTCGTCAGCGCTAACCAGCCGGAGCTAATAGTCGGGATTGGCGGCGGTAGCGTTCTGGATGTGGCCAAGCTGCTCTCGGTTCTGCTGCATCCCGACTCGCCGGGGCTTGAGGCGCTGCTGGCCGGCGAAAAGCCGCAGCAAAAGGTGACCTCGTTATTAATTCCCGCCACTGCCGGCACCGGTTCCGAAGCCACGCCGAACGCGATCCTGGCAATCCCGGAACAGAATACGAAGGTGGGGATTATCTCCCCGGTTCTGCTGCCGGATTATGTTGCCCTGCTGCCGGAATTAACCACCAGCATGCCCGCGCATATCGCCTCCTCTACCGGCATTGACGCGCTGTGTCATCTTATTGAGTGCTTTACTTCGACCGTTGCCAATCCGGTTAGCGATAACGCGGCGCTGATTGGCCTGCGCAAGCTGGTGCGCAACATCGAGCTATCGGTGAGCGAGCCGCACAATCTGGCGGCGAAGCTGGAGATGCTGTGGGCCTCTTATTATGGCGGTGTGGCTATTAACCATGCGGGCACTCATCTGGTTCATGCCCTTTCCTATCCGTTAGGCGGCAAATATCACCTGCCGCACGGCGTGGCTAACGCCATTTTGCTGG
Organism: Klebsiella sp. CN_Kp066; assembly: GCF_040065135.1. Taxonomy (NCBI): domain Bacteria; kingdom Pseudomonadati; phylum Pseudomonadota; class Gammaproteobacteria; order Enterobacterales; family Enterobacteriaceae; genus Klebsiella; species Klebsiella sp. CN_Kp066. Next base: position 188,179 of record NZ_JBEAIU010000023.1, on the reverse strand, counting down.
CGCCTTGTATGAAGGTGGTGCGCCCACACGCGGTGGCGAAATTTGCCCAGGTCTGGGATCTGCTCCCTGAAGCCGACCTGACGCTTAGCGAAGAAGAGAAATCCCATGCGCTGGTCGCCTGGCTCGCCGCGCTGGTGAAACGCCTGCAGCTGCCCGATAACCTTGCCGCGCTGGGCGTACCGCCAGAGAGCATCAGCGAACTGAGCGAAGCGGCGCTGAACGTCAAGCGTTTACTGAATAATGCGCCATGCAGCGTTAACCAGGATCAGGTTGAAGCGGTTTACCGCACCCTGTTCCCCGCACAATAACACCAGGGAAGAGATGAAATGAGCAATTCAATTACCGGCGTTCTGACCGCCATCGTCACGCCTTTTACCGCAGAGGGAGCCGTGAATATCCCGGCGCTAAGGCAGCAGGTACAGCGCCAGCTCGCCGCGGGCAACGGTATTTTTTGCGGCGGTACCAACGGCGAATTCTTTGTGCTGAATGAAGCGGAAAAAATCGCCGTCGCTAAAGCCTGCGTGGATGAAGTTGCCGGTCGGGCGCCGGTGGTGGCGCATATTGGCGAAGTGTCGACTCGCGAAACGATCCGCCTGGGTCAACAGATCGAACAACTGGGCGTTGACGCGGTCTCCGTGATTACCCCCTGGTTTGTGCCGCTAAAACAGGATGAGCTGATCGCCCACTATACCGCCATTGCTGACGCCCTGAGTGTACCGGTATTTCTCTACAACATCCCGGCGCGCACCGGCAACACCATTGAACCGCAAACCGCGCGCGCGCTGGCGCAGCATCCGAACATTATCGGCGTCAAAGACAGCGCCGGCAGCTACGAAAGCCTGAAGGGTTTCCTCGATGCGGTCCGGGATATCGCCGATTTTGACGTGCTGAACGGCCCTGATTCGCTGATACACCAGGGTTTTGTTGATGGCTGCTCCGCCTGTATTTCCGGGCTGGCAAACGTCGCGCCAAAAGAGATCAACGCCATCTGGGCAAATTTTAAAGCGGGCAATGTTGAGGGCTCCCGCCAGGCTCAGGAGAGCGTCACCGGTCTGCGCACCGATCTTTATAAAGTGGCGTTCTCGCCGGCGGCGGTAAAAAAAGCGCTGCAGCTGATGGGCCACGATGTTGGCGACAGTCGCTACGCGGTGAGCTTCACCTCGGCGCAGTGCGCGGAAATTAATCAAATTATTGCCAAATATATTTCCTGACGATAGCGGAAATAGTTAATTAAATTTCCGGCACTGGTGTAAACAAAAAATCAGTGCCGGGAATATTTAATATTTTGTATATAACGTCTTACGTAACGTAAGGGATGTTTCAATGTTTATATGGATGCTTGACCCTGAAATATGGTTGACGCTGGTAACGCTCACCTTTCTGGAGATTATTCTCGGGGTCGATAATATTATCTTTCTCTCGCTGGTAGTAGCCAAACTGCCACCGCATCAACAAAATGTTGCGCGTAAGTTGGGATTAAGCGGCGCAATGGTTATGCGCGTGCTATTGCTGGTATCTATTGCCTGGCTGGCGCATATAACGGTGCCGCTGTTTACTATTGCGCATTTTGTCGTATCGGTGCGCACCATCATTTTATTTGTCGGTGGTTGTTTCCTTATTTACAAGTCACTGCAGGAGATACGCGGTGAACTGCAGCTGGAAGAAGAGTCGCACGGCGGCGGCCAGCGTCAGCTTTCGCTGGCGGGCGCGGTTGTCCAAATTATGCTGCTGGATATTGTCTTTAGCCTGGATTCAGTTATTACCGCAGTCGGTTTGTCGCAACATATTTTCATTATGATTACGGCAGTCATTATTGCTGTTGGCATTATGATGTTCGCGGCAAAGACCATTGGCGATTTTGTCAATAACACGCCAACGATGAAAATGCTCGCTTTAACCTTTTTGTTGCTGGTGGGGATATTATTGGTCGCGGATAGTCTGGAGATACACATTGCAAAAGGTTATCTCTATTTTGCCATTTTCTTTTCGCTGGCGGTGGAAACGCTCAATATTATTCGTAATAAAAAAATCATTAAGGCTTCGCAGCCCGCAGAAGCTTACGACTCATTACAGCTAAACAAATAAAACCCTACTGAAAATAACGGAGTATGAATATGTCTGTAACCGCAATTCGTGACGGAATCATTAATCAGCATGAACAGGACGCGCGGCTCGAAACCGCGATGTTACCGTCATCCTGCCCGCAAAACCATGCGGCAAACCTGCTGCCGCTGCCGGACGGCTCCCTGATGTGCGTCTGGTTCGGCGGTACCCAGGAAGGCGTTGCCGACATCTCCGTTTGGGGATCGCGTCTGCTGCCCGGGAGCCGCCAGTGGAGCGATGCGGTCAAATTGTCTGATGACGCCAGCCGTTCCGAGCAAAACCCGGTGCTGTTTCTGGCGCCGGATAACGTGCTATGGCTGCTGTGGACCGCGCAGATCTCCGGCAACCAGGATACCGCCATCGTGCGCTATCGCCAGTCAACGGATCTGGGTCAAACCTGGGGCGAGATTGCCACCCTGCTCGATAAGCCCGGCACCTTTATTCGCCAGCCGATCACCGTCCTCGACAACGGCAACTGGCTGCTGCCGGTCTTCTACTGCCGCACTCAACCGGGTGAAAAATGGGTTGGCAACGACGATATCAGCGCCGTCAAAATCTCCTCCGATTGCGGCAAAACCTGGCGCGACGTCGAAGTCCCGCAAAGCCTGGGCTGCGTACATATGAACATCACCGCGCTGCCGGGCGGCACGCTGGTTGCGCTGTTCCGCAGCCGTTGGGCCGACAATATCTACTACAGTCAGTCCGTCGATAACGGCGAAAGCTGGTCAGTGCCGGAACCGACTGAACTGCCCAATAACAACTCATCTATTCAGGTGACTACCCTCGCCAGCGGCGAACTGGCGCTGGTCTTTAACCACATGAGCGCCGCCGGCGCGCGGGAACGCCGGGCATCGCTTTACGACGAAATCGACGATGGCGATAACAGCCGTAAAGAGCCGGAAGTGACCAGCGGGCGTTCGGCCTTCTGGGGAGCGCCGCGCGCGCCGATGACCGTAGCCATCTCCGCCGACGGCGGTAAAACCTGGCCATGGCAGCGCAACCTCGATGAAGGCGACGGCTACTGCATGACCAATAACTCGCTGGATAAGCGCAATCGCGAGTTCTCCTACCCGAGTATCAAACAAGGGGCGGACGGCACGCTGCACATTGCCTACACCTGGTTCCGCCAGGCGATTAAATACGTGCACGTTTCGCCCGAGTGGGTGAAGGAGTCCGCACGATGATCGTCGGCAACCTTAACGCCCTGCCGCTGGCAGGGCTTCCCCCGGCGCTGCGGCAGATCCTCTCCCTTCCGCAAGCCACGCTAGCGGCGCTGAGCGGCAGGCCGGACGGCCGCTGGCAGCCGGAAAACTGTCGCTGGTATTGCAATATCGGCGAAGCGCATACCCAGCCGACCGCCCAGCGGCACACCGAATATCACCATCAGTGGGCCGATATTCAGGTGATGCTGGCGGGCTGCGAGGTGATTAACGCCGGAATGCTCTGCGTCGCGCAGGATAGCGATGAAGAGCGCAAACCGGATCTGTTTATCGCCCGCGATAGCCCGTTGCCGGTATCCATCACCCTGTATCCCGGTGATTTTGCGATATTTCTGCCCGGCGAACCCCATCAGGCGCTGTGCGCGGTAGACGTGCCGTCAACGGTACGCAAAGCCGTATTTAAAGTGCCGAGCGACATGCTGGAAGGGTAAATAAGAAGGAGAAATAACAATGACAATGGAAATGATTCTGGCGCTGGGCATTCTGGTGCTAATGATAGTTCTTATTATGTCAGACAAAATGGCGTTTGGCGCACCGCCGCTGCTCGCCTGTCTGCTATTGGTTGTGACAGGGCTCTCCAACGTTCAGCAGGCCTTTGCCGGGTTTGTTAACTCAAGCGTCATTATGATCGCCGGCTTTATGGTGGTGATGGCGGCGCTGCAGAAAACGCGGCTGATCGGTAACGTAAAATCGGCGATGGTTAATCTGGTAAATAAAGGCAGCTATAAAAGCTACGCGCTGCTACTGGTGATTGTCATGATTGGCGCCAGCCTGGCGGGTACCGGTTCAACCGGCTACTACGTGCTGATTCTGTCACTGGTTTCGACCATCCCCTACAGCAAGAAGCTGCCGACCTCAAAGCTGATGATGCCGCTGGGATTCGCCACCAATCATCCTCTGTTCCCGGTTAACGTCGCGCTGCTGTTTGGCGTCACCGCCACGGTACTGCAAACCGCCGGTTTCAACGAGGAGATTTCAATGGTGAAATTTGCTCTGGTCAATCTGGTGATGTCGCTGGCCTTTTTGGCCTGGTGCCTGGTTGCGTATCGCTTTTTACCCGATCACCCGATCGCCGATGCCTCCGAGGAAGCGATGGCGGTACGCGAAGAGGAAGCCGTGGTGCTGCCCGCGTGGAAAGAGTATTGCACCGTTGGCGCCTTTGCGTTCAGCGTCGTGGGTATGATGCTGATGAATCAGTTAGGCAATATCGCCTATGTCGTACCGGGTCTCGCCGCCGCCTTCGTGATGATGATTAACGTTGTCGACTTCAAAGAGGTTCGCGATCATATGGGCGCGCCGGTTATCCTGATGATGGCTGGGGTGATCGGCGTTGCCGATGCGCTGGCAGGCACGGGCTTCACGGCAATGGTCGGCGATGCGGTGGCGGGCGTGCTCGGCGCAAACGTATCGCCCTTCGTGTTTATTTTTATCTTTGCGCTACTGACCAGCACCTGCTCAACCTTTACCGGGTCGAACATGGGCTCGGTGTATATCTTCGCGCCGATCGCGATCGCCGCCTGTACCAGCCTCGGCCTCAACCCTACCGCAGCCGCGATTGCGGTGGTCATTTCTGGCTGGAACGGTGGCTATATGCCGATTGACGGTATGCCGGCAATGATTCTGGGAATGGGGAAATATAAATTACCGGAATTCTGGATATTCTCGGTGCCGATGTACTTAATACGGATTCTGGCACTGTGCGTCGGCGCGATTGTGATATTCCCGATGTAGTTTTCTCTTCAATCTGTTCTGGTCTGACCCGATAGTGGCTCTGGTTTTTCGTGGAGTACGCAGGAGACGTTTGCCCAACACGCGGGGATGGATAAGGGATCGGCAGGTTTATTGCCGATCCCTTTTTATTTTTCGTACTCGCCTGACGTTATTTCACGTAGCGTGATTACGCCATTTAAATAGGTTACCGCCTGGCCGCTCATTAATACCCGCTCGCCCTTTAGCTCGCAGCGAATATCACCGCCGCGCGCGGAAACCTGCCGCGCCAGCATCCGGGTTTTGCCCAGCTTCGCACGCCAGTAGGGGATCAACATGGTATGCGCAGAACCGGTTACCGGATCTTCCCACACCGCTTCTCCCGGGGAGAAAAAGCGGCTGACGAAGTCATATTCGCCGCTGCCTGCGGCGGTAACGGTAACTTTATGCTCACCCGGGATCATCGCGGTAATATTCGGCCGCAGGGCTTCTAGCAGGTCGCGAGAGGCCAGCTCGATAAGCCATGCGCGTCCCTTACGCGCGTGCAGATAGCTATCAATACCCAGCGCGGAGAGCATCGCGGCGGGCGGCTCACCCTCCTGCGTTTCTCCCGCCGGGAAATCCAGCGTCAGCCACTCGCCTTCACGGCTCACGGTCAGGCGACCGGAAGCGGTCGCGAAGTGAATGACCGCGTCAGGATAATCCAGGTGATGAAATATCACATGCGCGCTGGCAAGCGTAGCGTGGCCGCAGAGATTGACCTCGTTGCGGGTGGTAAACCAGCGAAGCGCAAAACCATCGCTTTCTGGCACCACGAACGCGGTTTCCGACTGGTTGTGCTGCTGCGCCATGTTGAGCAGCAGCGCATCCGGCAGCCATTCTTTAAGCAGGCATACCGCCGCCGGATTGCCGGCAAAAGGCTGGTCGCTGAAAGCCGCCACCAGATAAAAAGGGATTTCCGTCACCCGGCCTCCTTAACGCAGCGTAATCGTGCCGATTAAATAGGTCGTCGCCTGACCGCCGATCAGAACCCGCTCGCCCCGCCACTGGCAGCGCAGATCGCCGCCGCGGGCCGAAACCTGCCGCGCCTGCATCTCCGTTTTGCCGAGCTTTTCGCCCCAGTAGGGAATCAGCATGCTGTGGGTCGAACCGGTCACCGGATCTTCCGCCACCGCCTCGCCCGGGCAGAAGAAACGACTGACAAAGTCATACTCTTCATCCGCCGCGCTGATACAGATCATTTTACCGAGGCGCTGGAGTCTCTGCATATCCGGGCGCACGGCTTCCACCTGCTGGCGGTTGGCCAGAATCACCAGATAATCGCGCGCCACGCGTATCTCCTGCGCTTCGCGCAGTCCGAGCCCGGCCAGCAGTTCCGCAGGCGGCTGCTCAACGGCGGTCGTCGCCCAGGCCGGGAAATCCAGGGTCAGCCAGTCGCCGCTGCGCGTGACGCGAAGCTCGCCAACAAAACGGGTGCTAAAGACAATCGTTGATGACGGGTGATCGAAATATTCAAAAATCACGTGCGATGCCGCCAGCGTCGCATGGCCGCAAAGGTTGATCTCATCCAGCGTGGTAAACCAGCGCAGCTCGTATCCTTCATCGGTGCGGACGAAAAACGCCGTCTCCGACTGATTATGCTGTTGCGCCATTTTCAGCAACGTTTCGTCCGGCAGCCATTCGGTGAGCGGGCAAACCGCCGCTGCGTTGCCGCCAAAGCTATGGTCGCTGAACGCATCGACCAGATAAAAATTAATTTCCTGCATCGTTCGGTCCCTTCATCTTCTTTACTTATCGATAACATGACATAAACGGGATAATTGCACACCTTTTATAAGAAAATTAATCCGTTAGGTTCAGGTATTTCCTTCAAACAAAAATGAGACTCAGATCACAAAATGGTTGTGTTTTAGGCAGCGATCGTTTTAAGATCGTGCCACTTCTTTCCTCTTTGTAACCAGCCCTGAACTTATGATGACAAATACGGTTTCACGCAAGGTCGCGTGGCTGCGCGTAGTCACGCTTGCGATTGCGGCATTTATTTTTAATACCACCGAATTTGCGCCCGTTGGCCTGCTGTCGGACATTGCTGACAGCTTCGGCATGGAAACGGCGCAGGTGGGGATTATGCTGACGATCTACGCCTGGGTCGTCGCGCTGATGTCGCTGCCCTTTATGCTGTTGACCAGCAAGATGGAGCGCCGTCGTCTGCTGGTTGGCCTGTTTATTCTGTTTATCGCCAGCCACGTGCTGTCGTTCCTGGCATGGAACTTTAACGTGCTGGTGATCAGCCGTATCGGTATCGCTTTTGCCCACGCGGTATTCTGGTCGATTACTTCAGCGCTGGCGATTCGTATGGCGCCAGCCGGTAAACGGGCGCAGGCGCTGAGCCTGATTGCTACCGGTACCGCGTTGGCGATGGTTTTCGGTATCCCGATCGGCCGTATCGTCGGGCAGTACTTTGGCTGGCGCACCACCTTCCTGGTTATTGGCCTGGGAGCGCTGATCACCATGGTATGCCTGATCAAGCTGCTGCCCAGGCTGCCGAGCGAGCATTCAGGTTCGCTGAAAAGCCTACCGGTGCTGTTCCGCCGCCCTGCGCTGCTGAGTATTTATTTACTGACGGTGATTGTGGTGACCGCGCACTATACCGCCTATAGCTATATTGAACCGTTCGTTCAGACGGTCGCCGGCCTGAGCGGCAACTTCGCGACCGTGCTGCTGCTGACGCTGGGCGGCGCGGGTATCGTCGGCAGCATTCTGTTTGGTAAGCTCGGCAACCTGCATGCTTCCGGATTAATCAATGCGGCGATTGGCCTGCTGCTGGCGTGTCTGCTACTGCTGCTGCCCGCCTCGCACAACGCTAACCACCTGATGCTGCTGAGCGTCTTCTGGGGCGTGGCGATCATGATTATCGGGCTTGGTATGCAGGTTAAAGTGCTGGCGCTGGCGCCGGATGCAACCGACGTGGCGATGTCGCTGTTTTCGGGGATCTTTAATATCGGCATCGGCGCTGGCGCGCTGGTGGGCAGTCAGGTCAGCACCCATCTGTCGATGGCATCGATTGGCTATGTCGGCGCGATCCCGGCCGTCGTCGCGTTAATGTGGGCGGTGATGATTTTCCGCCGCTGGCCGATCTCGCTGGACGACCATCAGCCGCATCACTCCTGATCGTTCGACTAAAAAAAGCCTGCCGGTTGCAAAACGGCAGGCTTTTTTATTTTTCCTGTCGACGCAAAGTCGTCAGGCGTGATAGGTCGAAATAATCTCCAGCACGCCGTTGATGATGAATTGCACGCCCATACAGACCAGCAGGAAGCCCATCAGGCGGGAAATCGCCTCGATACCGCCCTTCCCGACCAGACGCATAATCGCTCCGGAGCTGCGCAGGCAACCCCACAGAATAATGCCGACCAGCGCAAAAGTAATCGGCGGCGCCGCCAGCACAACCCACTCCGGGAAGTTTGCGCCGTGCTTCACCGTCGACGCCGAGCTGATAATCATCGCGATCGTCCCCGGCCCTGCGGTGCTCGGCATCGCCAGGGGAACGAAGGCAATATTGGCCGTCGGTTCATCTTCGAGCTCTTCCGATTTGAGCTTAGCTTCCATCGAATCATGGGCCTTTTGCTGCGGAAACAGCATCCGGAAGCCGATAAAGGCGACAATCAGCCCCCCGGCGATACGCAGTCCGGGAATCGATATGCCAAAGGTGTTCATCACCACCTGCCCGGCGTACCACGCGACCATCAGGATAGCGAACACGTAGACCGAGGCCATCAGCGACTGCCGGTTACGCTCGGCGTTATTCATGTTTCCGGCCAGGCCAAGGAACAGCGCCACGGTAGTCAGCGGGTTTGCCAGCGGTAGGATCACAACCAGTCCCAGGCCTATCGCTTTAAAAAGATCCATCATAGTGAGTTAAAGTCCTGTAAATATTGGATTATCAAAAAATGACGCGCGCCGAGTATAGCGTCGGTTGTCAGAGTAGCGCGAGTTCCCGGCAGAATGTATCCATCATGCAATAAATCATAAGACAACCGCGCCAAATAGAGTGACCTGCATCACAACTATCCGTTTTAGCAAATCGTGGCATCGGCTTATTCATCAGGTTGACTTATATTTGCCTAGGCAATAATATCTCCCGCAACTAAGTCATTGCCTGGGCAACCATCGTGAAAAGTACAAGCGACCTGTTTAACGAAATGATCCCCCTCGGACGCTTGATCCAGATGGTTAACCAGAAAAAAGATCGCCTGCTCAATGACTACCTCTCACCGATGGATATTACGTCCACCCAGTTTCGGGTGCTCTGTTCCATTCGTTGCGAAGTGTGTATTACCCCCGTTGAGCTGAAAACCGTCCTTTCCGTCGATCCGGGCGCCATGACGCGCATGCTTGACCGCCTGGTCTGTAAAGGCTGGATTGAACGGTTACCCAACCCGACTGACAAGCGTGGCGTACTGGTGCAGCTAACGCCAGACGGCGCAGCCCTTTGTGAGCAGTGTCATCAGGTTGTGGGTCAGAAATTGCACCAGGAACTAACAAAAAATCTGTCGACGGATGAAGTGGCCACTCTTGAGTGTCTGCTCAAAAAAGTTCTGTCGTAATAAGAAGAGGTAAGATGATGTCCAGACGCAATAACGACGCCATCACTATCCATAGTATTTTGTCGTGGATCGAGGATAACCTGGAATCGCCCCTGTCGCTGGAGAAGGTTTCAGAGCGCTCAGGTTACTCCAAGTGGCACCTGCAAAGAATGTTCAAGAAAGAGACCGGTCACTCGCTGGGACAATATATCCGCAGCCGTAAACTGACCGAGATTGCACAGAAGCTGAAGCAGAGCAACGAGCCTATCTTATACCTGGCCGAGCGCTATGGCTTTGAGTCGCAGCAAACGCTGACGCGGACTTTCAAAAACTATTTCGATGTTCCGCCGCACCAGTATCGTATTACTAACGTGCCGGGCGAGTCGCGCTACCTGCTCCCGTTGAACAACTGTTGTTAACCGCCTGCAAAAAAGACGTATTGAGGAAATCATGAAACTATTCGCTTCCGCCGCCATCGTGCTATTGGCGCTGGTCTCCAGCCAGAGTTATGCGGAGCAGACCACCACTCCGGTTCGCCACAACAACCGGGATGCGATGATTATTCCTTCCGAGCATAATGATTCGCCTTTTGATTTCAATCACATGGCTTCGGGCAGTGATAAATCAGATGAACTGGGCGTACCCTATTACAACCAGCAAGGCCTGTAAAATCCCTTTAGCCCCGTCACCGGGGCTTTTTTTTATCCTCTCGCCATTCCAGGACGCACGATCCGCAGGCCGAAAACGTTGATATACAGCCCGGCCATAATGAGCACGGCCCCCAGCAGTTGCAGGCTATTCAGCGTTTCGCCGAGCAGCAAGGCGGCGCTTGCCATTCCCACCACCGGCACCAGCAGCGACAGCGGCGCTACGCGCCAGGTCTCATAGCGGCCGAGCAGCGAACCCCAGATCCCATAGCCGACAATCGTCGCAACAAACGCCAGATACAGTAGCGACAGAATCGTTACCCCATCGATATGCAGCAGGCTTGCCGCCATGATCTGCGGACCATCGAGAAGCCAGGAGGCCAGCATAAAAGGCAGCACCGGGATCAGCGCGCTCCACACGACTAAAGACATAATCGGGGGCCGGCTCGCATGGGACATGATTTTTTTATTGAAGATGTTGCCGCAGGCCCAGCTCAGCGCCGCCGCCAGGGTCAGCATAAAGCCCACCAGCGGAACATGCTGTCCGCCGAGGCTGGCCTCGACCAGCACCAGGACGCCGAAAATCGCCAGTGCGATACCTGCCAGCTGTTTCGCCTGCAAACGCTCGCCGAAGATAAACGCGCCAAGAATAATGGTAAAAAAGGCCTGCGCCTGCAGCACCAGCGAGGCCAGCCCGGCAGGCATACCGAGGCTAATCGCGCAGAACAGAAACGCAAACTGGCCAAAGCTAATAGTCAGACCGTAGCCCAGCAGCAGAGTGAGCGGAATTTTTGGCCGCGCGACGAAGAGCAGCGCCGGGAAAGCCACCAGCAAAAAACGCAGCCCGGCAAGCATCAGCGGCGGCATATTATGCAGCCCCAGCTTAATCACCACGAAATTCAGCCCCCATACCACCACCACCAGTAATGCCAGCAGCCCGTCTTTTCGCGTCATACCCTGCCTCGGTTGTTATTGGATTTTTTGTGAACAAAATCAAACTACAGAATAATTCGTCCGCCGCCTAGATCATTATTTTCGGTAGGTCGCTGGCGTGCTTTTCATCACCGATGGGAACTATACAAGCGTCGGTTAGCATGCTATTTGTGATCGGGACAACAAAAATAACATCACTTCAGGCAAGGAAAAAATGATACCGACACTCAGGCGCTCAACGGCGGCGCTGCTGGCTTCGTCGTTGCTGTTAACGATTGGCCGCGGCGCAACGTTACCTTTTATGACGATCTACCTCACCCGGCAGTACCAGCTGGAGGTGGATAAAATCGGCTATGCGCTGTCGAGCGCGCTGATCGTCGGGGTACTGTTCAGCATGGGGTTTGGCATTCTCGCCGATAAGTTCGATAAAAAGCGCTATATGACTCTCGCCGTGCTGGCGTTTATTGGCGGTTTCATCGCTATTCCGCTGGTCAATAGCGTCGCGCTGGTAGTGTTTTTCTTCGCGCTGATTAACTGCGCCTACTCGGTATTCTCCACCGTCCTGAAAGCGTGGTTCGCCGACGTGCTGTCGCCGGAAAAGAAGGCGCAGATTTTTTCTCTTAACTACACCTTTCTTAATATTGGCTGGACCGTTGGACCGCCGATCGGCACTCTGCTGGTGATGTACAGCATTAACCTGCCGTTCTGGCTGGCAGCGGGCTGCGCCGCGCTGCCGCTGGTGTTTATTCAGCTGTTTGTCCAGCGCACCAGCGCCGCGATTGCTGAGGATAATGCGGTCCAGTGGTCGCCTTCGGTGCTGCTGCGCGATCGTGCGCTACTGTGGTTTACGCTCTCCGGCCTGCTGGCGTCATTTGTCGGCGGCTCTTTCGCTTCCTGTATTTCCCAGTATGTGCTGGTGGTAGCGGACAGCGATTTTGCTGAAAAAGTGGTTGCCGTGGTACTGCCGGTCAACGCCGCCGTCGTGGTGGCGCTGCAGTACGCGGTCGGCCGTCGCCTCACCGCGCGTAATATTCGCCCGCTGATGACCTTTGGTACGGTCTGTTTTGTACTCGGACTGGGCGGTTTTGTTATTTCCGATAATAGCCTGCTGCTGTGGGGCCTCTCTGCCGCCGTCTTTACGCTTGGTGAAGTGATCTACGCGCCGGGTGAATATATGCTGATCGATAACATTGCTCCGCCGGGCATGAAGGCCAGCTACTTTTCCGCCCAGTCGCTGGGCTGGCTGGGAGCGGCTTTTAACCCGATGCTGACCGGGACGATTCTGACCCATCTGCCGCACTGGTCGCTGTTTGCAATATTGATGCTCGCTATTATTGCCGCCTGGCTGATGATTTTCCGTGGGATGAACGTACGCCCGTGGAACGGTAGTGCGGTCGCCCGCGCCTGAGCCCAGGCGCCGTGCGGCTGTCAGGTTGCTGTCACCCCCCTGTCGGGTTTCGATCGTGGTTGCCGACAGCCCGCTCAACAATACTCCATCTCAGGTTTTTCACCCGGAGAGAGTCACGATGAACAGTAGCAATCAGGTTAAACAATTACGTTTACAGCGCGCCTGGTCCCAGGAGCAGCTCGCCGAGCTGGCGGGCGTGAGCGTGCGGACCATTCAGCGCATTGAGAACGGTGACCGCCCCGGTCTGGAGACCCTTAGCGCGCTTGCGGCAGTCTTTGAAGTTAACGTCGCCGAGATTAGCGGCGATTCGCTGGAAGGCCATGACGAATCGCTGGATTTACGCATTGAGGAAGCCAAAGCGCGTGTCGAACGCGAAAGCCGTTTTTACCGTTCACTGACCGTGGCGGTCGTGGTTTGCGTCCTGCTGGCGGCGCTGAACTGGCTGACCGGCGCGGACAGCTACTGGTCCGCATGGGTGGCGATCATCTGGGGGGCGTTGCTGGCGGTAAAAGGATTACGCCTGTTTGTGTTTGGCGAATGGATCAAAAACTGGCGTCAGGCGCGGCTGCAGCGGCTGCTGCGAAAGTAACCTACTGAGCGATGGTGCGCCTCCACGAAACTTTATCCAAGTCGGCCTCTGATGAGCCCCGGGGGCGGCGCAAAGCGCCTTGCCCGACTACGGGCCAGCAGACGGCTGTATACCTGTAGCCCGGCTAAGCGCAGCGCGAGCCGGGGAGAGACCGCCATCCGGGAAAGGCCTATATGGTAACCATCCCGCGGACGCCTTCGGCTTCCATATCGCTGCCGCTGCCCTGTTGGATAATCGCCCCGCGCGACATCACCAGGTAGCGGTCCGCCAGCCCGGCGGCGAAATCGTAGAACTGCTCGACCAGCAGGATCGCCATATCACCGCGATTCGCCAGCTGGCGGATAACTTCGCCAATCTCCTTGATGACTGACGGCTGAATACCTTCCGTCGGTTCGTCAAGAATCAGCAGCTGCGGGCGGCTGGCCAGCGCGCGGCCAATGGCCAGCTGCTGCTGTTGCCCGCCGGAAAGATCGCCTCCGCGCCGCTGCTTCATGCTTTTCAGCACCGGAAACAGCTGATAAATCTCTTCCGGCACCGCGCGCGCGTCGCGGGCGGGAAAGCGGGACAGCCCCATCAGCAGATTCTCCTCGACCGTCAGGCGCGGAAAAATCTCCCGCCCCTGCGGCACGTAGGCGATCCCCGACTGCACCCGCTGGTGCGGTTTACGGTGGGTGATATTCTTCTCCTGCCACAGCACTTCGCCGCTGCGCGCCGGGATCAGCCCCATCAAGCACTTCAGCAAAGTGGTTTTCCCCACCCCGTTGCGTCCGAGCAGGCAGGTGACCTCCCCCTGACGCGCGGCAAAATCGACGCCGCGCAGAATATGGCTGCCGCCATAATATTGATGTAGTTGATTAACCTGTAGCATCCGCGCTCCTTAGCGTCCGAGATAAACTTCAATCACCTGTTCGTTAGCCTGCACCTCGCGCAGCGATCCTTCCGCCAGCACCTGTCCCTGATGCAGCACCGTCACCCGGTCGGCGATGGTCTCGACAAAGCCCATATCATGCTCAACCACCATCAGCGAATGCTGACCGGCAAGGGTGCGGAACAGCTCGGCCGTATACTCCGTTTCTGCATCGGTCATCCCGGCTGCGGGCTCGTCCAGCAGCAGCAGATGCGGCTCCTGCACCAGCAGCATGCCGATCTCAAGAAACTGCTTTTGCCCGTGCGACAGCAGCCCCGCCGGCCGATAGCGTTCGCCCTCCAGCCGCAGCAGGCGCAGGGTTTCGCTGATTCGGTCGGCCTGCTCGCTGGTCAGGCGCGCCCGCAGGCTGGCCCACACCGATTTATCACCTTTCATTGCCAGTTCGAGATTTTCTGCCACCGTCAGCGCCTCAAAGACCGTCGGTTTCTGGAACTTGCGTCCGATCCCCTGCCGGGCGATGGCGATAGGATCGAGGGTCGTTAAGTCCACCGACTGATCGTAAAGCGCCCTGCCGCTCTGCGGCCGGGTTTTGCCGGTGATGACGTCCATCAGGGTGGTTTTACCGGCGCCGTTCGGCCCAATCACGCAGCGCAGTTCGCCGACGCCAATCTGCAGCGACAGGTCGGTCAGCGCCTGAAAACCGTCAAAGCTGACGTTAATCTTTTCCAGCTGCAGCACCGGATCGGTCTGCTCACGAAAACGGTCCGTCGGCAGCTGGCGGGTAAAGAGCTCTTCATCCGGTTGCATCAGCGATCTCCTTTACGCAGCAGGCCGATAACGCCACGCGGTAAAAACAACGTCACGATAATAAAAATCAGCCCCAGAAACAGCTGCCAGTACTCCGGCATCGCCATGGTAAAGTAGCTCTTCGCGCCGTTGACCAGCCCTGCGCCAAGAACCGGGCCGATTAGGGTTCCACGACCGCCCAGCGCCACCCAGATGGCCGCTTCGATAGAGTTGGTTGGCGACATTTCGCTGGGGTTGATGATCCCGACCTGCGGCACGTACAGCGCCCCTGCCAGGCCGCACAGCACGGCAGAAAGCGTCCAGACCAGCAGCTTAAATCCGCGCGGGTCGTAGCCGCAGAACATCAGGCGGTTTTCAGCATCGCGCACCGCCGTCAGCACGCGGCCAAATTTGCTTTGCGCCAGCAAATAGCCAATCCACAGAGTGAGCAACAGCAGCAGCACCGTCGCCATAAACAGCGCCGCCCGGGTACCAATGGCGGTGACGGGGAAACCGAGCAGCGTGGTAAAGCCGGTAAAGCCGTTATTACCGCCAAAGCCGGTTTCGTTGCGGAAAAAAAGCAGCATTCCGGCGTAGGTCAGCGCCTGGGTCATGATCGAAAAATAGACGCCTTTGATTTTCGAGCGAAAGGCAAACCAGCCAAACACCAGCGCCAGCAGACCGGGCACCAGCACCACCAGCAGCATCGCCCAGGCAAAATGCTGGGTGCCCCACCAGAACCACGGCAGCTCGCTCCACGATAAAAACGACATAAAGGCCGGTAGTCCGTCGCCCGCCGCCTGGCGCATCAGATACATGCCCATGGCGTAGCCGCCGAGGGCAAAAAAGATCCCATGGCCAAGCGAGAGCATCCCGGCATAGCCCCAGACTAAATCCAGCGCGACGGCGACAATAGCGTAGCAGAGGATCTTACCGGTTAGCGTCAGCAGCCAGGCGGAAACCGCCAGCGGATGCGTAGCAGGCAGCAGCGCCAGAAACGGCATACTCAGCAGGCCCAACAGCAGCAGAATGCCGATCCACCGCAGCGGGCGCGGCGCTTTGCGCGCCAGCGTTAAGGTAACAGGTTGGCTCATCAGTCAATAACCCTCCCTTTGAGGGCGAACAGTCCCTGAGGACGTTTCTGGATAAACAGGATAATCAGTACCAGTATCAGGATTTTGCCCAGCACGGCCCCCATTTGCGGCTCAAGGATTTTGTTAAAGATGCCAAGACCAAACGCCGCCGCCACGCTGCCGGCCAGTTGACCGACGCCGCCGAGCACCACCACGAGGAAGGAGTCGATAATGTAGCCCTGGCCCAGCTCTGGCCCGACGTTGCCGAGCTGCGATAGCGCAACGCCGCCCAGTCCGGCAATACCGGAGCCGAGACCAAACGCCAGCATATCGACCCGGCCGGTAGGGACGCCGCAGCAGGCCGCCATCGCGCGGTTCTGCGTCACCGCCCGCACGTTCATCCCCAGGCGGGTTTTGTTCAGCGTCAACCAGGTGAAGAGCAGCACCAGCAGCACAAAGGCCAGTACCGCCAGACGGTTCCACGGCAGGATAAGATTCGGCAGAACCTGCACGCCGCCGGAAAGCCACGCCGGATTGGCGACCTCGACGTTCTGCGCGCCAAACAGCATCCGCACCAGTTGGATCAGCATCAGGCTGATCCCCCAGGTGGCCAGCAGCGTCTCCAGCGGGCGACCGTAGAGATGACGGATCACGGTGCGCTCCAGCGCCATGCCGATCCCGCCGGCAATCAGGAACGCCACCGGCAGCGCAATCAGCGGATAGAAGGCCAGCCACTGCGGGGCCAGTTGCGCCAGCGCCTGCTGAACCAGCCAGCAGCTGTAGGCGCCAATCATCAGCATTTCGCCGTGGGCCATGTTGATGACCCCCAGCAGTCCGTAGGTGATCGCCAGGCCGAGCGCGGCGAGCAGCAGGACAGAGCCGAGGGAGAGGCCCATAAACGCCTGTCCGAGCAGATCGCCCAGCAGCAGGCGGTGCTGGATTTTGCTCAGGCTCTCCTGCGCCGCCGCGCGGATCGCCGGGTCTGGCTCATGCCGGGCGTCGGTATAAGGCGTCAGCAGCGCCTGGGTTTCCGGGTCGCCTGAGTGACCGAGCCGTTCAATGGCCGCCAGCCTTTGCGCAGGCTGCGGACTGGTTAGCTGCAGACGAGCAAGCGCAATTTCCAGCAGCGATTTGACCGCGCCGTCGGTTTCCGCCGTCAGGCGCTGCTGTAACAGGACCGCCATTTCTGGCGTCGCTTCGCGCTGGAGGATTTTTGCCGCAGAGGCCCTTTCCGTGACGTTGTCACTGACCAGTTGATGCGTGGCCAGCGCCCCTGCCGCGAGGTTACGCAGACGATTGGTCAGGCGTACCGGTTTTATTGTTCCTTCGGGAGCCGCAACCGCGCCCAGCGCCAGTAGCTTATCACCCTGCTTGCTGAACGCATGACCGCGACTATCCGATTGTAATGTCTCGCTTTTCAGCGCCCTTAGCAGCGGTAAACGCGGCGCTGCAGGCGCGACGGCCCACTGCTCAAGCAGCAGCGCCTGTTGGCTGCGGGTGGCTGCCACGAAATCGTCGGCGTCGGCTGCCTGCGCCCGCCACGGCATCAATACCAGCAGCAGCGCAAAATAACTCATAAGGCGCAATGGGTTCATGGTGGTCCTCCTTACCCGGGAAATCGGGCCGTGCCCGAACGACAGAATCCGTCACCCCGGCTTAGCGCCGGGGTTCAACGTTTAGTTACTGGCGCTTTTTACCGGGTGATCCGGTTTTTTGTCGTTCCCGGCAATCCACGGGCTCCACGGCTGGGCGCGAACGGGCGCTTCAGTCTGCCAGACCACGTTAAACTGGCCGTTGCTTTCGATTTCGCCGATCATGACCGGTTTATGCAGGTGATGGTTGGTCGCATCCATCGTCAGGGTGAAGCCCGACGGCGCTTTAAAGGTCTGACCGGCCATGGCTTCCCGAACTTTATCGACATCGGTGGTCCCCGCTTTGGTTACCGCCTGGGCCCACATATGCAGACCGACCCAGGTTGCTTCCATCGGATCGTTGGTGACCACACTATCCGCGTTCGGCAGCTTATGCGCTTTGGCCCAGGCGCGATAATCGGCGACAAACTGTTTGTTGGTAGGGTTATCCACGGATTCGAAGTAGTTCCACGCTGCGAGATTGCCCACCAGCGGTTTGGTATCAATCCCGCGCAGCTCCTCTTCACCCACCGAGAAGGCCACCACCGGAACATCGGTCGCTTTTAGCCCCTGGTTAGCCAGCTCTTTATAGAACGGAACGTTGGAATCACCGTTGATCGTGGAAACCACCGCCGTTTTACCGCCGGCGGAAAACTTCTTAATGTTGGCGACGATGGTCTGGTAATCGCTATAGCCGAACGGGGTATAGACCTCTTCGATGTCTTTATCCTGAATGCCTTTGGCGTGCAGGAACGCGCGGAGAATTTTGTTGGTGGTGCGCGGATAAACGTAGTCGGTACCCAGCAGGAAGAAGCGCTTCGCCCCGCCGCCGTCTTCGCTCAGCAGATATTCCACCGCCGGGATAGCCTGTTGATTCGGCGCTGCGCCGGTGTAGAAGACGTTCGGCGACATCTCCTCGCCTTCATACTGTACCGGGTAGAAAAGCAGGCCGTTCAGCTCTTCAAATACCGGCAGAACCGATTTGCGCGACACCGAGGTCCAGCAGCCGAACACCGCCGCGACCTTATCCTGCGTAAGCAGTTGACGCGCCTTTTCCGCAAACAGCGGCCAGTTTGAGGCCGGGTCAACGACCACCGGCTCAAGCTTTTTACCCAGCACGCCCCCTTTGGCGTTAATGTCGTCGATCGCCATCAGGGCGACCTCTTTAAGCGGGGTTTCGGAAATCGCCATCGTCCCGGAGAGCGAATGCATAATCCCGACTTTGATGGTGTCGGCGGCGTATACCTGCAAGGAGAAGCCCATGCTGATAACAGAGGCGGAGAGAGCAAAAGCTTTTAATAGTGTTCGACGCTGCATGTGTGTCACTCCTGAATAGCGCAAAGACAAAAATGAATTAACGACTAACCGGAAGTGATAAGGCAAAAACAATGCCAGCTTTTGCAGGGGCGTGAAAGCGTGATGGACCAGACGGGAAAAGCGAAGCGACGGGCAGCGTTGCCTTAAAATAGTGCAACGCTGCGCTATAAAAGCGTTACCAGACCTGAGCGGCGATACCGGTGACCAGACGGACCTTGTCCCACTGCTGGGCTTCCGTCAGCGAGTTCCCCTCTTCGGTTGAGGCAAAACCGCACTGCGGGCTAAGGCAAATTTGCTCCAGCGGGACGTACTGCGCCGCCTCCCGCAAACGCGCCTTCACGCCTTCCGGGTTTTCCAGCTCGCCATTTTTAGTGGTGATCAGGCCCAGCACCACCTGCTGATGGCCAGGGCGGATAAAGCGCAGCGGCGCGAAGTCGCCGGAACGGTCGTTATCGTACTCCAGGAAGAAGGCATCGATGTTCACTCCACCGAACAGCACTTCGGCAACCGGCTCGTACCCGCCCTCGGATATCCAGGTTGAACGGAAGTTACCGCGGCATACGTGCAGACCAACGATCAGATCCTGCGGTTTTCCCTCGAGGGCCTGATTCAGCACGCGGGCATAGATGCGCGCCAGCTCATCGGGATCTTCGCCGCGATCGCGTACCTGCTGGCGCTGTTCATCGGAGCACAGATAGGCCCAGACGGTGTCATCAAGCTGTAAATAGCGGCAGCCCGCATCGTAGAAGGCGCGGATGGCATCGCGCCAGGTGGTCGCCAGATCGTCGAAATAGTCAGCGAGGTCCGGATAAACCGTCGCGTCAATATCTTTGCGCCCGCCGCGGAAGTGCAAAACGCTTGGGCTGGGGATGGTCATTTTCGGCTGCGCGCTGCCGCTGATGCTCTTCAGATAGCGAAAATCCTCCAGCATCGGGTGATCGCCAAAGGCCAGTTTACCGGTGACGCGTACCCCGTGCGCTTTGGTTTGTACCCCGTTGAACTGGATACCCTTTTCGGAATCGTAGCGTTCGACGCCCTGCAAACCGTCAAAGAAATCAAAGTGCCACCACGCGCGGCGGAACTCACCGTCGGTCACCACGTGCAGCCCACACTCGCACTGCTGCTGCACCAGATGACGAATAGCTTCATTTTCTATCTGCCGTAGCTGCTGCGCGTCAATAGCGCCTGCAGCCAGCTGTTGGCGAGCCTGTTTGATGGCGTCCGGACGTAAAAAACTGCCGACGATATCTGCGCGGAACGGGGCCTGATGACGTTGCATGGTGTCTCCTTAGCGGCGGGCAAGGTTAATTGCCCGCCGTGATAGTTCATTATTTGAATATTTAGACTTCTGGATGTCTATATGTCCAGATACTGTCATGCAGACGATTCATCGGCAAACGAGAATAATTCATGGCACATGAAATAAATTCATTTTGCGAAAGGTAGCCCTTCATCTTCCCAGCCTGTCAGGCCGCCGAGCATCATTTTTACCGGACGTCCCAGCAGCGCCAGCTTCATGGCGGCAACATCTGCTCCGTTGCAATGCGGCCCGGCGCAGTAAACCACAAACAGCGTATCCTCAGGCCACTGCGCCATTCGGGTTGCATCAATTTGTCGGTGCGGTAAATGCAGGGCCCCCGGCAGATGACGACGGGCAAAGGTTTCCTCACTGCCGACGACATGTAGCAGAACAAAATCCACGTCTTCTTCGCGCATCGCGCTGTAGACATCGGCGCAGTCAGTTTCGAGGCTTAGCTTATGACGAAACCAGGCGGCGGCATCGGTAGAGCTGGCGGGGGTAATCGCGGTTACAACACTCATGGCATCTTCTCCTTGTCTGTGGTACCACTACTTTAATTAACCGCCTGCACGACATCTGCCGATAACCATGACTGAAAACGCTGAAATCATGACAATCCCATCAGTGACGTTGTCACGCCACCGGGTGGTTGCCCTCGCCTACGATGGCCTGTGTACCTTTGAATTTGGCGTCGCGGTAGAGATCTTCGGCCTGCCGCGTCCGGAAATGGGCGAGCGCTGGTATCGTTTCGCCGTGGCCGCGGTGGATGAAGGCGAGCTGCGGGCAACCGGCGGGATACGTCTGATGACCGACGGCGGCATGTCGTTGTTAAGCGAAGCGGACACGATCGTAGTGCCCGGCTGGCGCAGTATCGATTCCCCTGTGCCGCCTGACCTGTGCCAGGCATTGGTTGCCGCCTATGCGCGGGGCTGCCGGATAATTTCGATCTGCTCCGGGGTGTTCGTTCTGGCCGCTGCCGGGTTGCTTAACGGCCGCCAGGCGACCACCCACTGGCGCTACACCGATCAGCTGCGGGCGCGTTTTCCGCTGATTGAAGTCATTGATGACGTGCTGTACGTCGGCGCTGAGGGCGTGATGACCTCCGCAGGCAGCGCCGCAGGAATCGATTTATGTCTGCATCTGGTGCGCGAGGACTTCGGTATTGATGCGGCGAATATTGTCGCGCGGCGTTTAGTGGTGTCCCCCCATCGCGACGGCGGACAGGCGCAGCAGATTGTTCGGCCGGTAGCCAAAGCGCGAGAAAGCCAGCGACTCGGACTATTATTCGATTTTCTGCACCAGAATCTCGCCGCCAACCATACCGTGGCATCGCTGGCGGAAAGAGCCGGTATGGGCTCACGGACCTTTTTACGCCGTTTTGAAGACGCTACCGGTAAAACCCCTGCCCGCTGGCTGCTTGATGAGCGACTGCTGCGCGCGACCCAGCATTTAACCCACAGCCGCCTGAGCGTTGAGCAGATTGCCGAGCTTTGCGGTTTCGCGAATGCCAGCACCCTGCGCCATCACTTCCGCCAGCAGTATGCGCTTAGCCCGTTGCAGTATCGAAAGACAATGCAGAGTGAAACAAACCGAGCGTAATTTATCAGCGATATTGTCGCTCGGGGGAATGTGATAAATGATTGTTTTGCGGGCTCTAATACTTCACGTGTCATCTTAGATACGCGCATATCGCTAGTGCGAGACACTGGGCCGTCAATTCATATTCTATGGCCAGTGAACGATAAGCCTGGCCGGAAAAATCGTGCCGGCATATTGATACCGACCGAAAGCGACTACGCGGTTATTCATTCAAAAGCAAAGTGAAAACCACCGCAATTGTCGTCGTCTTTTATCGATATAAATCAGTCTGCGGAGATGAGCTTAAAAGAAATAAACCGCCCGAAATAAAAGGCGGTTTTTTGAATATCCAGACAGCCGTTATTTAATGACATCCGGGTCTTCAGGAACTACCGGATCGTTTACGTCCGGACTTTCAGGTAAATCTTCGTCAGGTAAAGGGTCAGTACCCGGTAGCGGTTCAGTAATATCTGGGCGTTCTACCATAATGCCTCCTAAACAACGTGTGAAAGGGCTATTTGCTTTTGTTCGGTTTCTGGCTGCCTTTATCATCTTCAGGCATTTTTTTCGGCTGTTTTGGCTGGTCTTTTTCTGAATTTACAGTTGAAGATTTCATAGGAAACTCCATTAGCATATGTAGCGTTGTGCTACTCGTTAACTATAGTGCAGAATGAATTATAGCTAAGGAGTTATTGAGTAAATCGCTATTCAATGAGGTAATTTTTAATATGAGTATTGATATCGTTAAAGATTATTTAAAAAGTATTTTTTTACCGCTTGTGCTTGTTAATTACCAATTTCCTGCTGCTCTGTGTGGTTTCGCCAATGGCTGTATCCTGCGCCATCAATTCCGCCAGCAGTAGATGCTTAGCCCGTTGCAGCATCAAAAGAGTATACAGCCTGACCGATAGGCGGCTTTTTGGTCTGTGAAATAGTCACTTTGGGCAATTTGTTAAGCATTTGTTTAGATTGCGCAAGTTAAGATATGTTCAACAACCGTAAACCTGTTCAATGAGGACAATTTAGCGCATAGCAAAACTAATGGAGGTTAATCATGCTGGGAAATATGCATGTATTTATGGCAGTTCTGGGAACCATTCTGTTCTTTGGATTTCTTGCCGCGTATCTAAGCCACAAATGGGATGACTGATGAACGACGATAATCCCCACCCGTAAACGCCCCCTGCTGCTGATGCACCAGGGGGCGTTTTTGTTAGCGTGATTTTTCTTGGTAAAGCTATTTAACCTCTGGCCCGTGCCATTCAAGTTTATTTCTCATTTCCTCCGGAACCAAAGAGAACAGAGAAGAAATTCTCTTTAATTGATGCTCGTATAAGAAACTTTTCTTTTCACTACAGTCCTCATAGTACCAGCGAGCATTTTTATTTAAAAAGCAAATATCTAAATCATTAAAATCATCATACTTCAACAGTAAGTAAAACTCATGTATAAGCTGAGATTCATAATATACAGACCTATCCCTTGCTTTAAAAAAGGCACCATGAGTGGACACGCTTCTTATTTGCGATAAACTCCCTTGAAGGATATCTAAGTCTATATCTTTTTTTCCCATAACATGATAGCGGGGGCTACAACCTTACCAACGCCCCAACCTGCAACCCACATTGCAGCATCAGCCAGAGCCTCCTTAACCCATAACTTTAATCCGAGGTATCAGATTTAAATATCGCTGACCGCAGACAGGCTCGTGATGAGCCATGTTATACTTGTTGATTACTGGCAAGGAGGGAGAAATATGCGTATCAATACCAAAATGAGGCTGGCAGCACTGTTATACCTTATGGCGGCCTACGCTGTTGCCCTGCCGGCACTGGCGCTGTTCACGGACCTGGTGATAAACGGCGGGATTGTTGATATGTGGCAAGGCTCGTATTCATTTTTGAACCTTCTTGATCTGCGTAAAATTCTTTATCTGCAGTTTGCCGGGCTGGGCGCTAGCCTGGGTTTTGTCTACTGGCTATTTTTCTTTAGAAAATACCGTCATCACGATCCGCTGGATAAATATTTTAAGTAGCGCCGGGCGCTACTTATTGATTTATCCTGCAGGTTCATCGCTCAGCAGTTAATCACTACGTCAGAAATATCGCATTGCCGCTATTCCCTGCGCTGAATATCGGATAGTCAGCAGCGGCAATGCTTACCTGCCCTTTTGCGGCTCGATGGCGGTTTGACAACAAACGGTTAATTCAGGGCCAGACATGAGTCAGTGATTAACGCGCAGATTATACCGCCACGCGCACAGCTCTGGGTGCTATTTACCCTGAAGTTCCCTGCGAATAATTTCCGCCCCGGCGCTTAACGCATTGAGCTTGCCGGTTGCGACCCGCCGCGATAGCGGCGCCATACCGCAGTTGGTTGAAGGATAAAGCTTATCGGCATCAACAAACTGCAGCGCCTTACGTAAGGTTGCGGCGACCTCCTCCGGCGTTTCGATCGCATTGGTCGCCACGTCGATAGCGCCCACCATCACTTTTTTACCGCGAATCAGTTCAAGCAGATCCATGGGAACATGCGAGTTATGGCATTCCAGCGAAATGATATCGATACTGGAGGTTTGCAGTTGAGGAAACGCTTCTTCATACTGTCTCCACTCCGTCCCCAGCGTCTTTTTCCAGTCGGTATTGGCTTTGATGCCATATCCATAGCAGATATGCACCGCGGTTTCGCATTTGAGTCCTTCAACGGCTCTTTCTAATGCCGAGATCCCCCAGTCATTGACCTCGTCAAAGAATACGTTAAAGGCGGGCTCGTCAAACTGAATAATATCAACGCCGGCGGCCTCCAACTCTTTGGCTTCCTGATTGAGTATTTTCGCAAATTCCCAGGCGAGTTTTTCGCGGCTCTTATAGTGATCGTCATAGAGCGTATCAATCATAGTCATCGGCCCGGGGAGCGCCCATTTGATCGGCTGTTTGGTAAGCTGACGTAAAAAACGCGCATCTTCAACAAAAACGGGCTTTTGCCGCTCGACGGCCCCCACGACGGTCGGGACGCTTGCATCATAACGATTACGGATTTTGACGACTTCGCGCTTTGCGAAATCCACGCCGCTGAGGTGCTCAATAAACGTGGTGACAAAGTGCTGGCGCGTTTGTTCGCCATCGCTGACGATATCAATGCCGGCGCGTAGCTGATCGAATAAGGACAAACTCAGCGCATCTTTTTTCCCGTCGATTAATTCCTGGCTTTCGAGTTTCCATGCAGACCATAGTTTCTCAGGCTCTGCAAGCCAGGAAGGTTTCGGTAAGCTGCCGGCCGTTGAAGTAGGAAGTAATTTTTTCATTATAAATAGCCTTATATCTGCGATGGATTAAAGAGCGGAATGAGCAGACCACTGCTCAAGAATATTTTTATACGGTTTGATAAAGTGCTCTTCAGTAAACTTCCCCTGCTCTATAGCCAGCTGGCTACGCTCTTCCCGGTCATAAACTATTTTGGTTAACGAATGATCCTGATGATTCAGATCGGGCTGATAGCACAGGCCTGCTGCGGAGTTAGCGTTGTAGATCTCAGGCCGGTATATCTTCTGGAACGTCTCCATCGTGCTGATGGTACTCATCAGCTCAAGGCTGCTGTAATCGCTCAGTAAATCTCCGGTAAAATAAAATGCCAAAGGCGCTACGCTGTTTTTCGGCATAAAATAGCGGACCTGCAGGCCCATTTTTGCAAAATACTGCTCGGTCAAAGACGAGGCGTTAGGCCGATACTCAAGGCCTAATACCGGATGGCGGTTTCCGGTCTGCTGATAGGTGTCTTTACTGGACACGCTGAGGCAGATCACCGGCGGCTTTTTGAAATTGGCTTTATATTCGGCGGAATGAACGAAATGCTTAAAGATCTTCCCGTGCAAGTTGCCAAAATCATCTGGGATGCTAAAGCCAGAACGTTGTTTATTATGGTCCGGTAGCAATACGCTGAAGTCATAGTCGCGAACATACGAGGAGAAATTATTGCCAACGATGCCTTCAATACGCTCACCCGTTCTTTTATCAATAATTGTGGTTTGCAATATCTCAATCGCCGGAAAGGTGATTCCAGTCTCTTCAATAACCATTTCCACGGAAATAATATTCAACGCAACAGAGTAGCGATCGCTTTTGGGATTATCCCAGTGCGCCAGCGTATTGAACCGATTGTCTATCATGATTAAGGTGTTGCGCAAATTCTCCTGCCGATTTTTGCCGCGAGCCAGATTAGCAAAGTTGGTCGTAATACGCGTACTTTCCGAGGGGTTATAGTTTTCATCAAACAGTGTGCTTTTAATGGTAAACGTAAAATCTTTATTCATGGCGATCTGGCATCCTGGTTTTGCAATGAAAAGTGATTATCGGACGAATTCCCGGCGTTAACGGATTTGCTCGCCAGCACTCTTCATGTTGCCAATAAGTTAATATTAGCTAATTTATGCCAGAGCCCCGCAAGGAGGGAAAGCGACTTAATTTCATTGCAACATGAGCCATTTTCATGATCTGGCTCACAGCCTGGTTCAGCATCGCTGTAGGCGGGGATTGAGAGGATTCGCGGCGGGCGCAGGCGCTCAGATGGCCGCTACCGGGCCGCATAAATCGAAGCGCGGCGATCGGAAGGCCGCGCGAAGATAACACGTTTTTACGCCTGTACGAGGCTATCCGCTGTGTTCACCGGCCAGCGTATCTCTCCTACGCCGTTCAGTTCGGGCAGGGCAAACAAGAACCCCTGAAAACGCTTGATACCCGCGGATTCAAGCCAGCACCACTCTTCGATACGTTCAATCCCTTCCGCCACCACCGCAATTTCCAGCTCATGACAGCAGCTGATGATAGAACGGACGACGGCCTGCTTAGGGCCGCTCAGGTGGATATTGGTAATAATCTCACGATCGATTTTGACTTTGTCAGGCTGGATTTTGGTTAACAACGACAGTCCGGCATAACCGGCACCAAAATCATCAATAGCCAGCCCCATTCCGGAGACGCGCAGTTTTTTAATCGCACTACTAAACTGGCTGAAACCGGAGATCATTTCGTCTTCAGTCACTTCTACGATAACCTGTTCAGGCATCAACCCATACTTTTTAATTTCCTGCAGCAGGAATTCCACGGCATCGGGAACCACCACCAAAGACATCGGCAGAATATTAATGGATATTTTATGATCGCCGATGTCTATTTCTTTTGCCAGCGCGAAAGCCACCGATTTAGAGTTGAGGTCAATTTCATAACGTTTATTATGGTCGATTGAAGCAAAAAAGCTCGCCGGACTCCCACCATCTTTATTACGAATAAGCGCTTCCAGTGAAGTGATATGACCGGCCAGGGGCTCAATAATGGGCTGAAATGCAAACTGGCAGCATTGAGTATCAACTGGGGAGCGTTCAGGTGTATGAAAAGGCGATCTTTGTGGGATAACTGACCATTTTTCAGGCTGGAAATACTGGGAAACCGGGAGAGCTCTTTTTTGCGTTATAAACGTATGAATAAATTTATAAACGCGCTCTTCCGTCAGAAGATAGCTCTTCAACTTGCTTAGCTGGCGAACGGTTTTCAGCACGGCATCGGCTTCTAGCGTATCCAGATCAAAGTACATCATACCGACGTTTTCGAAGCGCCTGCGCGGGGCGTAATCTCGCATCAGCTCGACGACACCAAAGTGTCGGCTGTCGTGTTTAATCTTGCTGAAGAGCTGCTCCAGAATACTTTCGTCACCTTCAAGCACTTGAAGGATAACATTATCTTTAAAAAGAAGAATGCCTGAAACGCCATGAGACATGTTATTAACATTCGCTTTTTCAACCAGCAAAGAGAGATTAATTTCATGAGTTAAAGGTATCTGACTTCTGTAAATCAGGGTTGTCAGCATAATCCCATCCAGATTTTTGCCAGGAGAAAAGAGACTGTGTAACACACTTTCACTTTTAAACACAGCTTATTTATAATATTTTGCATCCATCCACAAATCCAACTGGAGACTTATCCTTAATGTAAAAAATACACGCCCCCACCGCTAATAAAAACCTCTTAAAGCCAAAAATAAATTTACAATATCCGATGAGGACCCTGGTAGATTCAGAAATATAAAAAATGCATCCAGGCTATTTGTTTTCTGTTTATCAGGCCGCAATGGCATGAAAAATATAAAGAGCAAGATGAAGCGGCTAAAGCTGGCTAGTGTCGCTGTCCTGACAAATATATCCCTGCTCGCGCATGCGCAGTAGACTCTCGGCGCTGGCGCAGACCATACCCGTTGTCAGCATTTCAAAACCAAAACGGCGGTAGAAGCCGACTTTATCCACCACCGAATAGATAAAGGTTTTGCCAAACGGCCGCAGCCGCTCGCTGACCGCCTGCATCAGCAACTTCCCGTATCCCTTCCCCTGGCAGTTCGGGGCCACCGCAACATCCGCAAGATAGCTGCACCAGGTCAGATCGCTAATCGCGCGGGCAACGGCGACCAGCTGACCCTTTTCATAGCCAAACCAGCAAAAAGTACTATGACGAAACGCCCGTTCAACCAATGCCACATCGCGCTGATTAAGTCCCGCATCGGCAATGATCTCCGCAACCCTGCGCCAGTCAACAGACTCCAGGTGCTCTTTCTCTTTTAATACCATCATGATATTGCCCTAAACTCGCCAGCCCTGGCTTTCAGCATAGCTGAACGACGCTGAAAAAAGAGAGGCCGGCCCGCCAGGCCAATAGCATATTATGCTGTGGTAAAAACTATGGCCTCGGGAAATCTTCTGATACCCTGCGGAAAAACCAGCGCATTTATGCTTGCAGCAGGCGGTTAACCCGCCAGCCAGCAGAATTAAATAAAATCAGAACGTTTTCCGTCGGCAAAAAATGGGCAAAAAAAACCGCCATGTGACTGGCGGTGAATGAATGCTTGCATGGATAGATTGTATTTTGCATTTTTACGTGCAGAGCACGAGCAGCTCTGTCTACGTCTCTAATCGGTACGCTACCACAGGCTACTTCAATGAAAGCTAAACGGCGGTGGCGCTCATAGCTTTTCCACCAGCGCCTTAAGTTGACTAATCAGCTCATCTTTCTCCCCCTCCCCGTTCCCCGTAACGGGCCAGGTGGACTGGCGGATAATCAGGCGGGTGGGCAGCAGTTCGCGAATTTTCAGCTGTGGGGCAGCCATAAGCTTGATCAGCAGCTCGACCGCCCTTTTCCCCAGCACGTTGAAATCCTGGGCGACGGTGGTCAGCGGCGGCTGGAAGTAGAGGCTGTCCGCCGTGTCATCATAACCGGTCACCGAGATGGCCTGGCTGCCGGTACGATAAAGCTGCGCCAGCGCGCTCAGCACCCCGAGCGCCATTTGATCGTTAGCGACCACGATCGCGCTAATGCGCGGATGCTGATGCAGCAGCTCGAACGTTTTACTCCAGCCGCTGGCGGCACTCCAGTCGCCAAACACCGTTACCGCATTACTGACGCCCAGGCGGTGCAGCGCCTCGCGCCAGCTGCTGAGCCGCATTCGCGCCGAGATCGAGCTTTCCGGCCCGGCAAGCAGTCCGAACTCGCGGTGTCCGGCGTCCCACAAATGCCGCACGCAGGCGCCACATCCATCACGATGATCGAAACGCACGCCGCAAACGTCGGCCTCCGGCGAAACATCGAGAAACATGCAGGCTATATCTGGATTCTCCGCCACCAGACGCTCCGCAAGACTACTTTCCAGCGGCAGGCTGATAATCGCTCCGCGAATATGCTGGGCGCGAAACTCATTGAGTCGCGCCTGCAGAGACGCGTAATCGACCTGCACCGGCATCGCAATTGAGACCTCAAGCTGATGCAAACCAGCATAGCTTTTCACCGCCGCGGCGATTTGCGAAGGCGCGTGCAGCGTCAGCGAGGCGGTAATCAGCCCAATCGACGGCGCGGACTTACCCGCCAGCAGCTGCGCGGAGCGGTTTGGTACATAGCGCAGCGTCTGCATCGCGCGGATCACTTTTTCGCGAGTTCGTTCGGACACCACCCCAGGATTATTCAGCACCCGGGAGACCGTTTGCTGAGAAACGCCGGCCTCACGGGCCACATCGTCAAGCGTTGCCAGGCGACGCTGCATAGTGCACTCCTTCTGAATCAAAACCTCAATGTCGTCCGCTAACATTTTATGTTTAAAAGACGACAAAAATCAGCTGTTTTCCCAGCTTTTCGTGATCGCCAGTGGGTTTCATTTTCGCCAATATTGCGGCTATAGCGAAAATAACTGATAACAAAATCATATTGTCTAGCGAACGACATTTTTATCACTTATCCGTCAGGAATGCGTATGCAACAACACCACTCTATTTCCGCCGCAGGAGCCACGTTCCATCAGATTCTCGCCCGCGAGGACTGGCAGAACCAGACCATTACCCATCTCAACCGTTTACCGGCCCACCCGACTTTCGCCAGCTGGCGCGATACCGACGCGGCGCGGAAAAACCAGCCCTCCGCGTTCCGCCGTCGGCTTGACGGCCAGTGGCAATTCTCCTGGGCCCGCAGCCCGTTTGACGTGGATGCCCGCTGGCTGGAAGACGATCTGCCGGACAGCCGCAGTACGCCGGTACCCTCAAACTGGCAAATGCAGGGCTACGATGCGCCCATCTATACCAACGTTCGCTACCCTATCGACACCACCCCGCCGCGCGTTCCGCAAGAGAACCCGACCGGTTGCTACTCATTGACCTTTCGCGTTGATGAGAGCTGGCGGGCCGACGGCCAGACGCAGATTATCTTCGATGGCGTCAACTCCGCGTTTCATCTGTGGTGCAACGGCGAATGGGTCGGTTATTCGCAGGATAGTCGCCTGCCAGCGGCCTTCGATCTCTCCCCCTATCTTCAGCCGGGCGATAACCGTATCTGCGTGATGGTGATGCGCTGGAGCGCGGGAACCTGGCTTGAGGATCAGGATATGTGGCGCATGAGCGGTATCTTCCGTTCGGTCTGGCTGCTGAATAAACCGACGCTGCACCTCTGCGACGTCCAGCTTACGCCGCAGCTGGATGCCCTCTACCGCGATGCCGAACTGCTGGTGAACTTAAGCGTCGCCTCACCGGTCGCGCTGCTGGAGGAGCTGACGGTGAAAGTCGAACTGTGGGATGACGATCGCCTGGTCGCCAGCCACCAGCAGTCGCCCGGTTCGCCGATTATCGATGAGCGCGGAAACTATGCGGAGCGCGCGGCCATTCGTCTGCCGGTAGAACGTCCGGCGCTATGGAGCGCGGAAACGCCAGACTGCTATCGGGCGGTCGTGTCGCTGTGGCGCGGCGATGAACCGATTGAGGCCGAAGCCTGGGATATCGGTTTCCGCCGCGTTGAAATCAAAAACGGCCTGCTGCTGTTGAACGGCAAACCGCTGCTGATCCGCGGCGTCAACCGTCACGAGCATCACCACCAGCGCGGACAGGTCGTTACCGAAGAGGATATGGTGCAGGATATTCTGTTGATGAAGCAGAACAACTTTAACGCCGTACGCTGCTCGCATTATCCAAACACCCCACGCTGGTACGAGCTGTGCAACCGCTACGGCCTGTACGTCGTTGATGAGGCCAATATAGAAACCCACGGCATGGTGCCGATGAATCGAATATCCGACGATCCGGCCTGGCTACCGGCCTTCAGCGCCCGCGTCAGTCGAATGCTGCAAAGCAACCGCAACCATCCGTCCATTATTATCTGGTCACTGGGGAATGAGTCCGGCGGCGGCGGTAACCATGAAGCGATGTATCACTGGCTGAAGCGCAACGATCCCTCTCGCCCGGTACAGTACGAAGGCGGCGGCGCCGACAGCACCACCACTGATATTATCTGCCCGATGTACGCCCGCGTTGACCGCGACCAGCCGATTCCGACGGTGCCGAAATGGGGAATCAAAAAGTGGATCAGTCTGCCTGGAGAACAACGCCCGCTGATCCTCTGCGAATACGCCCATGCGATGGGTAACAGCCTCGGCAACTTTGCTGATTACTGGCAGGCATTTCGCGACTATCCTCGCCTGCAGGGCGGGTTTATCTGGGACTGGGCGGATCAGGCCATCAGTAAAACCTTCGACGACGGCAGCGTTGGCTGGGCCTACGGCGGTGATTTTGGCGACAAACCGAACGATCGCCAGTTCTGCATGAACGGTCTGGTGTTCCCCGACCGCCGCGCGCATCCTTCCTTAATCGAGGCCAAACATGCGCAGCAGTACTTCCAGTTTGCGCTGCTCGCGCAATCCCCGCTGCGTATCCGCCTCAGCAGCGAATATCTGTTCCGCGCCACCGATAACGAAGAGCTGCGCTGGCAGGTTCAGGCCGCGGGTGAAACTTTTGCTGAGGGTAGCGTGAAGCTGGCGCTTTGCCCGGAGGGCCAGAGTGAGCTGACGTTGTGCGATGCGCTGACGCTGCCCGCCGGCGCGGAAGAGGTGTGGTTGACGCTGGAGGTGGTCCAGCCCCAGGCCACCGTCTGGTCCGACGCAGGGCATCGCGTTGCGTGGCAGCAGTTCCCGCTCGCCGCGCCGCTGGCGCTACGCGGCCCTCGGTCTGCCGATATTGCGCCAGCGCTGGAGAGCAGCGACGCGGCCTGGATTGTCCGCAGCGGCTCGCAGCAATGGACCATCGATCGGCAAAGCGGTCTGTTAACCCACTGGCAGGTGGACGGCGTGGAACAGCTGCTGACCCCGCTGCGCGACCAGTTTGTGCGCGCACCGCTGGATAACGACATTGGCGTCAGCGAAGTGGAGCGTATTGACCCTAACGCCTGGGTAGAGCGCTGGAAAAGCGCCGGACTTTACGAGCTCAGCGCCCGCTGCGTCCAGTGCGACGCTCAGCGCCTGGCCCATGAAGTGGTTATCGATAGCCGCTGGCACTATCTGCGCGGCGACGAAGCGGTGATTGTCAGCCACTGGCGGATGACATTTGATAGCGAAGGCAAGCTGCATCTGGCGGTCGATGGCGAACGTGCCGGCACCCTGCCGCCGCTGCCGCGCATCGGGCTGAATTTCCAGGTTCCGGACCAGCACCAACCGGTATCCTGGCTCGGCTACGGTCCGCATGAGAACTATCCGGACCGCCGCACCAGCGCCTGCTTCTCCCGCTGGCAGCTGCCGCTGGAGGAGATGACCACGCCGTACATTTTCCCGACGGAAAACGGCCTGCGCTGCGACAGCAAAACGCTGGACTGGGGGCGCTGGCACGTGGGAGGCAACTTCCACTTCTCCGTACAGCCCTATGGCACCACGCAGTTAATGGAGACCGATCACTGGCACTGGATGAAGCCGGAAAACGGCGTCTGGATCACCCTCGACGCTCAGCACATGGGCATCGGCGGCGATGACTCCTGGACGCCCAGCGTACTACAGCAATGGCTGCTGCTTGAGACACAATGGCAATATCAGTTAACGATTCACTTCCAATAATAATCGGGGGCGCAAGCCCCCAACCTTACAGGCATAATAATATGGAATATTCACAATGAAACTCTCTGAACTGGCGCCACGAGAACGGCATAATTTTATATATTTCATGCTGTTCTTTTTCTTCTACTATTTCATCATGTCAGCCTATTTTCCCTTTTTCCCGGTGTGGCTGGCGGAAGTTAACCATCTAACCAAAACCGAGACGGGGATCGTCTTCTCCTCTATTTCGCTATTCGCGATAATCTTCCAGCCGATTTTTGGCCTGATTTCGGATAAGCTCGGTCTGCGCAAGCATCTGCTGTGGACGATTACGATTTTGTTAATCCTGTTTGCCCCCTTTTTTATTTTCGTCTTTTCGCCGCTGCTGCAGATGAATATCATCGCGGGCGCGCTGGTGGGCGGGATTTATCTGGGGATCGTCTTTTCCAGCGGCTCCGGGGCGGTAGAAGCCTATATTGAACGCGTCAGCCGCGCCAACCGTTTTGAATACGGTAAAGTCCGCGTCTCCGGCTGCGTCGGCTGGGCGCTGTGCGCGTCAATCACCGGCATTTTATTTAGTATCGAC
Source organism: Klebsiella sp. CN_Kp066 (assembly GCF_040065135.1). NCBI lineage: Bacteria > Pseudomonadati > Pseudomonadota > Gammaproteobacteria > Enterobacterales > Enterobacteriaceae > Klebsiella > Klebsiella sp. CN_Kp066. The sequence goes on along the minus strand of NZ_JBEAIU010000023.1, from coordinate 154,480 downwards.
CCGAACATTACGTTCTGGATCGCCTCCGGTTTCGCTCTGATCCTCGGCGTACTGCTGTGGGTATCAAAGCCGGAGAGCAGCAACAGCGCCGAGGTTATCGATGCCCTGGGCGCCAACCGTCAGGCTTTCTCCATGCGCACCGCCGCAGAGCTTTTGCGGATGCCGCGCTTCTGGGGCTTTATTATTTATGTCGTTGGCGTCGCCAGCGTCTATGACGTTTTTGACCAGCAGTTCGCCAACTTCTTTAAGGGCTTTTTCTCCAGCCCCCAGCGCGGCACTGAAGTATTCGGCTTCGTCACCACCGGTGGGGAATTACTTAACGCGCTAATCATGTTCTGCGCCCCGGCGATTATTAACCGGATTGGCGCTAAAAACGCCCTGCTAATTGCCGGGATGATTATGTCAGTACGCATTTTAGGATCGTCTTTCGCTAACTCGGCGGTGGAAGTGATCATTTTAAAAATGCTGCATATGTTCGAGATCCCGTTCCTGCTGGTCGGCACCTTTAAATATATCTCTTCGGCATTTAACCCGAAGCTCTCGGCGACCCTGTTCCTGATCGGTTTCAATTTATCAAAACAGCTGTCAGGCGTTGTGCTCTCGGCGTGGGTAGGACGGATGTATGATACCGTCGGCTTCCATCAGGCCTATCTGATCCTGGGCTGTATTACCCTGAGCTTTACCCTCATCTCGCTGTTCACCCTGAAAGGCAGCAAAACCCTGCTCCCGGCCGCGGCATAACATCAGGCCGCCGGAAACCCTCCGGCGGCGCTTCGGCAATACACCGTTACTACACCGAATAAGTCAGTTGCCGCTAGCTGGCGATCCGCGTTTCCCCATCGCTATTTTCCCGCCCGTAAATCCGGGCTTCCGCCATGGATGAAACCAGCTCAGCCAGCTCCGCGGAGTGGCTGGTTAGCCAGATTTGGCTATAGCGGGAGGCTTCGACAATCAGCCGGGCCAGCGCGGGGAACATTTGACGATGCAGGCTGTTTTCCGGCTCGTTAATAGCCAGAAATGCCGGCGGACGCGGGCTCAGCAGCGCCACCGCCAGGCACAGGAAACGCAGCGTGCCATCGGACATTTCCGCCGCCAGTAAAGGTCGCCAGACGCCATTGCGGCGCATCTTTATCGAGAAACGCGAATTCTCATTTTCACAGTAAAATGTACACTCCGGGAACGCTTCGCCGAGGATCTCATGCAGCAGCTCTTCGGCGCCGATTTCCACGATGGTCTGAAAAGCGGCGGCAAGGTTGTGCCCATCGCTGTCCAGCACCGGCGAGCGGTAACCTACCGTCGGATGACGCAACGGCGAGAGTCTGCCTATATTGAATTCGTGATAAAAGCGCCAGTGGCGCATGGTTTCCCTGACCCTGGAGACTTCAGGAAAGCGGTGCGGCTCGCCCAGTTGGCCAAAAATCGATTCATTCTCATAAATCGCGTCGGTAAAAGTGCTTTTTTCACCATTGACGTCAACCAGGAACGCCGCCTGGTTTTTGCGTTCCAGCACGCGCGATGAAGGGCGTCGGGAAAATCCTGCCAGCCAGATAGACTCCTCTTTAACGATGGGATCCAGCTGGAACTGAGTCGGATACGGCAGTTTTTCCGGGAAACCTACCTGCAGCTGGTAGTCAAACTCATCGGTCAGGCAGGCAATCTGCAGCCGCCGCGGAAAGCGATCGTTCGGCGCGCTCGGCCCGGACCACATAATGTTCTCCAGGCCGCCTTCATCGCTGATATAACCGGAGAACTTTCCATCGGCGCAGGCGGTTAACAGATGGATGGCTTTATAAATGTTGGATTTGCCGCAGCCGTTGGGGCCAAAGACGATATTCAGCGCGCCGAGTTCCAGCTCAATATCCCTGACCGATCTGAAATTTTTTATCCGGATATGGTTAATCATAAATTCCCGAAACTGATAGAAGCGTTTCGCTCTACTGTATCGGAGGCAAAAGGAAAACGAAATATGAGGAGACCGGACGACAAGCGATCGCCCGGAACCTGCTTAGCCGAAGAGTTTTTTCATGCCGCGAGTTAGCGCGACTCTTTTGAGTTTTTCCGTATCCTCATGGCTCTCGTTGAAAACGCCGAAAAAATAGCGTTCATCATCAATGGTCTGCGATACGATTCTGTAGCTCAGCGGCTGACCGGATTTCGCGCCATACTGCGCAGGCGTCACGGAAATCTCCGTCGCGTTATCGGCAACGCTGACCATCAGGCCGTCGCCTTTCCCTCCAACCAGCATCACCTTAATTAACGGGTGCACCATGTCTCTCCCGGGTTGAGGTCAATGATTAATTTTCGATGGCCGCTGGCTGACAGTTGGCCGCTGCGCCGCCCTGGCCGGACGAGCCTTTCGGGGAAGCCGGACGCGCGCCCTCTTTACCAACAACGGGCGGTAACGGCACGCCTTCTTTGTCCACCGCAGGCGGCGCCTTCTGGCAGGTCGCCGTTTTCGTCACATCTGCGCCCCAGGCGGGCATTTGCAGACTCAGGAGCGCCACGGGAGCAAGCAGTAACGTATTCTTCAGTACTTTCTTATAGTTCATACCGGCCTTGAGTCAAAAATGTATTTCTCATGCTGAGCTAAGCGCTGATTATTAGTAGTAAAAGCTGACAAATGATGAAGGAAAAAAGAGGAATTGTGAACATCAATAGTTCTTATTTATGAATTGCGACGTTTCCAGCCCCAGCGCCCGAGGGATCTTATATCTAAGAATTATCTCAATCAATTGAAATAACAGGAATACCACCAATTCTGGCGAAGTTTTTTACAGGAGCACCGCTCTATACTGAAAACGAAAATAACCATCAGGATTATACAATGACAAAACTCCCTCTGATACTTCTTCTGGCTGGCGCGGGGCTATTACAGGGCTGCTCGGCGTTCGATAAACATCACGGCGTTAACTGGGGCGAAGGTACCTGCCCGACTCCCGCGCCAGAAGCGATTAGCAAATCGAAGCAGCTGATTATTGAGGATGGTAAAACCCTCAAATGCCAGATTCGTCCTTATGTCAGCAATATGGCCTGTCAGGGGATCACCGATAAAACTCATGCCGATGGCGTCGTTTGCCAGAACGGATTAGGGCAATCAATTTTGTTTACCTTCGACGATAAAGGCGTACTGCAAAAACACGGTAGCGTGTAAGCGCTCACGCTAGGGAAAATTCCTGGAGTGACGCTCGCCGCGGCCCGAACATTGGTACTTCGCCTGTTAGCCACTAGACTTAAATAAGTCAAACGAAAGGAGAGTCTCATGTCATCACAAGAGTATGAAAACGACGCGCAGAATCTGGCCGATAAAGTGGGCAATAAAGTCAATGAATTTGCCGGGGAAGCCCAGCAGCAGTTTGGTGATGCGGTAGATTCGCCGAAACATCAGCTAAAAGGCGCGGCCCGTAAATACGCCGCTCAGGCTTCGGATGCCGTTTCAGAGGTCTCCGAGCGCGTCAGGGAAAATCCGTTAACCGGACTGCTGGCCGCCGGCGCTATCGGCCTGGTCATTGGTCTGTTGGCAGGACGGAAGTAATTCTCCAGCCTGCGGGCCTGAAAACTGATGGCAAGCCGGTTTTACACCTTTCCCCTATTCCAGCCCGCCAATAGCTGAGAAACACCGGAGTGTTATCAGGTTACGCACTCTTCACCGGCCCGGTAAAGCGCTTGCCGCTACCGGGCTATTTCTCCCCTATGCGGTTTGTCAGCCATCAGAAGCGTTGAGAGCCTGAACGTGGGGTATTGCTGCAAGAAATCCTTAAAGCGCCCTTAAATTCCCACCACCGCAGCCACCTCAAACTGGAAAACGTACGGATCGGACAGCAGCTGGAATTGCTCATCATCGGCATAGGTGACGGCGACATGGTACTCTTCACCGGCAAAAGCGATGATAGCATCCAGATCGTTCCAGTAGGTCGCCAGAAAGAAGTGTTCCCACTCCCCCTGCGTTTCCCGCCTGACGAAGGCGCCCGCGTTGCCGGCAATGCTCCGCGAATGCTGCACTCCGGTTGCCTGCAAATGCCCCGCAAACGCATCGCCAAACGCAACGGGAACACAACCATGCCAGGTTCTGACAATCATCGACAGACTCCATATAAAATCAATAAAAATGAATTTATAGCAAATAAAATCGCCACTGTGTGATTTTTTATTCATTTCACACTATTGCGTCGACGCCCTTTTTTGCTGCCGTTTCTGCTTCTATCCCCAGGCCCAACCCTGCACGCTGACACATCCGCTAAAATTACAGGTATAATCCCACAAATTATTCAGCGGATTCAGAAACGAGATGACAAAACTCACCTTACAAGAGCAGATGCTAAAAGCCGGCTTAGTGACCAGCAAAAAGATGGCCAAGGTTCAAAGAACGGCGAAAAAGTCACGCGTTCAGGCGCGCGAGGCCAGAGAGGCGGTGGAAGAGAATAAGAAAGCGCAGCTGGAGCGGGATAAACAGCTTAGCGAGCAGCAAAAGCAGGCAGCGTTATCGAAAGAATATAAAGCGCAGGTCAAACAGCTCATCGAGATGAATAAAATCGATATTTCTAAAGGCAATATTGATTTTAATTTCACGGATAACAATTTCATTAAAAAAATCACCGTGGATAAACTGACCCAGGCACAGCTGATAAGCGGTCGCCTCGCCATTGCGCGCCTGGCGGGTGATAGCGACGGCGAGAGCAAATACGCGATTATCCCGGCAAGCGTAGCCGATAAGATCGCCCAGCGCGACGCCAGCAGCATTGTCTTAAACAGCGCGCTCAGCGCGGAAGAGCAGGATGAAGACGATCCGTATGCTGATTTTAAAGTACCTGATGATTTGATGTGGTAAATCGCGTTAGCCCGCTCAGGCAAAAGATTTAGACGTAGTCTGCGCGGGCAATGTGCTTTACACTGCGCGCGGCAAAAAATTGAGTAGATAAACGATTAACCAGGCGGTAATGGCGATGAACGGAACGATCACAACGTGGTTTAAAGATAAAGGTTTTGGATTTATCAAAGATGAAAACGGCGATAATCGCTACTTTCATGTGATTAAGGTTGCCAACCCTGAGCTGATTAAAAAGGATGCGGCGGTCACTTTCGAACCCACAACCAATAACAAGGGTTTGTCAGCGTACGCCGTGAAGGTCCTCCCGGAAAGCAAATATATCTATATCGCAGGCGAGCGGATTAAGCTCACGTCGATAAAATCTTACCTGGTTTATAACGAGGAGGAGCCTGCCGACACCCGCATTGATAAAGAGAACGCGGTCCTCTCCGTGGGCCTGCTGATGGGAAATATCAGGCCAAAATCAGCCGCTAAGCCCGGGGAAATGCGCTCGGTCAAAAAGCTGGCCATCACCACCTTCCAGGGCACCACGCTCATCTTCACGGAAGATGAGATAGACATCGACGCCACGGTGAAACTGCTTAAGGTGTAAGATCCTTCGGTGAAGAAAGCCGGGGCAGAGCTCACTTTCTGCCGCCCGCCTGCCCATGCAGCCTGACGTTTCCCGAACTGGTGTTGTGCAGCCGGGTACCGGGACAGTGGCGCAGGTTTGGCTCTTCTGTAAGCCGCAAAAAACAGCCGCAACGCGCAGGTTGCGGCTACCTTCAATACGCTTAACTGGCAGCTATCAGGCTCTACGCCCGGCGTTCATTGCTGTATCAATGCCGAGGATCGGCAATGATACGTGAAGGACTGCCGTATAGTACGAGTATCTTATTACCTTCGACAAACAAGGGGGTATTACCTTGTACAACGGTCATCAGATTACCGTTTTCCGTTTCGATAACATATTCCATCCCCGTCTGTTTTGTCGCAGAAGCTTCAAGCGCTGCGCCGGTTAGCCCCCCGACAACCGCCCCGCCAATAGCGCCGACAATATTCGCGCGAGTGCCTCCTCCAATTGCAGACCCTGCAGCCGCTCCCGCGGCCGTACCCGCAGCACCGCCCAAAGCGGATGTGCCACGAATATCGACCGGTCGCGCGCTAATGATAGTGCCGGCAATAGAGCGATTCACCATGCCTACCGAACCCACGGAATAGCTATTCGGGGAAATATCCTGCGCACACCCCCCTAACAACGTGAGCATCGTGATTAAAGCGACCCGTCTCATTTATCTACCTTCGAAGGGAACATCGGGCGGGAGAGTTCAATGCTTTCTAACGCTTGTAAGAACTGCGTAATATTGTTTTGTACCGCGCGGTTTATTGATTCACGGGCGCGAACAACGCCCACGAAGGCATAGGATGCAGGCACAGTTCCAGTAGATTCGATATCTTGCGTATAAATAATATCGCCATTAGAGCGGTTAATTACCTCATAACGCGCAACGGCTTTCGTTGTCATGGCCATGCCAAAGCTCGGAACGTCAATCGCTAAGACTTTCACGTTAAGGCTCACCGTATTAGCAGAGTTATCTTTAAAGATCGCCATTCTATCGAGCGCCTCTTGTAACGAGTCTCGCCAAATGGGGGTAATGGTTTCCATCCCCGCGACGATATCGCCTTTCTGCTCATCGGGACGCGCAAGCGAAACCGTGAGTGATTTTAGCTGTGCATCAATTTTCTTCTGGCTAACGCCAACGCCAGGTGTAGAAAAATTCAGAGGTGGAACGCTGGCACATCCTGTTAAAGACCCAATAACAACAGCAATTAAGAGTAGTTTTTTCATTATTTATCCCCGTTAGTTGTAAGGTCATCCTAACGTAATAAATAATCCAGATATATTGATTTTAATCAGTTAGTTAAATAATAGGATAAACATTATCTCTGGCGTGGACGTTAAATGGATTTTGCCATCGCTTTTTGGGCTCTCGGCTACGCTCACAACATTTATCACTGCAATCAGATAAAAGCGCGCAGGATACTGAAAGATAGACACTAATTTATTCAGAACTTTCTCAGGTTTTAATTTTTTAAAGGGATTGAGTAGCGGATATTTGCGCCATAAACCGGGCCCTGCTCAACGAACTTCGAGAGGGCCAGGTCCGCCGCGATTGCGGCCACGGCGCCGTTGAAAATAGAGGAGAAGCATACTGACCTATACTTAAAATCTGATATCCGATTAGAGGTAGCTATGTGCGGACGTTTTGCTCAATCACAAACCAGGGAAGAATATCTGACCTATCTGGCTGAAGAAGCCGAGCGCGACATTGCTTATGATCCGCAGCCTATAGGACGCTATAACGTGGCGCCCGGTACCAAAGTTCTGTTGCTCAGCGAACGTAACGAACGGCTGCACCTCGATCCGGTACACTGGGGCTATGCCCCCGGGTGGTGGGACAAACCCGCGCTTATTAACGCTCGTGCCGAAACCGCGGCCACCAGCAGAATGTTTAAACCGCTATGGCAGCATGGCCGGGCGATTTGCTTTGCCGACGGTTGGTTCGAGTGGAAGCGTGAAGGCGATAAAAAACAACCCTACTTCATCCATCGTAAAGACGGTAAGCCTCTATTCATGGCGGCGATCGGCAGCGTACCTTTCGAACGCGGCGATGAAGCGGAAGGGTTTCTTATCGTCACGTCCGCCGCCGATCGAGGCCTTGTCGATATTCACGACCGCCGCCCGTTAGTGCTGGAGCCTGAAGCTGCCAGGAAATGGATGCGCCAGGATGTCGGTGGGAAAGAAGCGGAAGAGATTATTGCCGACGGGGCGGTTTCCGCAGACCATTTCGCCTGCCACCCGGTATCGCGAGCGGTAGGTAATGTGAAAAACCAGGGACCGGAATTGATACAAGCACTCAGCTAAGCACAATCTGCATATACCTCTTACAGGCGCGATCGTTCCATGTTCGTAAAATATATCACCCAGAATAAGCTAATCCGCATTATGTGTTAAAGAAAGGTTATTATACAGCACAAAGTGAACAGAATTTACATTAACGTCACCTATCATATTCGCCATAATCAAAATTGGTGATGTTAATGACTGTACTTAAAAGCTTTTTCTTCTTCCTTGGCGCGGCTTGTACCTGCGCATTTGTGGTACTTTGCCTGTGGGTCGATATACATTATTGGGATTATAATATTTCGGAATTATCACTCACTGAAATTGTTCAGGAGTTGGTGTTAGCTACCATTGTTGTTATTCATTTTCTGCTGGCGAAGCAGTATAAATCCATGCGCTACTGCAATATTCTTATTGGCGGCTTTTTCCTTGCCATGCTAATTCGTGAGCTGGACGCCCTTTTTGATCTTATTTCTCACGGGAGTTGGGTGTGGTTTGCGCTGATTGCCGCTCTGGCAGCCTTAATTAATCCACTTATTCATTATCGTCAGACCATGGAACAGCTTACACAATATACCCGTACGCCCGGGTACGGCATGTTAATCAGCGGGCTGCTGGCTATTCTGGTCTTCTCCCGACTCTTCGGTATGCAAGGTTTATGGCAGGCCATACTCGATGACGGTTACGTTCGGGTTGTAAAAAATGTCGTTGAGGAAGGCAGCGAATCATTCGGTTATATGCTTTGTCTCACCGCCTCTATTGGTTATTACTGCAATTTTCGCGGAACCCTGGGGCAGGAATCAACCTGAACCCTGCGCTGATATTGGCGTGTTATCCGAGCTGCGAGCTCAACCAGGCAACTTGCTAAGAAAGGAATGGTATAGAGTTGCGGCGTTCTCCCTATCACCTGACCTGAAGCAAATCGCTGTATCTCGTGGTGTAACGCGGCGAAAGCATCTCTCTTTTCATTTGCCATGCGGTCTGAATACCCTGCCCGGCAAAATAAAGGGTGCCTCTTCCCTCTTGCGAGTTGAGATGATCGAGCACTTCCATAAGCTTGCCGCTGTTATGCCGCGGGGCGTTGTCATCAAACAGGTTTAACTGCGCGACGCCCTGGCTAAAAAAGTCGCCGAGCATGACGCCAGCTTTCTGATAGCGGTGGCCATCGCGCCAGATTTTATCCAGGCACTTTACCGCCGCATGGATAATGTCGCGGGAATCCTGCGTGGGGATGAGAAGCATCACCTGGGCGCTGTTGCCATAGTAAGGCTCATTCAGTGCAAAGGGGGAAGTCTTCACGAACGTCGAAATAAAGCGGCAGTACTGATGCTCACCGCGCAGCTTTTCAGCCGCGCGGGCGGCATAGCTGCAGATCGCCTGACGCACCTGCTCATACTCGGTGACGCGTTCGCCGAAAGATCGGCTGCAGACGATCTCCTGCTTTGCCGGCGGGAATTCTTCCAGCTCAAGGCAGGGCTCGCCGCGAAGTTCTCTTACCGTTCGCTCCAGTACGACATTAAAATGTTTTCGGATAACCCATGCGCTCTGCTCTGAGAGATCCAGAGCCGTTTTGATGCCCATCGTATTCAGTTTCTTACTGATGCGTCTGCCAACGCCCCAGACATCCTCCACGGGAACCAGGGCCAACAGCCGGCGCTGACGCTCAACGTTCGACAAATCAACCACGCCGCCCGTCTGCCTTTGCCATTTTTTAGCCGCATGATTGGCGAGCTTAGCAAGGGTTTTCGTTTGGGCAATGCCAACGCCAACGGTCAGATGCGTACGCTTAAGAACCGTAGCGCGGATCTCTTTACCAAACTCCGTCAGGTCACGGCAGTTTCGCACCCCCGTTAGATCGCAAAAAGCCTCATCAATGCTGTAAATCTCTACCCGCGGCAACATCTCCTCAAGCGTTGTCATCACGCGGTTGGACATATCCGCGTAAAGCTCGTAATTGCTGCTGAAGCAAACTACGCCAGCCCGTCTGAAAAGATCCTTTTGTTTGAAAAACGGTTCTCCCATCGTTATCCCGGCGGCTTTAGCTTCTACGCTGCGCGCAATCACACAGCCATCGTTATTGGAAAGGACAACCACCGGCCGCCCTTTTAAATCGGGTCTGAACACCGTCTCACAGCTGGCATAAAATGAGTTCACGTCACACAGGGCGAACATCTCAGCCAGCCGCTTTGATGATATACGTCACCACACCGAATACATCCAGCGTGTCCTCGCTACCCACGACGATGGGGGTATAAGCGATATTCATCGGATTGAGCTGAACCCGTGGATGAAGCTGCAGCTTCTTAACGGTGAACTCCCCGTCCACCGCGGCAATCACGATATCGCCATGGACTGCAGTTCTTGAGCTATCCACGACCAGAAGATCCCCCTCACCAATGCCCGCATCCTTCATGCTATCGCCCGCAGCTTTGACAAAATACGTCGCTGAGGGGTGATTGACTAACAGTTCGTTCAGGTCGATTCGTTGTTCAACATAATCCTGAGCGGGGCTCGGAAAACCACATTGAACGAGACAACTGTATAGCGGAAGTGAAAGGACTTCTCGCAGCTCTGCTGGGGTGTAAAAAATCATTGTAAGTATCCGCTCACATAAGTACTGTTTATACATACAGTAGATTTAACCCGGCGACATATCAATATAGGTTCCGTCTATCAATTTACCTCACTGTCGTAACATATTGATGTAACGAGTAAGGTAAGTCCTAAAGTGTTCCCGGCGATAAACTGTTTGTTGGTTTTGCCAGCAGTGCGACGATAAAATTTTGTCGCTATGGTTCTGCCTTCATAGCAAATTGCTCACCTGCAGCTCTTGCATACGGTTCGCAGGTGAGCAAACTGATCCCGCAGGGAAAATGACTTTTCCGCAGTTTGTACCGTGCATTTCTTGATATATCGGCGAACCGTTGCATAATTAAGATAATGCGCATCGCGCCCTTCTTCACGGGATATGCCAGTAGCAGCGCTATTCAACAGGAACCGCTTCTGCAGCTCACCCCCAGTCTGACCAGGCCATCGACACCTTCAGTAATAGCGTTCTTGAATGTTATTCAACAGCTTCATTCTATGAAGGCAGAAACACGTTTTCTCAAAAAAATCTTGAAATGAGGATTTAAGCCCATGAAATATGTATAGTTACAATGATATAGAAATAATTAAAGCCAACCTCGAGTGGATTGTTAATCAAACGACTGCGAATTCCCGGAGCCCCTCAGTTTCCGATCGCAAAACGCTCAACAGCCTTCAGGAGCTCATACAGAGCTATGAAGGGCTACTTGAGTTAATCATCCAGTATGGAATTGCTGTAGTAGATAAGGAAATCATCGAAGGGCTGTCCCTTACGGAGAAGTTTATTGCTAAGGTTAAATCGAATGCGCATGCATTTTAGCCCCCCCAACAGAATCTCCAGGCCAATATTGATGCGTTTAAGGGGTGACGCTGGAGAAGAAAACAAACAAAAACCGGGCTCTGGCACCCGGTTCTCTTTGACTTGATAAAGCGATCGACTCACTCAGCCCGCGGTTTTCCGGCACCGGCTCAATATCAGGATCCTGCCCGCGCTACTGGCGATAACGCTCAGCTAAATTAGATCAGTTCTGTTGCCGCGAGACAACACCGCCTCGCGCAAGCTCTGGCCGTTTTCTCGCGTTAAACTGCCCTGCTCAACGAATCACCGGCAGCCCTGGTCCACTATCTGCTTAATCCAGTCGGTTAACCCGGAAGCCCGCCGCATGCTTATACTTTGCTGGCGAGGAAAAGGAAGGATAAAAAAGGGAGAGCAATCTGTTTTGCTTTAATTATTTATATTAAAGAAAAACAGGCCGCTAAAGGTAAATCCCCTGACCTGTTTATCCGACATTAATAATCCTAAAAAAGAGTTATTTACACTGGGAACCTAAACCAAGTTTGACATAAGGTAATGACAGCATATCGGGTTCAGTACTGGAAAAGTAAATGACGCCAGTGCGGGACTCTCCTGGCTTATATGGGGATAAAAGTTCTAACTGTATCCCATGCCCCATTAAGGTTTTCCCCATATTATCATCGAGGTAAAAACACATTTTATTATCTTTACCAGGAACCAAAGGTTCACTGGAGTTGTTGTTAACCGTAACCTGATATGATAGCAAATGCTCAGCTTTCCCCGTCACGCTGTTCCATACACTTCCGGCCCCCTCTTTCTGCGCATAGACAGTGACGTCTGGGGACTTAACGGCGGAAATCGCCTGACCGGCGGCCATTAAAGATAGAAACAGACTAAAAATTTTAATTTTCCTGGAGAACATTATAATCCCTCACGCTAAAAACTTAAGAACAGGTACTAACATGACAACACAGCAAGGTTAAGTCACACTCATGCTATTTACAATACATTTATCGCTTATTTCATCCCTTTAGCTTAAATCTTATAAAAACTCACATTTTGATGTGGGCGCACATCACACAGAACATTTAAATAAGAAAAGAGGGACGTTTGATATTTTATTATAAAGCATGAGATGACTGCCTGCTTTTGTAACAAAATGTATTAGCCATTGAATTACGGAACTCACCAGTTAAATTATAAGCATGGAAATCAGTATCTGACTAAGTAAAAATCATCATTGATTGTGACCTGCCCCATATATTTTTATTCAATGGATGATAAACATAACAAATATAGGAATTGACAACCACGGATGTTATTTAAATTTGCTTTTTTAAATAACACAATTACAACAATTGATAATATCAAGATACTAAAGGTAAACATTTGCATAGTTATTTTTTGCGGCTTACCCTAAAGCCTCATATCAGGAGTTTATTCCCAATGAAGATATCATTATTAGCATTTATATTTATCACCCTGACCGGCTGTGTGGACCCCGGCCTTGTCGGGATACATCCAGAATTACGCACGAGTTATTTTAATGGTTATAAAAATGAAGTCGCGTCATGCTTACAATCCGCAGCGGTGAACAACGACTTATTGATGCAACAGGATGACTCGCTGCCAGACGGTTCCTATAGATATAACATTCTGGACGCAGGAGGAAACACCGTAGCATGGGTCGATATAGCAGATTTTAGCGGAAAGCAAAGCACCGTAAGTTTTTATTATGCCCGCCATAACAAGGATATGTATGAAGCTATTTCATCAATAATTGCACAGTGTAAAAGGGTGTCTTAAGGATAAAGATTGATTTTGGGGAAGAAAAATCTGCCTCGACAATCCCCCACGCATGACCATTCCCGCCGGGCGTTTTGATGTCCCTACGGTTACCGTCGGCAACGGATCCGTTACTTGCTGCCCGGTAGCTCCGGTTCGGAATTTGGTCAGTTATCGTTGGGGCACCATAGTCGCAGGCGCGCAGCTCGCGATAATCAATGCCATAACCCAGCCAGCAATCTCGTTCCACTTAAAATTAGGCTATGTTTTAATACAGAGTTGATATTATAACAATTTATAAAGGGAAGTTATTACACTTCCCTTAACGAAAATTTTAAGAAATTTGCAAACTATTCACATAGGGTAAATATTTATTTTATTCCATAGGTAAATTGCGCAATTTCAAGAAAGATAGCTTATCCCAGTAGCCTCTTTGAAATAAAATTTTATTATTTACTATTTGAAAAAAACCGCAACCTCTCAAACCGAATGGGTCACGCCACTCTAAAATTGCCCATTGCCCATCTTCGAAAATGTTTTCAACGATACAAACCATTTGTGCGTAAGAAAAATCTTGTTCAAACATTTTCTTTATAGCCTCTTTCCCAACAACTGGCTCATTGGCAACCTGATGGTTTATTGCATTATCATCATATAATTCTGAGATGGTTTCTATATCTGCATTATTAAATGCGTCAACCCATTGGCAAAGTACTTCTTTTGGCTTCATATACTTTAACTCCTCGGTATGTGATAATTTTTATTTTAATTTGCAATATAAAAAAATCTAATTTCATTAATGCATACTACTTTTACAATTAATTTCAAGACAATGTATACATTAAACGCATACAGGTTCTCGAGCTTTAAAATCCATTGCTCTTGCAAAAGCACGGAATATATTGCATTGAACTACTTGATCTATTTTTGAACCTAATACGAGCATTTCTTTTAGATATCAAAGCAACGGCTCTTGTTGAGATACTGATGGTTTTTAACTATCTGAAATCAAAGATTTAACATTTGCCATAATATGGCCTCTGAATCTTTAAATATACTATTATTATGGTATATCACCAAAAACTATCAACTTCAACATTTATTTAAAACCAGGCCAAAAATTAAAACACCATGAGGATTCAGTACTCAAAATGCCTCTCTAACGCCAGCGCGTAGATCATCTCCCCAGTTGTCCCAATCCAGCTTTCCATATTTTTTTACCGTGCCATCCGTTTGGTCCGACACGTTCAAGATGTGGGGGATCAAAAACCACCACAGAAAACGATGAGGCTTCAAAAGGTAACCTGCGAAAATCGGCGATAATATCGGGGATTATAACCAACTGTCGGCCATCACAAAGGGCATGCCGCTCGGCATGGATATCGCTGAATATGCCGCGCTCGTCATGTTCAGGGAGGCACAACAACATGGCCCTTTGTGTTCAAAACCCCATGCTGATGGCGATAGTCACCATACAAAGACGCGGCGATCTCACCAAAATGAAGTTCTCTGATAAGCGGGGAAGATAATTGCAAATGGCGCTCTGTCAGCAAACCATTTCACCTGGCGCCCTGTTCGCACGGTTAGTAACATGAAAAAAATGGCCAGAACTGATGATGCTACCAATAGCCTATAGCTTTGAAAACGTCCGCTATACGTCAGAAGCGGATGTTGATGCTAAAGACCTGAGATAGAGGTACACCAGAAATGGCAGCCTCCTGATACTTACCCCTCTACAAAAAATCACCAATATCAGTTGGATGCTGATAACAAGGGCATTAGTTTTGGGTTTTATTTTTCATATCCGTATAAATTGATTCTACCTGATAAATACTCACCTAAATACACTTCACTGATTTTATTGAAGCCTTGCTTTATAACTTCGTTTTCTAACCAGTCACTATTCTTGTTAAGGATTTCGAGCAGATCATGGTTGGCCAAACCATCCACTATGATTGGATAACGTATATTTTCATCACCATTTTGTATAATGGTTAACTGACCATTTTGTTCAAGTATCACTCGTTTAAGCTGTTCTATTTCATAAATACCACTTGCTCTTAATTTGAACATCAAATCATTAGCTGAAACACCATTGCGTAAACATTCCTTAACATTGACACTTCCATTATGAACCAAAGTAATAGGCTTTCCATCAAGAATTCTTTTTACTAACCGATTATTTTCTTTTAAAAACTTAAGAACAAAAACCAGAAAAGTCCATATAATTAATACCAGAACAAATTGTAGTACTGTTATTGATTCATTGTAAATTACGCCACCAATAATCCCCCCCAGCACATAGTTCTGAACCTGATCCATTGCGGATGAAGGGGCCAGATTTCCCTTTCCCATGAGATTTATTTGAACAATTAAGCACAGTATTCCCAGTCCCAACTTTATTATGATAGGTGTATAAATTATCATTTCTATTCCTCAGTTTTTCACGATTTCAACATCTGGGGTTACTAACGAAACCTCTACCAGGCTGTATGTTGTTTGATCCAGACTTAAGTTGACACGATAATAAAAATCATTAATTTTAACGATAATGCCATCCGAAAGTTGTACTGAACTGGAGAATATAGAATTAACACTCACTTTTTTTTCTTGTGACAACAATCTAATAAAGTTGACCATTTGTGATGACCTGGAGTGTATATTTTGGCTATCGGTATAATCTGCATACTGAACACCAGAAATGAAGAGTAAAAATAAGAACGCAATGATCGTTAAGTCACGGTATTTAGTTTGTAAACGATGGCGCATATACAGGCTAAAAACAACGATCAGGATAAATAATGTACTAAATATAATAATGTATTTTAAATAATCATTGATATTAGACTGCATTTGTAGATAATCGATGCCATAAAATCTCATAAATTTATAATCCCTAAACCTTCAATACCCCATTTTCGTTATAGTAACGCATAGCCTCTTACAGCCATGATGTTACTTAACAACCTGTAATTATCAGCCATCAGCTGCAATTTGTCATTATCTTTTAAGCCGTAAGTGGAGCATTGATGGATTAAGTATCTGCATATGGGGGGTGTTGGCTCATGGAGCATTTTTATTTGGAATGAACAACTTAATCAAAGGTTCAAGCGCGCAGCCGAAGGATCTTCAAAATTGACCATCCATTTTGCAAAGATCTTCACAAATAAGTCTGGGACTCCCTGCTGAAAGCCTTGTGCCGGAAATGAACATTTTGAGGCTATTGATGTAAGTATCCCGCATAATCGTGCCATTCACATTTAGAGATCCTCCGCCATAATCAGTCGGCCAACAAGTTTGCCGACCTGTACCTTGAGAACCGGGCGCTGAGTTGAGACTGATAACTGGCACCCTTTCTTTGTTAAAGTGCAGACAATCGCTATCGATTTAGCCGCCACGCATCTCGCAGCATTAGCTTTTGCCGCCGTTTTGTCTGATCCGGTAGGAGTGCTGGGATGTGGCTTAATTATGGCTGGAATTGGTGCTATCGTTAACGATACCATCGTAGAAGAAGCTAACAAAATTATCGCTATTTAACACCAATTTTGTTTTGTAACCAATACAAAGCTATTATTATTTTATAATGGCTTCCTTCGATTGCAGAACTCTGCAAGCGATGCCAAAGGAATCGCAGATAAGAAATCAAATATATAATACAAAGTCAATTTATTGGTTTCAGTGGCATCAAATGGGGCATGCCTCATGATATTTTGGGGAAAAGTTTTGGCGGGATTTTGGGGAAGAAAAATAGACAAAAAACCGGGCTCTGCTGAACTGCGCCCGGTCTTCTTCTACTCGTCAAAACGCGCGACTAACTCAGCCCGCGGTTTTCCAGCATCGGCTCAATCTGCGGATCGTGTCCGCGCCACTGGCGATAAAGTTCTGCTAAATCAGTACTATTGCCGCGAGACAAAATCGCTTCGCGGAAGCGCTGGCCGTTTTCACGAGTTAAACCACCCTGCTCAACGAACCACTGGTAGCCGTCATCCGCCAGCATCTGCGTCCACAGATAGGCGTAATAACCCGCGGCGTAGCCGCCGCCGAAAATATGCGAAAAGTAGCTGCTACGATAGCGTGGCGGCACGGCGGGAAGATCCATTTTCTCCGCATGCAGGGCTGCGGCTTCAAAAGTATCAACGTCATCGGGTAGCTTATCCACGGCTACGCTGTGCCAGTGCATATCCAGCAGCGCCGCCGCGAGCAGCTCACTCATATCGTAGCCTTTATTAAACTTCGCCGCGCGGAACATGCTGTCGCGAAGCGCTGCCGGCATGGCCTCGCCGGTTTGGTAATGCCGCGCATAGTGGGCAAACACCTGCGGCTCGCTGGCCCAATGTTCATAAATCTGCGAAGGAAACTCAACAAAATCGCGTGGCGTATTGGTTCCCGACAGGCTGGCGTACTTCTGGCTGGCAAACAGCCCGTGCAGCGTATGGCCAAACTCGTGAAATAAAGTGATAACTTCATCCCAGGAAAGCAACGCGCTGTGCCCGGCTTTCGGTTTCTGATAGTTACAGACGTTGTAGATAACCGGATGCTGCGCACGCAGGGTGGATTGTTCGACAAATACGCCCATCCACGCCCCGCCGCTTTTGCTATCCCGCGAGAAATAGTCGCCATAAAAAAGTGCGATACCCTCGCCGCTAGCGTCGATGATTTCCCAGACCCGCACGTCAGGGTGATAAACCGGGATATCGAATCGTTCCACAAAGCGAATGCCAAACAGCTGTGTCGCTGCCCAGAATACGCCATCACGCAGAACGCGCTCGAGAGCAAAATAGGGCTTAAGCTGTGCTTCATCGATAGCAAATTTCGCCCGGCGCACCTGTTCTGCGTAATAGAGCCAGTCCCACGCTGCCGCGCGGAAGTCGCCGCCTTCCTGATCGATAACCTGCTGAATATCCGCCAGCTCCTGTTCGGCTCGCGCCCGCGCCGCCGGAGCGATTCGCCGCATAAAGGCAAACGCCTCTGCCGGGGCGCCCGCCATCTGATCGGCCATCGACCAGCTGGCAAAGTCATCTGCGCCCAGCAGTTGCGCTTTGCGCGCGCGGATTGCCGTCAACCGCAGCACCAGCTCGCGTGTGTCATTCGCATCGCCCTTCTGATTTCGCGTCCAGCCAGCTGCAAAAAGATTTTCTCGCGTTTGCCGATCCTGCAACGAAAGCAGCGCAGGCTGCTGGGTGGTATTGAGCAGAGAAAGCAGCCAGCGTCCGCTTAACCCTTTCTCCTGCGCGGCTTCTGCCGCTGCGCTTATCTCATCATCGCTGAGACCTGTGAGCTGATGAACATAATCCACCGCCAGGCCACCCGATTTTACCGCCGCCAGCAGGCGCTGTTGGAACTGGCTTTGCAGCGCCGCCGCTTCGGTATTCAGCGCGCGCAGCGCCGCTTTTTGCTCTTCCGCAAGCGTGGCTCCCGCAAGGGTAAAGCGTTGCCAGGTTACCTCAAGGAGACGTCTGGACTCGGCGTCAAGGGAGAGCGATTCTCGCCGCTCCCACACCAGCTTCACCCGCTGAAAAAGAGCATCGTTGAGCCAGATATCGTTAGCCAGTTCAGCCAGCTCGGCGGAAAACTGCTCATCGAGGGCCTGAATGGTCGGGTTAGTCTCCGCGCCTGCCATCGCAAAAAAGACGTTGGTTACCCGCGCCAGCAGCTGACCGCTCTGCTCCAGGGCCTCCAGGGTATTGGCAAAATCAGCCGGCTGCGGGTTATTAACGATAGCGGCAATTTCTTTACGCTGGCGACGAACGCCTTCGTCGAAGGCGGGTCGGTAATGGCTGACGTCAACCAGATCGAAACGCGGCGCCTGATAAGGCAGCAGGCTAACGCTGAAAAAAGGATTGTTCTCCGACATCTTCATCTCCTGAAAACGATTATCCTGTAAGATTAGGCAACTCATTGATTGACCGCAATCAATACTCTGTGTATCGCCGCGATCGACAACGTCTGACTGATGATTTCCATTACCCGTCGCCGGGATCGCGTGCTATGGTATGAAGACACAAAAAGCGTTGAGGAACAGTAAGATGATTATCCTGGTTACCGGAGCAACCGCGGGTTTTGGTGAAAGCATTACTCGCCGTTTTATCGCTAACGGTCACAAAGTGATTGCCACCGGGCGTCGCGAAGAACGCCTGAAAACTCTTAAGGATGAGCTGGGCGAGAATCTTTATACCGCCCAGCTGGACGTACGCAATCGCGCAGCCATCGAA
The DNA here is from genome assembly GCF_040065135.1 of Klebsiella sp. CN_Kp066. Classification (NCBI taxonomy): domain Bacteria; kingdom Pseudomonadati; phylum Pseudomonadota; class Gammaproteobacteria; order Enterobacterales; family Enterobacteriaceae; genus Klebsiella; species Klebsiella sp. CN_Kp066. The sequence continues at coordinate 135,392 of NZ_JBEAIU010000023.1, read as the reverse complement.
GAGATGATTGCCGGGCTGCCGGCTGACTGGCAGGCGATTGATGTTCTCGTCAATAATGCCGGGCTTGCGCTGGGTCTTGAACCCGCCCATAAAGCCAGCATTGAAGACTGGGAAGACATGATTGACACCAATAACAAAGGGCTGGTTTATATGACCCGCGCCGTTCTGCCGGGAATGGTTGAACGTAATCGCGGCCATATCATTAACATCGGCTCGGTCGCCGGCGCGTGGCCATATGCAGGCGGTAACGTCTACGGCGCGACCAAGGCGTTTGTGCGCCAGTTCAGCCTGAACCTGCGTACAGACCTGCACGGTACGGCCCTGCGCGTGACCGATATTGAACCGGGCCTGGTTGGCGGAACCGAATTCTCTAACGTGCGCTTTAAAGGTGACGACGCGAAGGCGGGTAAAGCCTACGAGAATACCGAAGCCCTGACGCCGGAAGACGTCACCGAAGCGGTCTGGTGGGTCGCGAACCTGCCAAAACACGTCAACATCAACACCCTGGAAATGATGCCGGTCAGCCAAAGTTTTGCCGGACTGAACGTTCACCGTCAGGGCTAAGCTCCGTGACCCGGCCTGCAGGCCGGGTCTGGGCTGGACGGTAAAAATCCCGTAAAATAGCGCAACTACCTTATAAAAAGTAACCATCAATGGCCGCAGAAGCTCAACTGAATCCGACACAGCCCGTAAATCAGCAAATTTATCGTATCCTTCGTCGGGATATCGTCCATTGTCTGATTCCGCCCGGAACCCCGCTTTCGGAGAAAGAAGTCTCCGTGCGCTTTGACGTTTCTCGCCAGCCGGTGCGCGAAGCCTTTATAAAACTGGCTGAAAATGGCCTGATCCAGATCCGTCCGCAGCGCGGCAGCTACGTAAATAAGATCTCTCTCTCGCAGGTACGCAACGGTTGTTTTGTCCGCCAGGCTATCGAATGCGCCGTGGTGCGACGCGCTGCCGGAATGGTGAATGATGAGCAGCTCTACCAGCTTGAGCAAAATCTTAATCAGCAGCGCACGGCGGTTGAGCGCCAGCAGTTAACCGATTTTTTCCAGCTGGATGATGAGTTTCATCAGAAGCTTTCGCAAATTGCCGACTGCCAGCTCGCCTGGGATACCGTTGAAAACATTAAAGCCACCATTGACCGGGTGCGCTACATGAGCCTCGATCACGTCACTCCTCCCGATATGATGCTGCGCCAGCATTATGATATTTTCCAGCCGCTGGTGGCCCGCAACCCGGATGCGGTTGAAAAGGCGATGAGCCTGCATCTGCAAGAAATTAGCGAATCCGTGCTGCTGGTACGTCAGGAAAATAGCGACTGGTTTAGCGAAGAGTAAAATGCGTAGCGGCAGAACGTTTCTCTGCCGCCAGAAACAAAATGATCGGTATTATCTGACAACCAAAACCGGTATTTTGGCGTGGCGTAAAATCGACTCGGCGTTAGAGCCCAACAGATGGGTTGATATTCCCGGTTTACGGGAGCCAATAACGATAACATCAAATTCTTCATTACTGCTCACCGCCAGGATTTCATCACGTACGTTGCCAAACACCACTCTGGAGTGAATTCGCCCGGCGGGAATCGAGAACAGACGGGATATCGTCTTCATTTTTTTCTCCGACTCCTCGCGCATATAGGCTTCAAACTTACGTATATCAGCCGCAAAGCCGCGCAATATTGAGCTACTGCTGTTCGGCAGAACGTTGAGCAGCGTTATTTCACCTTCATCCGCTGAGGCCAAAAACTCGGCATGACGCACCGCCTTATCACTTAAATCCATTTCAAAAACGTCTACTGGCAACAAAATTTTTTTGTACATAGACCGTTCTCCTTTTTTCTGAGGAAACTTAGTAAGTTAACTCATCATGCCATAGTTACTTCAGCAGGTGAATGATAAATCACCCAAATAAATACTTTAGAGATTAAAATAAACGCCAATTATTTATACTTAACTGTTGTTAGATAAAGTTATGTATATTCAACGATCTGGATCAAGATTTATTATTTAAACAGCCCTCCCTGAACATAAAAATAGTGTTCAGAAATGGTATGTAACAGTAATGCCGCCATCATCGGCGGCACCATGTTTAGTTCTCCTGAGCCCAGGCGGCAACGGTCGCTTTGGCTCCGTGTTTTTTCAGCGACAGATAAGCGCGCGTGACCTCATTAACAAACCGGGGCTCCTGGCTCAGGTCCTGGCCGAAAATAGCCTCAATGCCCATCAGCGCTTTAACCCGCTCTTCTCCGTCCGCGCTATTTTGGACAGTCTGCTGGATGATCGGCAATAGCGGATCGGAAATTTCAATTTCCTGCCCCCGGTCGTCCACCCCGCTGACGTAGCGCATCCAGCCGGCAACGCCCATCGCCAGCAGCGTAAAGTCGCTGCCATGAACCAGGTGCCAGCGAATCGAATCCAGCATCCGCTGCGGTAGCTTCTGACTGCCGTCCATGGCTATCTGCCAGGTACGGTGCTGCAGCGCCGGGTTGCTATAGCGATCGATCAACAGGCCGGCATAGCGTGCCAGATCAACGCCCTGCACGCTTAGCGTCGGCGCCTGCTCAGTCATCATCAGCGCATGCGCGGCGCGGCGATAGTTGTCGTCCAGCATGCAGTCATTAATATGCTGGTAGCCGGCCAGATAGCCCAGCCAGGCAAGGAAAGAGTGGCTGCCGTTTAGCATACGCAGCTTCATCTCTTCAAACGGCAGCACGTCAGAGACCAGTTCGGCGCCGGCTTTCTCCCATTCTGGACGACCGGCGACAAAGTTATCTTCGATGACCCACTGGCGAAACGGCTCACAGGCGACGCCCGCCGGGTCACGAACGCCGGTAAGCTGCTCAATTTTCTCTAATGTATCGGCCGTTACCGCCGGAACGATGCGGTCCACCATAGTGGAGGGAAAAGTGACATTACGCGCAATCCACTCGGCTAACTCAGCATCGACAGCGTTAGCATAGGCGCAGACGACATTACGCATTACGTGACCGTTTTCCGGCATATTATCGCAGGACATGACGCTGAACGGCGGCAGTCCTGCTGCTTTGCGCCGCGCCAGCGCTTCAACCACCACGCCCGGCGCAGATTTCGGTTGATGAGGATGTTGTAAATCGGCAGCAATTAACGGATGGTCCAGCTGCAGCTGGCCGCTGGCCGGAGAGTGGCAGTAGCCCTTTTCAGTAATGGTCAGTGACACAATCGCGACCTGGGGCTCGCACATTTTCGCCAGGACGCTTTCCAGGCCATCCACCTGGGCATGTATCGCCTGCTTAACCACGCCAACAACGCGAGCGGTCCAGGCATCGGCCGACATTTCCGCGACGGTATAAAGTAAATCCTGCTGCTGCAGGTCGGCAATCTGCTGTTCGCCGCCGATCAGGTTTACCTCAATATAACCCCAGTCGCTGTCGTGCTCCGTCGCCAGAATATCTGTATATACGGCCTGATGCGCGCGATGAAATGCGCCAAAGCCCAGATGGACAATGCGCGGAACGAGACGGTTACGATCGTAGGATGGCAGCGTGGCATGCGCTGTTAAAAGCATATTTTCCATGGTGGCTCTCATATTTATGATTTCTGGATCCCCACATGAAGTGAGAATGGGCTGTTGATATAAACCCTCTCATGCAACCGGTATGATATCCTTGACCTTTATCAACTACCATACAAGACAGATTGGGTTATTTACCGTGCTATTTCACGCACTAAAAGCGTGAAAAATGCCGGGCTAAAGGCCCGGCAGATTGTTATTTTTGGCTATCATCATTCGGTGCGGAATGTATGCTGCTTAAATATATTGTCCGTTGCCCACCGCTTTATTCTGCGGTGCGCAATCCGCTGCATCATTCAGCAAGCTCAGATCGCGATCGCGAACTTCAGGCATCAGGATGGCAGAAATTAAGCCGATGATTGAGTAGCACACCAGCATAACAACAATGGGCATCCATGAACCGGTCATATTACAGAAGATACCGGCCAGAACAGGACCAAAGCCAACCGCGACTAAACCACCCGCCTCTTTAGAGATTGCCATGCGGGTAAAGCGGTTACGTGAGCCGAATATTTCAGCCATCGTAATATTTTCCAGCGCAAACAGGCCTAATACAGCGACGTTATGAATAACGATTAATGACGCCATAATGGTGCTCGCGCTGTAGCTTTTATCAACAATAATCGACAGCATCGGCCAGGCCAGAATAATGGCTGAAATATTGATGATAATATAAGGGATGCGGCGCCCTACTTTATCTGACAGCCAGCCCAGGAATGGAATGGTGATAAAACCAATCACGGAGCTGATCATTAGCGCATCGGTGGGGATACCTTTATCAAACATTAAGGTTTGAACCAGATAGCCCGCCAGGAACGTTTGCAACAGCCCTGAATTTCCGGCCTGCCCAAAGCGCAGCCCCGTGGCCAGCCAGAAAGACTTACTTTTCAGCATTGCGCTGAAGGAGCCTTCCTGAGCGGCCACTCCATTTTGCAGACTGCCTTCTTCACTCACCTTTTCAAATACCGGGCTTTCTTTCAGATTGAGGCGCAGCCAGATGGCAAAGATCATCACCACTACGCTGGCGAGGAACGGCACACGCCATCCCCACGCGACGAGCTGTTCGCGATCCAGCACGAAGAACATCACCGCCCAGATAGCCGTAGCGCTTAAGGTACCGCAGTTGGTTCCCATCGCTACCAGCGAAGAGATAATTCCGCGCTTACCTTTCGGCGCATATTCCGCCAGCATGGTGCCCGCACCGGATATTTCAGCGCCCGCGCCCAGTCCCTGAATAATGCGTAATGTGACCAGCAATACCGGCGCTAAAATCCCCACCTGCGCATAGGTTGGCAGCACGCCAATGAGCGTAGTGCAAATACCCATCATCGTGATGGTAATAAACAGGACTTTCTTACGCCCAATACGGTCGCCCATTTTACCGAAAATAAAGGCGCCGACGATGCGCGCAATATAGCCTGCGCCGTACGTGCCCATCGCCAGAATAAGCGCCATAGCGGCAGATTGCTCCGGGAAAAATATCTCGTGGAAAACCAGCGCTGCGCCCAGGGAATAGAGCTGGAAATCCATAAACTCCAGCGCAGTACCTAACCAACCAGATACGGCTGCACGAATGAGATCGGAAGTGGTTCTCTCATTTTTAACGGTAGTCATAATGATTATCTCTAATTGTAGGGTACAAAGTCCGCACCTGTTATTATTGCCCGAAGGTTAATAAAACCTTGCAGCAACGTTTTCTGTCATTTTCAAAAAGCTCAAGAGCGTCAACAACGTGTTGATACGCAAATTCGTGGGTAATCAACTCCTGCGGATCAATTAACCCTTGTTCTAACCAATCAATGACCACGGGGAATTTATTGGCGTTAAGCCGCGATGAGAAAATCGACAGTTCTTTGCCCGTAATTCCTTGCTGCGCCACCTGCGAAGGCTCAGTCGAGAAGCCCATCAAGACAATTCTTGCCGCCGGCGAGGCCAGGGTAACCGCCTCTTGTAAAATAGAGGGATGGCAGGCCGCATCAATGATCAGCGTCGGAAGGATCCCCTGCGCCTTCAGCGTGTCAGCCAGAGGCTCATTGCTGTTGTTAATTACCCAATCCGCTCCGTTACGCTCGGCCATCTGCAGGCGTTCATCGATGCGGTCGACAACGATAACCTGCTTAACGCGGTACACCCGCTTCAGCACCTGTATGGTCGTCAGGCCCATAGGACCCGCGCCGTATACCAGCGCAATATCCTGGTCGGTCGGCGAAACGTGCCCGGTAACGTTGGCCGCAATAGTGAAAGGCTCAATCATCACCGCATCCTTGTCGGAAACGTTGTCAGGCACCCGCCAGGCATTTTTCGCCGGCACCACCGCGTATTCGCTAAACCCCCCGTCCCGATGCACGCCAAGCACCACTAACGAAGTGCAGACGTTCGGCTTGCCCACGGAACAGGGGTAGCAATGACCGCAGCTAATGACCGGATCAACGCTCACGCGCTGGCCGATGGCTTTGTCGGTAACGCCCTCGCCAATGGCGTCGATAACGCAAAAAAATTCATGGCCTATCACCCGCGGGTATTTGGCAAACGGATTATGTCCACGGTAAATATGGCTATCGGAACCGCATATTCCCGCCAGTTTCACCTTAACCCGTACTTCTCCTGCGGCAGGTTGCGGGAGCGGACGCTCTTCAATCACCAGTTCATTCGGCTGACGAATTACGATACTTTTCATTTGTTATTTCCTTCGTTACCAGTTCCACAACGTGCCGTCTTCCAGACGTGCGACAGGCAGATAAGCCGGTTCATAGGGGTATTTCGCGGCCAGTTTTTCATCAAATTCGATACCGAGTCCTGGTTTTTCCCCCGGGTGCATATAGCCGTTATCAAATGTCCAGCTATGCGGGAAAACTTCCAGCATCTGCTCGGAGTAGCCCATATATTCCTGTACGCCGAAATTCGGTACCCACAGGTCGAAATGCAGCGCGGCGGCCATGCAGACCGGAGAGAGATCGGACGGCCCGTGCGAGCCGGTGCGCACCTGATAAAGCGAGGCGAAATCGGCAATCCGGCGCATTCCTGTAATCCCGCCTGCGTGAGTGATGGTGGTACGGATATAGTCAATCAGCTGCTCTTCAATCAGCTGTTTACAGTCCCAGATGCTGTTGAACACTTCTCCAACGGCAATCGGCGTGACGGTATGCTGACGAATTAAACGGAAGCACTCCTGGTTTTCTGCCGGGGTCGGGTCTTCCATCCAGAACAGGCGGTACTCTTCAATGCTTTTGCCAAAACGCGCCGCTTCGATCGGCGTCAGGCGATGGTGCATGTCGTGCAGCAGATGCTCGTCAAAACCAAACTTTTCGCGCACGGCGGCAAACAGGCGCGGAGTGAAATCGAGATACTTTTCGGTGGACCATAGCTGTTCTTCCGGCCACTGGCCTTTCGTTGCCGGTTCGTAGGCCTGGCCTTTACCTTTCGCCATACCGTAAGTGGTTTTCATTCCCGGCACGCCGCACTGCACGCGAATCGCTTTAAACCCCATCTCTTTATGGCGCGCGTAGTCGTCCAGCACTTCGTCAATAGAGTGGCCGGTGGTATGGCAATAAACCATGACCCCTTCCCGCGAAGCCCCGCCCAGCAGCTGATACAGCGGCATACCCGCAGCCTTCGCTTTGATATCCCACAGCGCCATATCGATAGCGGAAATCGCCGACATCGTGACCGGGCCGCGACGCCAGTAGGCGCCCTTGTAGAAAAACTGCCAGATATCTTCTATGCGGTGCGCATCGCGGCCAATCAGCTGCGGGCAGAGGTGATCCCGCAGATACGATGCAACGGACAGCTCGCGGCCGTTTAGCGTCGCGTCACCTAAACCGACGATACCATCATCAGTGGTGATCTTAAGGGTGACGAAGTTGCGTCCCGGGCAGGTGACGAAAACTTCAGCGGCAACGATCTTCATTTCTTCTTCCTTACTTCTATGCGGTTAGTGAACAAAATTAAAACATCAGACCTACTACCATACAAGTATAACGATCGAAAAAGACGCGACAGATCACATTATCTCAGCGCGGTCAGGGAGGGTATAAACGGAGAAGGAATGGGCTAATGCACAAGACAAAGAGGCCGGGATAGCGGTATTTACCCCGGCTTTTTTAACAGAAAAGAAGGGCTAAGCGCGTCCCCAGCCGGCCACAATTATCAGCATGCCGCACAGCGCAACCAGCGCCCCGGCCCAATCATAATGGCTCAGTTTGACGCCATCGACGAAACGCAACCACAGCAGAGCGGTGCAAACATATACCCCGCCATAAGCGGCGTACACCCGTCCACTTGCCTCCGGGTGCAGCGTCAACAGCCAGACAAAAAGCGCCAACGCCAGGCCGGTCGGAATCAGTAGCCAGGGCGTCGCCCCACGTTTTAACCATAGCCACGGTAAATAGCAGCCAATGATTTCGCACAGCGCGGTGGCAAAGAAAAGCAGCGTGGTTTTTACCATTTAAAACGTCGTAAGTTGAGCAAGCGTTAACTCATTCTACGCAATAATGGCCGTCGTTAACTCTATTTTGTCGGGTATGCCGTCGAAAGGAGATGTAGTAAACTCACACCACGGGGATCACTTAAAGGAAATCGTGATGAACACAACACTGAACAAACGCTGGTGTCTGACCGCCCTGCTGGCGCTGAGCGCGATGGTCTTTACCGCATCGTCGTTCGCCAAAACGGACAAGCTGGTCATTGAGTCCGGCGACAGCGCCCAGAGCCGCCAGCAGGCCGCGATGGAAAAAGAGCAGTGGAACGACACCCGCTCTTTACGTCAGAAGGTCAACAAGCGCGCCGAAAAAGAGTGGGACAAAGCCGACGTGGCTTTTGATGCCCAGGACAACTGCCAGAAGAGCGCGAACGTCAACGCGTACTGGGAACCTAACACCCTGCGCTGCCTTGACCGCCGCACTGGCCGCACTATTACTCCGTAATGTATGGCGCCTGCGGGCGCCATAATCAGTAAAACTTCGCTATAACACACAGGTATTCCCATGACTGACGCTTATCACGTCAAACTCCGCCCGCTTGAGCGCGAAGACCTCCGCTTTGTCCACCAGCTCGACAACAACGCCAGCGTTATGCGCTACTGGTTTGAAGAGCCCTATGAAGCCTTTGTTGAACTTTCCGACCTGTACGACAAGCACATTCACGATCAGAGCGAACGCCGCTTTGTTATTGAATGCGACGGCGAAAAGGCCGGACTGGTTGAGCTGGTTGAAATCAACCACGTGCACCGTCGCGCTGAGTTTCAGATCATCATCTCCCCTGATTATCAGGGCAAAGGACTGGCCACCCGCGCCGCTAAGCTCGCCATGGATTACGGCTTTATGGTGCTCAACTTATATAAGCTCTACCTTATCGTCGATAAAGAAAATGAAAAAGCGATCCACATCTACCGCAAGCTCGGATTTATGGTGGAAGGTGAACTGATCCACGAATTCTTTATTAACGGTGAATATCGCAATACCATCCGTATGTGCCTGTTCCAGCACCAGTATCTGGCCGAGCATAAACCACAGGGCCAGACGCTGCTGAAACCGACGGCTCAGTAATAGTCAATGGTGCTTTTGATGGTGTAGTGGCGGATCAGCGCAGGCTGTACGCTGTCGTCGACAACCTTAAGCTCACAGCTTACCGGGTTGTCGTGGTCGTCGTAATCGCAGGTCTGACTTACGTTGCCCAGCGTGCGGTCATTAAAGATGCTCACTGCGGTGTAGTCCATCTTTTTGCGCGGATCGGACGACGGCGTTGAGCTTACCGTAAAACGCTCGCCTTTAGCGGTGGTCGTTTTACCCAGCGGATAGCCTTCGCTATCATAGCGGTAGGTCGCGGTGCTCTCCTTGCCGCGAGCGGTCACAACAAATCCGTTATCATCGGTTTCCCACGACACGCCCGCCGAAGGCATTTCCGCCAGCTGGCATTTTCCTTGCAAACGCAGGCGTTTTTCCTGGCTTTGCGCATCCAGATAGTAGTTCGCGTCCAGCACCAGCGCCGCGCCGGTTTTGTTCTCCAGGTCTTCAAATGCCAGCAGGTCAAAGCACCCTTCGCTGGATAAACGCCCTTTAACCCACTTCACCACTTCATCATGTTCGTCATACAGCGTCTGGCTAAACTCTTTCACCGGCCCACGCAGCGGATCGAACTCAAATTCGTTAGAAAAACTGGCCATTTCGGGAGTGAAGGCCTGAGGAGCTCCCTTTTCATCGCAGGCGCTAAGCGCTCCGACAGCCAGTAACAGCAAAAACCGTTTTTTCACGCGCGATTCCTTTTGTGCATAGTACAATCATATTAGCAAATACAATTGTTTACACCACTTCTGCTATGCTTAATTCTGGATAACGTCAATAAGGAGTTTATGATGAAACTATCCCCCTGGCTCTGTGCGGCCCTGCTTCTGGGTTCGACAGCTGCTTTCGCGGCGCCGGATTCCTGCGAGCGGGTAAAAAGCGATATTCAGCAGAAAATCATCAACAACGGCGTCCCGGAATCGGGCTTTAGCCTGGCGATCGTCCCGAACGACCAGCCCGATCGGCCCGGCGAGCAGGTGGTCGGCCACTGCGCTAACGATACCTTTAAAATCATCTACACCCGCGACAGCGGCGCGCAGTAACCTCGCCGCATGACTGGAGAAGTCTTATCCCTTGGTTGACCGGGGATAAGATCTCTCTACTCCGTTTTAAGTAAGATCCCTCACTCTCCACGCCAACATTAAGCAGGCGTTGGCATTACGCCATTATAACAAAATCATGGAGTGAGCAATGTCTAACCAGGAACATACCGACGGCCTTACCCGCCGAACGCTAATCAAATCGACCGCCCTTGGTTCGCTGGCCCTCGCCGCCGGCGGTTTATCGCTGCCTTTCAGCCTGCGCAATGCCGCCGCCGCGGTGCAAGACGCTACGCGCGGTGAAGAACGGATTGTCTGGGGGGCCTGCTCGGTCAACTGCGGCAGCCGCTGCGCGCTGCGTTCACACGTGCGTGACGATGAAGTCGTCTGGGTCGAAACCGACAATACCGGCGCGGATATTTATGGCGATCACCAGGTGCGTGCCTGCCTGCGCGGCCGTTCCATTCGCCGGCGCATTAATCATCCCGATCGCCTTAATTATCCCATGAAGCGCGTCGGTAAACGCGGCGAAGGCAAGTTTGTCCGCATTAGCTGGGAAGAGGCGCTGGATACGATTGCCGGTAATCTCAAACGCATCGTCAAAGATTATGGCAACGAAGCCGTTTATATTAACTACTCTTCGGGGATTGTCGGCGGCAACATGACGCGTTCGTCACCCACCGCCTCACCGGTAATGCGCCTGATGAACTGCTACGGCGGCTCATTGAATCAGTACGGAACCTACAGTACAGCGCAAATTGCCTGCGCCATGCCCTACACCTACGGCAGCAATGATGGCAACAGCACCTCCGATATTGAAAACAGCAAGCTGGTAGTGATGTTCGGTAATAACCCGGCAGAAACCCGCATGAGCGGTGGCGGCATCACTTATTATTTAGAACAGGCGCGCGAGCGCTCTAACGCGCGAATGATCGTTATCGACCCGCGCTATACCGATACCGCCGCCGGGCGGGAAGATGAATGGATCCCGATTCGCCCCGGCACCGACGCCGCGCTGGTGGCCGGCATCGCCTGGGTGCTGATTAATGAAAATCTGGTCGATCAGCCATTCCTCGATAAATACTGCGTCGGTTACGATGAGAAAACGCTGCCGGCAGACGCCCCGGCGAACGGGCATTACAAAGCGTATATTCTCGGCGAGGGTGACGACGGCACGGCGAAAACCCCACAATGGGCATCGCGGATCACCGGCATTCCCGTCGACCGCATCATCAAGCTGGCCCGGGAAATCGGCAGCACGAAACCGGCTTATATTTGCCAGGGATGGGGACCGCAGCGCCAGGCTAACGGTGAACTGTCGGCCCGAGCGATCGCCATGCTGCCGATACTGACCGGCAACGTCGGCATTAACGGCGGCAACAGCGGCGCCCGCGAATCCACCTATACCATTACTATTGAACGCCTGCCGGTGCTGACCAATCCGATTAAAACCGCCATCTCCTGCTTTAGCTGGACCGACGCCATCGCTCGCGGCCCGGAAATGACCGCCACCCGCGACGGCGTACGCGGCAAAGAGAAGCTGGATGTGCCAATTAAATTCCTCTGGAACTATGCCGGCAACACCATCATCAACCAGCACTCGGATATCAATAAAACCTACGAGATCCTGCAGGATGAAAGCAAATGCGAGATGATCGTGGTTATCGAAAACTTTATGACTTCATCGGCCAAATATGCCGATATTCTGCTGCCGGACCTGATGACCGTCGAGCAGGAAGATATTATTCCCAACGATTACGCCGGCAATATGGGTTATCTCATTTTCATTCAGCCGGTCACCTCCGCCAAATTTGAGCGCAAACCTATCTACTGGATCCTTAGCGAAGTGGCAAAACGGCTTGGCGAGGATGTCCACCAGAAGTTTACCGAAGGCCGTACCCAGGAGCAGTGGCTGCAGCATTTGTACGCGAAAATGCTGGCGAAAGACCCGGCGCTCCCGAGCTATGACGAACTGAAAAAGATGGGGATTTATAAACGTAGAGACCCCAACGGCCACTTTGTCGCCTATCGCGACTTCCGTAAAGACCCGGCCGCCAATCCGTTAAAAACCCCGTCGGGTAAAATCGAGATTTACTCCAGCCGTCTGGCGGAGATCGCCGCAAACTGGCAGCTCGAAAAGGACGAAACCATTAGCCCGCTGCCGGTCTACGCCTCAACCTTTGAAGGCTGGGATGATCCTTTACGCGAGAAGTTCCCGCTGCAAATGTTCGGCTTCCACTACAAGGCGCGCACCCACTCAAGCTACGGCAATGTGGATATACTTCAGGCAGCCTGCCGTCAGGAGGTGTGGCTAAATCCTCTGGACGCCGAAAAACGCGGGATCAAGAACGGCGATATGGTGCGCGTATTCAACGCCCGCGGCGAACTGCGGATCCCGGCCAAGGTGACCCCGCGCATCATGCCCGGCGTGTCGGCGATGGGCCAGGGGGCCTGGCATGATGCCAATATGAACGGCGATCGTATCGATCGCGGCTCGTGTATCAATACGCTGACGACACACCGCCCTTCGCCGCTGGCTAAGGGCAACCCGCAGCACACCAATCTGGTCGAAATCGAGAAGGTTTAAGGAGTAAACCATGAGCGCTCAGTATGGATTTTTTATCGACTCCGCCCGCTGCACGGGCTGTAAGACCTGCGAGCTGGCCTGTAAGGATTATAAAAACTTAACGCCTGATGTCAGCTTTCGCCGCATCTACGAATACGCGGGCGGCGACTGGCAGGAAGATAACGGCGTGTGGCAGCAAAACGTCTTCGCCTATTACCTGTCAATCGCCTGCAACCACTGCGCAGATCCGGCCTGCACGAAAGTATGTCCCAGCGGCGCCATGCACAAGCGCGATGACGGTTTCGTGGTAGTGAACGAAGAGGTATGCATCGGCTGTCGCTACTGCCATATGGCCTGCCCGTACGGTGCGCCGCAGTACAACGCGGCAAAAGGCCATATGACTAAATGCGACGGCTGCTATGACCGGGTCGCCGAAGGTAAAAAACCGATATGCGTCGAGTCCTGCCCGCTGAGGGCTCTCGACTTTGGCCCCATCGAAGAACTCCGCGAAAAACACGGTCAGCTGGCCGCCGTCGCTCCGCTGCCGTCTGCGCACTTCACCAGGCCGAGTATCGTGATCAAACCGAACGCCAATGCGCGTCCGTGCGGCGATACCACCGGCTATTTGGCCAACCCGAAGGAGGTATAAAATGGGAAACGGATGGCATGAATGGCCGCTGGTGCTGTTTACGGTGCTGGGGCAAAGCGTCGCAGGGGCGATTATCGTCAGCGGGCTGGGCTGGCTTTCGCTGAATAACAACTCCGAAGCCCGGCAGCGCCTGGTGCGGGGCATGTTTTTTATCTGGCTGATAATGGGGATTGGCTTTCTCGCATCAATCATCCACCTCGGCTCGCCGCTGCGGGCATTTAACGCCCTTAACCGGGTGGGATCATCGGCGTTAAGCAATGAAATTGCCAGCGGCGCACTATTTTTCGCCGTCGGGGGTTTCTGGTGGCTGGTGACGATTCTCGGGAAAATGCCGCGGGTTCTGGCGAAAGCCTGGCTCCTGCTGACTATGCTGCTCGGCTGCCTGTTCGTCCTTGAGATGACCATGGTGTACCAGATTGATACCGTGCCGACCTGGTATAATGCCTATACCACCGCCGCATTCTTCCTGACGATGGTGCTGTGCGGGCCGCTTTTCGCCGCCCTGCTGCTGCGCGTAGCCAACGTGCCGTTTAACGGCAGAGTTTTCGCTTCGATGAGCGTGCTCGCGCTGCTGGCAAGCCTGGCGGTCGTCATATTGCAGAACAGCGAGCTGGCGGAGATCCACAGCTCCGTACAGCAGGCCAGCGCACTGCTGCCTTATTATGGCTGGCTACAAATCCTGCGGTTAGTTCTTTTGGCGCTGGGTCTCGGCTGCTGGATCTGCCCGCTGGCAAGACGCCAGAATCCGCGCATCGCCAGCTTGCTGCTCGGACTGGCACTGGTGATGCTCGGCGAGTTTATCGGCCGCGGCCTGTTTTATGGTCTCCATATGACCGTGGGTACGGCAATTGCCGGTTAATAAACGGGTGCTGCGGCCCCCTCTGCTGTAAGGAATGGTATGATGCAATCGCAAGACCGCGACGCTGTCGCACTCAGCGCCCGCACGCTGGGCGCTCTGTTCTCTTTTGCGCCGGACAGCGAGCAGGCTGCTCCGCTGGTTGCGGCCCTGCGTGACGGCAGCTGGCGAAGTCAGTGGCCCTACGCGGTGACGGACGGCCTGGCGGCGCTGTTCGCTCGCGAGGACGATGAACCGCTACCGGAAGCCTGGCAGCGGCTGTTTATCGGTCCGTGGGCGCTGCCTGCGCCGCCGTGGGGCTCCGTCTGGCTGGATAAAGAAAGCGTGTTGTTTGGCGACTCAACGCTGGCGCTTCGTGAATGGATGCGGGTAACCGGCATCGCGCTGTCCGAACAACGTTCGGAGCCGGAAGACCACTTTGGCACCCTGCTACTGCTGGCAGCCTGGCTGTGCGAATCTGCTCAGGATGAGGCCTTTAACCAGCTTCTGGCCTGGCATCTCCTCCCGTGGTCCGGCCGCTTTCTGAGCGTATTTGTGGCCGAGGCGAATCAGCCTTTTTATCAGGCTCTTGGCCAGCTGGCGCAAGAGACGCTGGCGCAATGGCAGGCGCGGCTGCCCTGTGCGGTGGCCGAGAAACCGCTCTACCGTTAACTCCCTCAGCTGATGCCCGCCAGCCGGGCATCACCTGCAAGTGACAATGTCACCTTTCCGCTTCATTCGCACTTATCGCTTTTGCTTATATCTTTATATCCAGAGAAAATAAGCCATCTGTTTCGCTAATCGTATTCGCTAATGCATCGTCTTCACGCTTATCCTGATGTCCAGGTTATGTTTCGCCGTCTGGTCATTGCCATGCTGGTCGGCGTCTTCGCCGCCCTCGCGGTTGCCCTGTTCCGCCATGCAATGGCGGGACTGGAAAGCCTGTTTCTGAGCAATGACAGCGGAAGTCTGGTGAACGCCGCTGAGTCTATGCCCGGATGGCGTCGGCTGTTAACGCCAATGCTGGGCGGCCTTGCCGCAGGCGCCCTGCTATGGTTCTGGCAGCGCCGCAGTGTTGAACGTCCGCACGCGCCAACCGACTACATGGAAGCTCTCGAGACCGGCGACGGCGGGTTTGATACCCCGGCCAGCCTGGTAAAATCGCTGGCCTCTCTGCTGGTGGTCACCACCGGCAGCGCTATTGGCCGGGAAGGGGCGATGATCCTGCTGGCCGCGCTGGCCGCCTCGCTGTTCGCCCGCCGGTTTACGCCAAAAGATGAGTGGAAGCTGTGGGTCGCCTGCGGCGCCGCCGCCGGGATGGCCAGCGCATACCATGCGCCGCTTGCCGGCAGCCTGTTTATCGCCGAGATCTTATTCGGCACTCTGATGCTGGCGTCGCTTGGTCCGGTCGTCATTGCTGCGGTAACCGCCCTGCTGCTCACCAATCTGCTGAACGGAAGTTCGGCGCCGCTCTACCACGTTGAGTTTCACGCCACCCTGCGCGCGACCCACTATGGGTTAATGCTGGCAACGGGTTTGCTGGCCGGGCTTTGCGGGCCGCTGTTTATCTGGCTGATGAGCTATAGCCATCAGTGCTTTGTCCGGCTGCGTCTGTCGCCCCCCTGGCAGCTGGCGCTGGGCGGGCTTATTGTCGGCCTGCTCTCGCTTCTCGCGCCGGCCGTCTGGGGAAATGGCTACAGTGTCGTACAAAGCTATCTGCTTTCGCCGCCGCTCTTCAGCGCTATCATTCTTGTCTTTGTCTGCAAGCTGCTCGCCGTGCTGGCCAGCAGCGGTTCCGGCGCGCCGGGGGGGGTGTTTACGCCAACGCTGTTTGTTGGCCTGGGGATCGGCATGCTGTTCGCCAGCCTGACGGGACTGTGGCTACCTGATTACCAGGAGATCGCGATAATGATAGGCTTAACCGGCATGGCGGCGTTTCTGGCGGCGACAACCCATGCGCCGATTATGTCCACGCTGATGATTTGTGAAATGACCGGACAGTACGTTTTACTGCCCGGTTTATTGATTGCCAGCGTACTGGCATCGGTGCTGTCGCGGACGTTACGCCGGGATTCTATCTACCGCCATCATCTCGCCGAGCATCGATAAGTCGATATACTGGCTCAGTTCGCGCTGTTCCGCGCGCGGCAAGTAAGGCAATTCACCGATGAGCGGCGCTGGCAGTTTTTTGCTCAGCACATCGATAATTTCAGCATAATGCGCCAGGCCCGGATTAATACGATTGGCAACCCAGCCAATCAGCGGCAGGCCGTCGTTAGCGATAGCCTGTGCGGTCAGCAAGGCATGGTTGATGCAGCCTTCCTGAATCCCCACCACCATCAGCACCGGCAGCTGTTCCTGTACCACCCACTCCGACAGCGGACGCAGATCGTTCATCAGGCTGCGCCAGCCTCCGGTACCTTCGACTACCACATGCTCAACCTGCGCGCTCATGCGCTGCAGGCCGTCCGACAACAGACCGTAGTTGATTGGGCAACTATGCGCCACGCTGCTTTCATCTTCGCTTAACGCGATGGGATTGACAGCATCATACGGTAACACCAGCGATGACACGCTCTGTAAAACCAGCGCATCTTTGTTCCGCAGTCCGTCCGGCGTCTCTTTACTGCCCTTCGCCACAGGCTTGTACCCGGCTACGCTTTTGCCGCTGGCAGCGAGTGCCTGCAACAGCGCACGGGAAACGACTGTCTTGCCGACAGAAGTGTCAGTACCTGTTATGAAGAAACGCTTAAACATCACTAACCCCACAGTTATGTTGATGAAATATACGGGAGAGAAATAATCAACTGTGGAAAAAGTCTACGCGATGCCATCGAGGGCGGGCTTGAGATAGCGCAATTTTTGGTGTGAATATGAAAAAATGTTAACCCTGTAACAGTCGTATGAGCAACGATCCGTTATAGAGGGCATCCTTTACCAGAGCCGCACCAGCCATCGTCCCCCGGTTAGAAAACTGCGTGCTTTCAACGGCAATATGTCGGCTGTAGGCCGGTAACGATTGTTGTCGAATGCAATCAGATATTGCCGGAAATAAAATATCAGCGGCGAGGTTGAAAGGTGAACCGATAAGGATTTTCTGCGGGTTAAAGAGGTTAACCATAATCGCCAGAATCCGCCCAACGTGGTTCCCGACGCCGCTGATAATGTCGCGGGCAAGTAAATCCCCCTGCAGCGCGGCCTCACATAGCCACTCGACGCTGAGCGGCTGCTGATGCAGCATTGAGCTCATCGACTTGGCCATGCGGATCTGCGCCAGTTCCAGCACGCTCTCGACGCTGGCAATGGTTTCCAGACAGCCATGGTTGCCGCAATAGCAGCGTTTCCCATACGGGTCGACCTGAGTGTGGCCGATTTCAACCAGACTGCTGCTGCCCGCGTGCAGCAGACGACCGTCGGTGATCACCCCCGCCCCCACGTTGTGATCGATAACCACCTGAATCACATCGCGCGCCCCCCTGGAGGCGCCAAACAGCGATTCGGCCATGGTCCAGGCGCTGATGTCGTGCTGAATATAGACCGATACGCCGGTATGATTGGCTAAAATCTCGCCCAGCGGCATATCCTTAACGTCTTCATAAAATGGCATCCGGTGAATAATACCGTGCTCGGTGTCGATAATTCCCGGCATAGTGACGGCAATGGCGGTTAAACGCTCCAGCTTCTTTTGGTGACGAATAAAGAACTGGTCTACGTGATCGAGGAGCCGCGTCGCAAAGGGCTGGACGTGTTGTAATGCCAGCTCCAGCTGCTCTTCCACCACCAGCGCGCTGCTCAGATCGCGAAGCGCGAGGTGGATTTCGCCGCGGCTGATGCGGATTGAGAGGTAGTGCCAGGCTTCGGTTTCCACCATCAACCCTACGGCGGGCCTTCCACGGCTTCCAGGCTCCTGGATTTCCGTTTCCTGAACCAGATGCGCTTCCAGCATTTCGCGGACGATTTTAGTGATACTGGCAGGCGCGAGCTGCGCGAAGCGCGAGAGGTCGATGCGCGACACCGGGCCAAGCTGATCAATCAGGCGATAAACTGCGCCCGCGTTGGTCTGCTTTATTTGATCGATATGGCCTGGCTGACTGTCCGCTACCACCGTTGACTCCCTTTATTTTCGCGCTTCGAAATAAACTGAGGGCTATGGTGAAGCACTTCAACGGTACTCGTCAAATTTTTACTTAGCCTTGTGATTTACCGCACATTTTTAGCCCTGATTTGTCTTAAATGCATCACCTGGCGCTGGCCAGCAGCGATTCGCGAAAACGGCGCGCCGCCTGACCCTGCTCACGATGCTTAGACCATACCAGCCACATTTCCGAGACCGCATCCTGCTCTTCGATGGGCAACCAGCACATTTCCGACAGCTGAACCCGCCGGAATGAGGCCGGTAAAATCGACACGCCAAGCCCGGCGGCAACCAGGCCGATAATGGTCATGGCTTCCCCCACCTCCTGGGTGATGACCGGCGTCAGGTCGTAGCGGCGCATTAACCCCAGAATATCGTCATACAGTCCGGTACCAACATGAGGATCAAAAAAGACGAACGGCTCCCGCGCCAGCTCCCGCAGGCTAACGCCAGGCTGGCTCGCCAGCGGATGGTCCCGGGGCACCATCGCCAGCAGCGGTTCACGCAGCACTCTTTCCCAGACCAGCGTTTCCGGCAGTTGGGTGTTACGCATCAGCCCCAGGTCCAGCGCCCCTTCGTTTAGCGGCACAATCTGCTCGCGAGTGTTGGTTTCCCGCGTCTGAATATGCACATCCGGATAGCGATGGCGGAAGGTCGACAACGTGTCCGATACCGCCTTAATAAAGGGAGCTGACGAAGTAAAGCCAATGCGTAGTTCGCCGGTCTCGCCGTGGTGAAGACGAGCGGCCCGCGCGGCGGCATCTTCCACCTGCGAGAGGATCTGCCGGCTATCGGCGAGAAACTGCTTGCCGGCATCCGTCAGGCTAACGCTGCGGTTGGTACGAGCAAACAGACGTGCGCCAATTTGCTGCTCAAGGATTTGAATCTGCTGGCTAAGCGGCGGCTGAGATATGTTCAACCGCGCCGCCGCATGACCAAAATGGAGTTCTTCCGCCACCGCAATAAAGTAGCGCAGATGACGCAGCTCAATATTCATATTTAAAACGTCTTATTTGAGATTATTAATATATTAGACAGAATATTTACATTTTCATACCCTTAATAAGTGCCCTGCAAGGTCATTTAACTCTGTATATCAGCAAGGATTTTTCCGTGAGCCGTACAACTACCGCTGACACCGTCCCGGCAAGCGACGTCAGCGACACCATCGCTCCTCAGCCAAACCAGTTTATCAAACGCGGCACTCCGCAATTTATTCGCGTTACGCTTGCGCTCTTTTCTGCCGGACTGGCGACTTTCGCGCTGCTTTATTGTGTTCAGCCGATCCTGCCCGTGCTCTCCACTGAATTCGGCGTCTCACCGGCCAGCAGCAGTATCTCGTTGTCCATCTCCACCGCCATGCTGGCGGTCGGCCTGCTGTTTACCGGCCCGCTCTCTGACGCGATTGGCCGCAAGCAGGTAATGGTGACGGCGCTGGTGCTGGCTTCCTGCTGCTCCCTGCTGTCGACGATGATGTCCAGCTGGCACGGGATCCTGATTATGCGCGCCCTGATTGGTCTGTCGCTGAGCGGCGTGGCGGCGGTCGGCATGACCTACCTGAGCGAAGAGATCCATCCCAGCGTGGTGGCGTTCTCGATGGGGCTGTATATCAGCGGTAACTCCATCGGCGGCATGAGCGGTCGTCTGCTGACCGGTGTATTCACCGATTTCTTCGGCTGGCGGATTGCGCTGGCGGTCATTAGCGGCTTCGCCCTTGCCGCAGCACTGATGTTCTGGCGCATCCTGCCGGAATCGCGCCACTTCCGTCCGACCTCGCTGCGACCAAAAACGCTGCTGATCAACTTTCGTCTGCACTGGCGCGATCGCGGGCTGCCCCTGCTGTTCCTCGAAGGTTTTTTGTTAATGGGGTCCTTCGTCACTCTGTTTAACTATATTGGCTATCGCTTGATGCTCTCGCCGTGGTCATTAAGCCAGGCGGTCGTAGGCCTGCTTTCGGTGGCCTATTTAACCGGAACATGGAGCTCGCCAAAAGCCGGTGCGATGACCGTGCGCTATGGCCGCGGCCCGGTGATGTTGTTTTCCACGGCGGTTATGCTCGGCGGGCTGTTGATGACGTTATTCTCATCGCTGTGGCTGATTTTCATCGGCATGCTGCTATTCTCTGCGGGATTTTTCGCAGCCCACTCGGTCGCCAGCAGTTGGATCGGCCCACGAGCCCGCCGCGCGCGTGGCCAGGCCTCGTCGCTCTATTTATTCAGCTACTATCTGGGATCCAGCATGGCGGGGACATTAGGCGGCGTGTTCTGGCATAATTACGGCTGGAACGGCGTTGGCGGGTTTATTGCGCTGATGCTGCTGGCTGCGCTGCTTACCGGCGCCTGTTTGCACAAGCGCCTGAAGTAACGCGGGCTTGCGTGGCCTGAAGCGGGCCACGCAGTTCACCACATTCCCAGTACCGACGACATGCCCATCAGTTCTCTGACGGCGTCCATAGAAAGCAGTGCGATAAACAGCCAGGTAAACGGATTCATAATCCACCTCACATCAGCGGCCTGTCTATGTTTATATTTTAGCCGACCACAGAGAAAGAAACTGCTATTTTGCGCACATCCGGATTATTTCGAGCCAAACATAAAATACGCAATCGATTAATCATGACATTATGCTGATGAACCGTCCGGGCAATCACTTACCCGTCTGTACCACCTTACTCCATTAGGGTAGCTGTGGTCAGATGGTCAATTCCAGCGCTGCCTGACGTCCAGGTCAGCATCACCCCGGTTTTTCATTGTGGGAAAGGTAAAGGAATTGTGATGGAATACTCCTCATTCTCACCTATGCAAACGCAGCCAACAGGATCCGACAATATGGAAAAAAGCTCGCCGTATCAGTCACTTGTAAAGACCTTTCAGCGCCTTTCCCGCTTTTCGCATCTCTCCGCCATCGCCGGCTGGGACATGTTCACCATGATGCCGCCCGGCGGCAGCGCGGCCCGCGGCGAAGCGCTGGCTGAGCTTGGCGTTTTGCAACATCAGATTCTGACCGATAAAAAAGTGGGCGAATGGCTGCGCAATGCGCTTCAGGAAGAGCTGAACGATGCTGAGCAGGCAAACCTGCGCGAGATGACCCGCCAGTACGAGCAGGCGGCGCTGCTGCCGGAAAGCCTGGTGGAAGCGAAATCGCTGGCGGGTAGCCGCTGCGAGCACGCCTGGCGCAGCCAGCGTCCGGCGAACGACTGGCAGGGTTTTGCTGAAAACCTGCGGGAAGTGGTCAAGCTGAGCCGCGAAGAGGCGCAGATTCGCGCCGCGGCAAAAGGCTGCTCCCGCTATGACGCGCTGCTGGATATTTTTGAACCGGATATGACCAGTACGCGTCTTGATGTGCTGTTCGCTGACCTCAAGTCATGGCTTCCCACGCTGCTGGAGAAAGTGGTTGAAAAGCAGGCGCAAACGCCGCTCATCGAACCTCAAGGGCCGTTTCCGATTGCTGACCAGCGCGAACTGGGGCTGGAAGCGATGCGCGTGCTGGGCTTTGATTTTGATGGCGGACGGCTGGATATCAGCGCCCACCCTTTCTGCGGCGGCGTGCCCCAGGACGTGCGTATCACCACGCGCTACAACGAGAACGATCTGCTCAGCGCGCTGTTTGGCGTGATTCATGAAACCGGTCACGCACGCTACGAACAAAATCTACCGCGTAACTGGATCGATCAGCCCATCGCTCTCGCCCGCTCTACCGCAATCCACGAGTCGCAAAGCCTGTTTTTCGAAATGCAGCTCGGCCGCAGCGAAGCCTTTCTGCAACGCCTGCTGCCAACGGTACGCCGGTACTTTGGCGAGCAGCCGGCCTTTAGCCGCGACAACTTTATCGCCTGGAATCAACGCGTCAAACCGGGCTTTATCCGCGTCGACGCCGACGAGGTGAGCTATCCGGCGCACGTCATTCTGCGCTACGAAATTGAACGTGCGTTGATTGATGGCGATATCGAGGTTGATGATATTCCGGCGCTGTGGGATGAAAAAATGCAGCACTGGCTGGGACTGTCTACTACCGGCAACTATCGGGACGGCTGTATGCAGGATATCCACTGGACCGATGGCGGTTTTGGCTACTTCCCGTCCTACACGCTGGGCGCTATGTACGCCGCTCAGCTGATGGCTTCCGCCAGACGGGCGCTACCGCAGCTAGAAAGCGATATCGCCAACGGTAACTTTACCGCCCTCTTCGATTGGCTGCGGCAGAATATCTGGCAGCACGGCAGCCGTTTCACCACCTCGCAGCTGATACAGCATGCGACCGGGGAAGACCTTAACAGCGACTTTTTCCGCCAGCACCTCACCTCGCGGTATCTGTAAGCTACGGGCGTCGGGCCGCTCCCGGCGCCCAATTATCCCCGGTGAGAGCAGGTTGTACATACGGTTACACGCCGATACCAAACACTCACGGAAACCTCGATAAGACAAGCATATAGTTCTTTCAACGGCCCCGCAGTGGGGTTGAAACAAGAAACCTTTTCGAGGATATCAGAATGAAAAAAGTATTAGCTCTGGTCGTTGCCGCTGCTATGGGTCTGTCTTCTGTCGCTTTCGCTGCCGATGCCGCCACCACCGCCACTCCGGCTCCGGCTGCTGCAACTCACAGCACCACCGCTAAAGCGACCCATCACAAGAAACACCATAAAGCCGCTGTTAAACCGGCTGCAGAGCAGAAAGCGCAGGCGGCTAAAAAGCACAAGAAAGCAGAAGCTAAACCGGCTGCCACCCAGAAGGCTCAGGCCGCCAAAAAACACAAAAAGGCCGCCGCTAAACCGGTAGCTCAGAAAGCCCAGGCTGCGAAAAAGCACCACAAAACCACCAGGCACCATACCGCTAAAGCTGCTGCCCAACCGGCTGCTTAATCTCCCGGGTGAGATTGATTGATATAATACCGGCGCTGGCTTCAGCGCCGTTTTTTTCCGGAGAGCACTATGCTGCGGCGCTACCGTTTTGAGCTCATCCTGATCCTGCTGATTATCTGCGCGCTGGTCGCCAGCCGTTTTTTCCTCTACTGAAGACTTAGCTGCCAGAGGTTGTAGCCCAGGCCGTAAAGCGCCAGAATTAGCAGGAAAAACGCCGACACCGTTGTTAATCGCTGGGCGTAACGCGCCGTTAACCAACGACGAACCGCCAGAATATAGAGCGTAAGCACGCCTAAGTCGATCATCGCCCATACCGCCGTCAGGAGCCCCAGGCTAAAACCGAAGCTGTCGGTTACAGGAATAAACTGCGGAAAAAACGCGGCAAAAAACAGGATATCTTTGGGATTGCTTAACGCGGTCGCAAATCCTGCCATCACCCCACTACGCTTTTTCGATGCATCCTGCGTCACCGGCTCTGCACGCAACATCCCCAGCGCAAGTCGAATAATAAACAGCGATCCGATCGTCGCCATCAGCGTTAGCGCGCGTGGATCAAGCGCCACTATGCCGTTCAGCATCGCAGCAGCAGCGGCCAGCAGCACTAAAGAAGCCAGATTCCCGCCAATCATCGTGCGCACCGCACTGGCAAAGCCTTCCCGCGCCGCCGCGCCGGTCACTAACACCACCACCGGCCCCGGGGTGGCAATAAGCGCCAGTACCGTCAAAGAGTAGGCCGTCAGCAAAGAGATATTCATGATTTAAACTCACCATTTCCCAATTAAAACCCTATCTTCCTCTCTGATTTCAGAGTTGAAAAACGACTTATAGTGAGTTTGAATGTGAGTTTTACTCAATATTGAAAATCTGTGCCAATGTCTATGCCGCCGCTCTACGCACTGCGCGCTTTTGAAACCGCCGCTCGGCTTGGTTCGTTTAGTCAGGCCGCCGCGGCGCTGCACGTCACGACCGGCGCCGTCAGTCGCCACGTCAGCACCCTGGAGTCATGGTTTGCATGCCGGCTTTTTGTTCGCCATGGCCCAAAGGTCACGCTTACCGATGCCGGCTATCAGCTGGCGAAGGCGCTGAATGAGAGTTTTTCATCGATAGACCGGGCCTGCCAGACCCTGCGTCGTCAGGCAGGCAAGCTACGGCTGAAGGCGCCGTCAACGCTTACGATGCGCTGGCTATTGGACGTCCTGCAACAGTTTCGCCAGCAGCACCAGCGACCGGAAGTGGAAATGAGCAGCCTGTGGATGGATCGCGACAGCGTCGATTTTACTCAGGAGCCATTCGACTGCGCAATCCTCCTGGGAGATGGCAATTTTGGCAATAATAACTGCTGCAGCCTGCTTTTTGCCGAATGGTTAATCCCGCTTTGCGCACCGGGGATGATGCAGCAGGCCAGGCAAGATTTAGCGGCCTGCACGCTGATACATCCGTCCACCGATCGCCGTGACTGGCGGCGCTGGCTCGAGCATTATGAGCGACCTGCGCCGGATATTGCTCAGGGCATCGTCTTTGATACCCTTGAGCAAGGCACCATGGCGGCGATGAGCGGGCACGGCGTCAGCATTGGCGATCTGCTGCTTAATCTACCCGCGATACGCGCCGGGCTGCTGGCCTTACCCTTCCCGACGGCGGTAACTACCGGCGAAGGCTACTATTTTGTCTGGCCGAAAAACCCTCTCAGCCCACAGCCCATCGCTTTACTGCATCACTTTTTAAATCAGCATATCCCCGGCCCGCTCCCCGATAATATTCTCCGCCGGGGAGAGGAGCCCGAATTAGAGAACGTGAACCGCGGCAACTAATAGATAGCCCGTAGCGCCCCAGATCATCGCGGATACGACCGAAACATAAACTAATGCGCGAATACCTTGTTTAGACATAAATCCTCCCGTACATCGGGTGTTAGACATTGCAGATATCATCGCCGGGATAACATCTCTGTTTGCTCAACAAGCGGGTAGCAATAACAACGTTTACGGTGAGAAAATGTTTCGCTTTGAAAGTAAGTAAGAAACAGGTAAAGAAGTGCGTTTTTCCTGTGAAGAAATTGCATATTTTACCCAATAGCGGCTTTTTTTTTCTGAATGGACTTAAGAATAAGCTGAAGCGGAAATCAGGTTATGTTCCCTCATCTGATGTACGTTCGGATACACGATTTATGTTGCTTCCGCCGCCCTTTTCTGCGGAAATAGCGCCGCGGCCAAACAGCGTTAACATCTTGAAATAACACCATTGATCCGTCATGAAGGCGCGTTTTTGGCTGGATTAACCCGCCGTCTGGCTTAATTAAAATTGTTCTTAACTTTCATAAACTTAAATCTGCTGCTACTTTCAATAGACATAATTATCTCCCCAGAGAGTGATATGCGTAGAGACGTACTGTTATTACTGTGTTCGATCTGTCTTTTCCCTGCGCTGGTGCAGGCCGATGATGATGGCATGAGTGCGAAAGATATTAAGACGCTGTTTTTTGGTCATGACGACCGTAAACCCGTCAGCAATCCCACAGACGATCCCTGGGATGCTATCGGGCAGCTGGAAACCGCCAGCGGTAATCTCTGTACCGCCACGCTGATTTCCCCCAATCTGGCGCTCACCGCCGGGCACTGTCTGCTTACGCCACCTAAAGGTAAGCCAGACAAACCCGTCGCTCTGCGTTTTATCTCGCGTAAAGGCGGCTGGGTGTACGAAATTCACGGTATCGAAGGTCGGGTAGATCCTTCACTGGGCAAACGGCTTAAGGCAGACGGCGATGGCTGGATAGTTCCCAGCGCCGCGGCGCCGTGGGATTTTGGCCTTATCGTGCTGCGCTACGCCCCTTCCGGCATTACGCCGGTGCCGATTTTTAGCGGCAGCAAAGCCGATCTGACCGCCGCGCTAAAAACCGCCGAACGAAAAGTGACTCAGTCTGGCTATCCGGAAGATCATCTGGATAATCTCTACACCCATCAGGATTGCGTGGTCACCGGCTGGGCGCAGGCATCGGTGCTCTCCCATCAGTGCGATACGCTGCCGGGCGATAGCGGCTCGCCGCTGCTGCTGAAAACTGATGATGGCTGGCAGGTGATTGCGGTTCAAAGCTCGGCGCCTGGACCAAAAGATCGCTGGCGAGCGGATAACCGCGCCATCTCGGTGACCGGTTTTCGCGATAAGCTGGAAGCCCTGGCCGCCCAGTAAGCGGTCAGCCCTGCTGCTGGCGCAGTTGCAGTAACGACGTGACGGGCATCGGTTCGCTAAAATAGTAGCCCTGCAATCTGTCGCATCCCGCCCGCCGCAGCAGCGCCAGCTGTTTTTGATTCTCTACGCCTTCCGCCACCACCGTGATGTCCAGCGCCCCGGCAATTCTCACGGTACCGCGCACCAGCTCTGCGGCCTGGGTATCAACATCCACCAATCCGGCCAGCGATTTATCGATCTTGAGGCTGTCGAAGCTGAAGCTGCGTAAGTAGCCGATGCTGGAGTAGCCGGTACCAAAATCGTCGAGCGCTACCGCGATACCCAGCGATTTTAAATTTTTAATCGCCGTTCTCGCGCGGTCGGGATTCTCCAGAACATAGCTCTCGGTAACCTCAAGCTGAAGGCGACGGGCCGGAAAATGGCAGCGTCCCAGCACCTGGACTACCCGCGACTCGAACTCCGGATCGCGGAACTGCGCCGGGGAGATATTTACCGACAGAAGCAGATCGCCTAACGGCTGCAGATCGCTGCAGGCGCGATGCAGGACAAATTGACCGAGGGCGTATATCAGGCCGCTGCTTTCGGCGATACCGATAAACGCATCCGGCGGCAACGCCCCCTGCGGGCGTCGCGGCCAGCGCAGCAGCGCTTCCACCCCTTCCATCACCAGCGTATCAGCGTTGACGATCGGCTGATACCAGACATCGAACTCTTCGTTCTCCAGTCCCTGACGAATGCCATTCTCGATATTGAGCTGATACTGCCGCGCGTCGCTGAGCGCGTCGTCATACCAGGTGGTACGCCCTTTGCCAGTCTTTTTTGAGTGGTACATGGCAATATCGGCGCGACGAAAAAGCTCCGTGCTGGAACAGCTTGCCGGCACGCCGCTGGCAATACCGATACTGGCGCTGATATAGATTTTGCGTCCGCTCAGGATAATCGGTGCGTTTAACAGTTCCAGCACCGCGCGGGCAAAGACCGAAGCCTGATTGGCCGCCTCTGCGCCGCTTATCGTCATTGCGAACTCGTCGCCCCCCATCCGCGCCAGCATCCCTTCCGGGGGAACCCGCTCCCGCAGCGCCTTCGCAATATGCAGGATCAGCGCATCGCCGACGTCGTGACCGTAGTTATCATTAACGTCCTTAAAGCCGTCGAGATCGATAAACACCACGCTTTGCGTCTGATAGCGCGAATTTTCACAAACCTGATTAAGCCGTTCGATCAGCGCCCGCCGGTTAGGCAGGCGGCTCAGCCAGTCGGTCATGGTGGTATGACGCGCCACGCTTTCGCCACGCGCCAGTTTGTACAGCCCGAGGCAGCTGAACAGGATAAACAGCAGGATCAGCCCTGCCGCCACCGCTGCAATCAGCCGAATGCTGTTCGATGCCGCCCGCGACGCTTCGGCGCCGGGCAGGCCGGGCTGCCAGCTCAGGTAGCCCACGGTTTCCCCGGCCTGGGTACGTAGCGGAATGCTGTATTCGCCGCCGGTCTGGGTGACGTGCAGATTGCGAATCTGGAACGTATCGCCTAGACGTTCAAGCATTTGCGGGTTGATATGGCGGGTAATCACCAGATAGCGGCGGGTATCATCAAACACCTGCAGGCGTCCGACCGTCGGACGGATCAGGCCGATGCCGATAAAAGCAATACCGGCGCGGGTGCCGGTAATGCCAGCCCAGGCGCTTTTACCGCTGCGCAGCGCGGCGGCATGCTGCGAAATAAGCGCGTGGAAGCCGCTGCCGAGAAACTGCGTATCCTGCCCGGGGAAGGGCTGGCTGCGAAACGATCCCCACAGTACGCGGTAGTGCTGATCGAGTACGAAAGTACCGTCATAGAGATTGTTAATCTTGAAACCAGAACCCCAGGAATTATAGAGCCACTGCGGATCGAGCCTTCCGGCATAGGTCTGACTCACGGCATCATCCCAGACGGAATTATCCAGAACCAGCGACAGCACGCGGTTAACCGACGTCTGCACCGCGCCATTAACCGATAAAACGGAGCGATGCTTATCAATTTCGTTCGCTTTCTGGCCAATCAGATGCTGGGAGAGATAGAGCAGAAAAACCACCGACACGATGAGGCCGATCCCGGCGAAAAAGATCATGATGGAAAGCGTTCTGGCGGAGGGAATATTGCGCCAACCTGGCAAGTGAATCATGTTCTGCCCTCATCACGGCCGGTGGCTAAATTGCCCGAACAGGCTCATTTTTTAAGCGTAATACAGAGAGCAGATTTTGCCGCCCGCATTCGCAGGCGGCATCATATCAGGCGAGTTTAATTAACACCATGCCGGCCACCAGCAGGATCACCCCGATCCAGCCTTTATGGTTCAAACGCTGGCCAAACAGCACCCAGCCGGCGGCAATGGTCGCCGCGATACCGAAACCGCCCCACAACGCATAGGCTACCGACAGGTCAATCCCCTTGACCGCCTGCGAGAGCGCGCTAAAGGCGCCAAGCACCGCAGCCAGCGACATCACGCCATAGAATTTACGGCGAAAGCCGTCGGAAAACTTAAGAAAAACGTTGGCGATAATTTCCAGCGCAATCGCCAGCGCCAGCCAGGCGGCGTGGACCCACTCAAACTGTTGCATGCGCTTTCTCCTTGCCTGGTTTTACCGCTTTCTGCGTCCCGGATTTGATCAAGACAATCCCGGCGACCAGGGTGACCAGCCCGGCGATTTTTATCATCGACAGCGTCTCATCAAACAACAGGACGCTAAAAATGGTGATCAGTAAAATCCCAATCCCTTCCCACAGGGCGTAGGCTACGCCGAGGGCGATTTTTTTCACCGCGAACGCGAGAAAAATATAGGAAAGCGCGATCATAACCAGCATTAAAATAAAACCAGTATGCCCGCCGCTTACGCTTGCCCATTTCATCGACAAAGTGCCGGTAATTTCAGCAACGATAGCTAAAGCTAATAAAATCCAATAAAACATGATTCCTTCTCCTGCTTGAGAATATAATCCATGACGGCTTACTGCGAAGTAAACCGGAAAAATTCTGACGTTAATTTAGCCGTGCGCAGCGCGCCAGCTCAGGCAGAGAGAAGAAAACTAAAGCGCCGAGCGCCAGTGCTGCTCGCCGAGGAAGCGGGAGTTGAAGAGGGATACTGCAGGGTGATAAGAAATATACATCCTGAACTGATTGTCCATAAAATTACAATTATCCGCGGTATTGCTTCTCATCATTTGCGGATGAAAATTGTCCTCTGTAGTTATACACACGCAGATTTGTACCATAACGCCACATTTAACTCAAAGTCTTTGCAGTTCTTTACCTCGGATATTTGATTTGGATTAGCTTTTTACTGGGGTGTTCGCCATTATGATAGCGTTTCGTCAATTATTTATTCATGGGTCGCGCTTTTCATTTTAACCAACGCGACGCGTTGAGACGCTGTCTTTGCCAGCGTCTACAATAAACGCATATTAGACCCCATTTTTTCTCTCGCAGGGAGCGGTATGGCCAAACCCATCATTACGCTTAACGGCTTAAAAATTGTCATCATGCTTGGCATGATGGTGATCATCCTGACTGGTATTCGCTTCGCGGCGGATATTATCGTTCCTTTTATTCTGGCGATCTTTCTGGCGGTAGTGATTAACCCGCTGGTTCAGCTCATGGTGCGCTGTCGGGTGCCGCGGGTACTGGCTATTTCGCTGCTGGTCGGCGTCATTGTCCTGCTGGCCGTGGTGCTACTGGCCTCGCTGGGCACCTCGCTTAACGAACTGGCGCGCACGCTGCCGCAGTACCGCAATTATCTTTATGAACCGATGCAGACTATCGCGCCATGGCTGCAGCGCTTCGGCTTTACCGTCTCGGTGGTAGAGCTTAATAAGTACATTGACCCTAACGCGGTGATGACGCTGGTGACCAGTCTGCTTACCCAGCTTTCAAACGCCATGTCCTCTATCTTCCTGCTGCTGCTGACGGTGGTATTTATGCTGCTGGAGGTCCCGCAGCTTCCGGCAAAGCTGCAGCAGCTGATGTCGCGGCCGGTGGAAGGCATGGGCGCGATTCAACGGGCGCTGGATAGCGTCTCCCACTACCTTGTATTAAAAACCGCCATCAGCCTGGTGACCGGACTGGTGGTCTGGGGAATGCTGGTGCTGCTGGACGTTCGTTTTGCCTTTATGTGGGGGCTGCTGGCTTTTGCTCTCAACTATATTCCGAATATTGGCTCGGTCCTCGCGGCGATCCCGCCGATTTTACAGGTGCTGGTCTTCGGCGGTCTGTACGAAGCGCTGGTGGTCCTGGCGGGCTATCTGGTGATTAACCTGGTGTTCGGCAACATCCTTGAACCGCGCATTATGGGCCGCGGGCTGGGGTTATCGACGCTGGTGGTCTTCCTGTCGTTGATTTTCTGGGGCTGGCTGCTGGGTCCGGTAGGGATGCTGCTTTCGGTACCGCTGACGATCATTGTCAAAATCGCCCTCGAACAGACGGTGGCCGGGCAGAGTATTGCCTTTCTGCTGAGTGATTTGAGTAAAAACTAACGACATTGCACGCGCTTTTCCCGGAGGCGATGCTGCGCATCTGTCCGGGCTACCGGCCCGCAGACGGCTGTGAACCTGTAGCCCGGGCAGGCGCTTGCGCCGCCCCCTGGGGACTGACTGCGGAGTGGCAAAACTTCCCGGAGGCGATGCTGGCGCATCTGTCCGGGCTACCGGCCTACAAGCGGCTGTGAACCCGTAGCCCGGCTAAACGCAGTGCGAGCCGGGGAGAAGCTGCGCCACCGGAAAATTCCCCCACTCTTCACTTTTATCTCTACGTCGCCTCCTCGTAGACCAATCATTCACTATCATTATTGATCGCCATCACATCTCTACCCCACCAATCATTACTCTTACGCTAACGATTCTCCATCGGCCTTAATTGATGCCCGCCACGTCGCGACGCACACTTATTCCCACACCAGGACAATCAAAACGATTCGTCGAATCAGGAGGTTAATAATGAGTGCCGAACAAACGACGGGACGCGTCTGGAACCGTCGCCGTACGGAAAAACAGCGGCGACTGGCCGAGGCCAGGGTCTCAGGCAAAGTGATCCCCACCGACCAGCTGGTTGCGGCCCTTGAGCAGCTGCTGGCCCCCGGCGACCGCGTGGTGCTGGAAGGTAACAACCAGAAACAGGCTGATTTCCTCTCGCGGATGCTGGCGGAAGTTAACCCGCAAAAAATTCACGACCTGCATATGATTATGCCGAGCGTCGGGCGCAGCGAGCACCTGGACCTCTTCGAAAAAGGTATCGCCCGCAAGCTCGATTTCTCCTTCTCCGGTACCCAGAGCCTGCGTATTTCGCAGCTGCTGGAAGATGGCCTGCTGGAAATCGGCGCTATCCACACCTATATCGAGCTTTATTCCCGTCTTTATGTAGACCTGTCGCCGAACGTCGCGCTGATAGCCGGTTATAAAGCCGACCGCAAGGGTAACCTGTACACCGGGCCGAGCACCGAAGACACTCCGGCGCTGGTAGAAGCCGCCGCGTTTCATGACGGCATCGTTATTGCCCAGGTTAACGAACTGGTGGATGACGAATGCGATCTGCCGCGCGTGGATATCCCCGGTTCGTGGATTGACTACGTAGTCGTCGCGGATAAACCGTTCTTTATCGAGCCGCTGTTTACCCGCGATCCGCGCCTGATTAAACAGGAACATATCCTGATGGCGATGATGGCGATTAAAGGCATCTACGCCGAGCATCAGGTGCAATCCCTGAACCACGGGATCGGCTTTAACACCGCCGCCATCGAACTGCTGCTACCAACCTACGGCGAACAGCTCGGTCTGAAGGGTAAGATCTGTAAACACTGGACGCTGAATCCGCACCCGACGCTGATTCCGGCGATTGAAAGCGGCTGGGTAGAGAGCGTCCACTGCTTCGGCGGCGAGCTGGGGATGGAAGAGTACATTCGCGCGCGTCCGGATATCTTCTTTACCGGCGCCGACGGCTCCATGCGCTCCAACCGCGCCTTCTGCCAGCTGGCGGGACAGTATGCGGTAGATATGTTTATCGGTTCGACCCTTCAGGTTGACGGCTACGCTAACTCCTCCACGGTGACCCGCGGCCGCCTCTCCGGCTTCGGCGGCGCGCCGAATATGGGCCATGATCCGCACGGTCGCCGCCACGCCACGCCGGCATGGCTCAACATGATTACCGAACCGGACCCGATGCAGCGCGGTAAAAAGCTGGTGGTACAGATGGTGGAAACGTTCCAGGCGGGCGTGAAACCGACCTTCGTGGAAAAACTTGACGCCGTTGAAGTCGCCAAAACCTCCGGGATGCCGCTGGCGCCGGTAATGATTTACGGCGATGACGTTACCCATGT
Organism: Klebsiella sp. CN_Kp066; assembly: GCF_040065135.1. Classification (NCBI taxonomy): domain Bacteria; kingdom Pseudomonadati; phylum Pseudomonadota; class Gammaproteobacteria; order Enterobacterales; family Enterobacteriaceae; genus Klebsiella; species Klebsiella sp. CN_Kp066. The sequence continues at coordinate 102,672 of NZ_JBEAIU010000023.1, read as the reverse complement.
ACTGACCGAAGAAGGCATCGCCTATCTCTATCGGGCGGAAAGCCTTGAAGAGCGCCGGGCTATGGTAGCCGCCGTGGCCGGGATCACCGATATCGGTCTCGGCGTTGATGCCAAACGCGTGGCCGCACTGCGCCAAAGCGGCAAAGTCGTGTATCCGGAGGATATCGGTATCCGCCGCAGCGATGCCACCCGCTCCCTGCTTGCCGCCGGTAGCGTGGCCGATCTGGTTGAGTGGTCCGACGGTCTGTACAACCCACCGGCAAAATTCCGGAGCTGGTAATGAAAAAACTCTCTCCCCAGTTTGCTGAAACCCGGGCCCGCTGGCTGGCCCATACCGCCAGCGCCTGCCTCGTTGACGAGGCGCGACTCAGCCCTAAACCGGGCCTGGTCGATAGCCGCGGCAACGGCGCGCATCAGGATCTGAGCCTGGCGCTGATGGAGCGTTCAGCCCGCAGCCTGCAGCCAACGTTTCATGCGCTAGCCCAGCAGAGCTGGCTGCGGCCGGCGGACGTTGCCCTGCGTGAAACCGTTGGCCGGCTGGGCCGCGAAGGCGAAGCGCAGATGATGCAGGCGACTGCCGGGGTCAATACCCATCGCGGCGCTATCTGGGCGCTGGGCCTGCTGGTCAGCGCGACGGCGATGCTGGGAGGAGAGGGTCATGCACAGAGGATTGCGGAAACCGCCGCCGCCCTCGCCCGTCTGCCGGATGCCTGCGCGCCGAAAACTTTCAGTAAAGGCCTGCGCGCCAGCCGCCGCTGGCAGGTTCCGGGCGCGCGGGAAGAAGCGCAGCGCGCTTTTCCGCACGTCACTACCCTTGCCCTGCCGCGGCTATTGCGCAGCCGGGCCGAGGGAGCCAGTGAAGAGCAGGCCCGGCTTGATGCGCTGATGGCGATTATGACTTCGCTTAGCGATACCTGCGTACTCTCCCGCGCCGGAATGGCGGGCCTTGAAGCGATGCGGCAAGGCGCTGGCGAGGTGCTGGCAGCGGGAGGATGTGCGACAGCCAGGGGACGCGCCGCGCTGGCGCGTCTTGATGCGCAGATGCTGGCGCAGAACGCCTCGCCGGGTGGCGCGGCGGATCTTCTTGCCGCCACCCTGTTTCTCGACCGGGTTTCCGCTTAACGCATTCAGAGGATGTTATGGAACAGATTAAATTGTCATTCCCTGCCAACCGCGCCCTCAGCGGCAAAGCGCTGGCAGGCGTTGTAGGCTCCGGCGATATGGAAGTGCTCTATACCGCCGGACAGAGCGATACGCTTAACGTAGAAATCACCACCTCCGCGGACAACAGCCAGGCGCGCTGGAACGCGCTATTCGAACGGCTGAGCCTGATTAACGGCCTGCCCGGCGGACAGCTGATCATCCACGACTTCGGCGCCACGCCCGGCGTCGCGCGGATCCGTATTGAACAGGTTTTTGAGGAGGTGGCTCATGCGTAACGATCGCAGCTTTATTGAACTCCGCGCTCGTGAACGCGCCCGCACCCTGCTGGATGACGGCAGCTATCGCGAACTGCTGGATCCTTTCGACGGCATTATGTCGCCGTGGCTCGGCGCGCAGGGCATCGTCCCGCAATCCGACGACGGTATGGTTGTTGCAAAAGGGACCATCAATGGCCAGCCGGCGGTGGTGATTGCCATTGAAGGTACCTTCCAGGGCGGCAGCATGGGTGAGGTCTCCGGCGCGAAAATGGCCGCCGCCCTTGAGCTGGCGGCGGAAGATAACCGCAACGGTATTCCCACTCAGGCCGTGCTGTGTCTGGAAACCGGCGGCGTGCGCCTGCAGGAAGCCAACCTGGGCCTTGCTGCCATCGCCGATATTCATGCCGCAATAGTCGACCTGCGCCGCTATACCCCGGTGGTCGGCATCGTTGCCGGCACCGTCGGCTGCTTCGGCGGAATGTCCATCGCCGCGGCGCTGTGTAGCTACCTGATTGTCACCCGTGAAGCGCGTCTGGGCCTCAACGGGCCGCAGGTTATCGAGCAGGAAGCGGGGATTGAAGAGTATGACTCCCGCGACCGTCCGTTTATCTGGAGCATGACCGGCGGCGAAATTCGCTACGCCAGCGGCCTGGTCGATGCCCTGGTAGGCGATGGTATCAACGCGGTGAAAAGCGCGATGAACGAGGCGATCGCCAAAGGCGTGCCCGCGCAGCATCGCAGCGACAAATATGAAGATTTCCTGACCCGTTTGACCCGATTCGATACCCGCCAGCAGGCGGACACCGCGCAGATCAAACAGCTATTCGCCCGGGAGGTGAAATAATGAGCCAGTTCACTAATCGCGCCGCGCTGTGGCTAAATCAGCTGGCGCCGAATGCCCCGCTAATGACCGGTCTGTGCCCATCGGTGCAGGTTGCCGACGCCGATTTTAACGGTGAAAGCGCCCGTTTTATCGCCGTGGTACCGGATGCTAATAACCATTACCCACGCGCCGCTCAGGGTGAAGTTGGCCTGCTCGAAGGCTGGACGCTGGCAAAAGTGGTCAACGAAACCCTCGACGCCGATGCCGATAAAACGGTGAAGCGCCCGATTATCGCGGTTATCGATGTCCCCAGCCAGGCCTATGGCCGTCGCGAAGAAGCATTTGGTATTCATCAGGCGCTGGCTGGCGCCGCAGGCGCATACGCGAAGGCGCGTCTTGCCGGGCATCCGGTGATTGGCCTGATCGTCGGCAAAGCGATGTCCGGGGCGTTTCTCGCCCACGGCTACCAGGCTAATCGACTGATCGCGTTTAACGACGCCGGGGTACTGGTGCATGCGATGGGTAAAGAGTCGGCCGCGCGGATCACCCTGCGTACCGTTGAAGCGCTGGAGAAACTGGCGGCAACCATTCCGCCTATGGCCTATGACGTCAGCAACTACGCGACGCTCGGCCTGCTCTCCGCTCTGCTGGATATCAGTAATCCTGACGCACCGGACGCCCGCGATCTGACGCTGGTCACCGATACCCTGCGCGACGCCATCGCTGACGCCCGCCGGGATGCCTCACTGAAGTGCCGCCTTGGCGCGGAGAACCGCCGTAGTTCCCAACTAGTACGCGATCGCATGCGCGCCAGCTGGTAGTCAGTCCCTAAGTAGAAGAAAACCTGCCGGAAGCGGCCACCCGGGGCGCCATCGAGCGCTCCGGGAAGGAACCGCTTTTAGAAATTATAACAATCGCGCCAGTACTCTTTTTCATTTACAGGTGATATATGACTTATGTGATTATTCATGCCCTCGCGCCGATTTTTGTCATCATGCTGCTGGGCTTCTGGGCCGGCAAGGCCAAAATGGTCGATAACAAAAACGTCTCTTTACTCAATATTTTCGTGATGGATTTTGCCCTCCCCGCGACGCTGTTTAGCGCCACGGTGCAAACCCCATGGAACGGTATCGTCGCGCAATCGCCGCTGGTACTGGTACTGACCGGGGCCATGTGGATTACCTATGCGGCCATCTACTTCCTCGCTACCCGCGTATTCAAGCGCTCGCCGCAGGATGCCGCCGTGTTGACCCTGACCGTAGCGCTGCCTAACTACGCCGCTCTTGGTCTGCCGATTCTGGGCAGCGTGCTCGGCGAAGGCGCATCAACATCCCTCTCCGTCGCCGTTTCCATCGCTTGCGGCTCGGTACTGATGACGCCGTTCTGTCTGCTGATTCTGGAGCGTGAAAAAGCGCTTGCCGCCGGCGAGAACAGCGGTTCGACGCTGGCGATGCTGCCGGTACTGATGTGGCGTTCAGTGAAAAAACCGATAGTCTGGGGGCCTCTGCTGGGGGTTGTCCTTTCGGCGATCGGTCTCAAAATGCCGGATCTGCTGCTGGCCTCTATTAAACCGCTGGGCCTGGCGGCGACCGCCGCGGCGCTGTTCTTGACCGGTGTCATTCTGTCGGCGCGTAAGCTGCAGCTCAATGCGCTGATTGCCACTTCCACTCTCGTCAAACTGCTGGTTCAGCCGTTTATCGCCTGGAGTCTGGTGATGCTGCTGGGGCTGCACGGTTCTATCGCCATTACCGCCATTCTGATGATTGCGCTGGCGGCCGGTTTCTTCGGCGTGGTCTTCGGCAACCGCTTTGGCGTACAGTCGCCGGATGCGGAAGCGGTGCTGCTGTTAAGCTCGGTTCTGTGTATCCTGTCGCTGCCGCTGTTTATCACTTTAACTTCAGGGATCTAACGATGCTATCAACGCCGCGTCCTCACGATTTAGTCTGGTTGAATAGTGCCGCCGCGCTGGAGGCGATCGAGGAACATTGGGTCGCTCAGCACTGGCGCACCAGCCTGCCGGTGGTGGTACGACGCGACGTTGACGTCAGCGCCCGCATTCCGGTGGGCGTGCGGGGCATGAAGCGCGAACAGCGCGCTGCGGGGTGGGTACGGAGGGAGAATATCCTCCGAACCATTACCCCGGAAACGTTCGCCGATCGCCTGCTGCTTCTGCGTTCGCCGTTTGTCTCTCAGCCGCCGGTACAGGCGGCGATATCACTGACCTTGCACGACTGGCCGTGGCGCTGGGGCATTACCGGCAGTACCGGCTATGCGCTGGCCACCGAAATTCCCGTGCTTCACGCCGCCAGCGATCTCGATCTGCTGATCCGCGCGCCGCAGCCGCTCGACCGCGAAGCGCTGCTCGCCTGGCAGTCCCGCGTCGTCCGTCTGCCCTGCCGGGCGGATACCCAGGTCGAAACGCCTGCAGGGGCATTCGCATTAAACGAGTGGCTACGAGATGGCCGCGCCCTGCTGAAAACGTCCCGCGGCGCGCGCCTGACCGCTACGCCATGGAACAGGGAGGAAGCATGAAAATTCTCTTTACCTTTCCCGGTCAGGGAAACCAGCGGCCGGATATGCTCGCCGCCCTTCCCGACCGCCAGAACATCCTTGCCGAGGCGCGTACCGTGCTCGGCGATGAAGTAGACCATTTAGATACCGCCGCTGCGTTAAAACATACCCGTGCAGTGCAGCTGTGCTTGCTGATCGCAGGCGCAGCCTGGGCGCGGGAGCTACAGCGTCAAGGTGTGAAGCCGGACATGGTCAGCGGCCTGTCGATAGGGGCTTTTCCGGCGGCGGTCATTGCCGGCGCGCTGGATTTCACCGACGCCCTGCGGCTGGTGGCGCTGCGCGGCGATTTAATGGAGCAGGCTTATCCCCACGGCTACGGGCTTACCGCGATTATGGGCCTGACGCTCAACCGCGTGGAAAAGCTGATTGCCGATAGCGACCTCTATATTGCCAACCTTAACGCTGAAACGCAGATTGTCATTGCCGGACGCGACGACGAGATGGCCCGCGTGGCTCAGCTGGCGCTGGCGGCTGGCGCCAGTAAAGCTCAGCGGCTGGCGGTTAGCGTCCCTTCCCACTGCGCGCTGCTGAATGAACCGGCGGCTAAGCTGGCAAAAGCCTTCGCTGACGTCACGCTGCAACGACCGTGCTGTGCGTATCTGAGCGGCTCCACGGCGCGCGTTTTATGGGACCCATTAAAAATCGCCGACGATCTGGCGCTGAATATGGCGCGAACCGTGCGCTGGCAGGAAGCGATGATCGCCGCTGATGAACGGGACGCGCGGCTGGCAATCGAGATGCCGCCCGGCGGGGTGCTAACCTGCCTCACCCGCCAGGCGGGCTGGCGAGGAGAAAGCATTTCGCTGGAGCGCAGCGGTATCGACGTCGCCCGTCACCTGGCAAACCGGCTTAATGGCTAAGGCTGCGGGCGTACATCCGCCCTTCCGCCGCCAGCGCCAGCAGGTCGGCGTCGCGCTCGCGATGGTGTGAGTAGACAATGGAGATCAGCTGGCGCATCTGATAGGGCTCCGCCAGCTTCAACAGCTGAACGTCATTTTCATACACCTTTTTCATTCGTCCCGGCAGTAGCGCAAAGCCCACGCCCGCCTGCACCAGGCTAATCATCGAAAAAATATCGTTAACCCGGGTGACGATTTCAGGTTGAAATCCCGCCACCTGAAAAGCGTCCTGAAATCCGGCATAGGTGGCAAACCCTTCCGCCAGAGAAACGAATTTACGCCGCGCATAGTCGCGCAGCTCGGCGGGCGTTGAGGTGTCCAGTTGTTCCGTCGCCGGGGCGGCAAGAAAGATATCATCCTCAAACAGCGGGACCACATCAAAAGCTGAATTGTTGAATTCACCTTCGTTGGTGGCGATCAGGATCGCATCGAGCGCGTCATCTTCCAGCATATCCAGCAGCATCTGATTGGAACCCATGGTGAGATCCAGTTCCAGTTCCGGCCGCCGCAGCTTCATGCCCATAATAATGCGCGGTACGGTTTCAAGGGTCAGTGAGTAAAGCGTGCCGATTCGCAGCCGCCCTTGTCCGACACCCGCAACTTTACGCGTGGCTTCCAGTCCGCGGGTCATCAGGCTGATCACGTCCTGGCAGTACTCCAGCAGCGTCCACGCCGCCGGGAGGGGCAGCAGGTTGCGCCCTTTGTGAATAAACAGCGGGCAGCCAACGCCCTCTTCCAGCGTATGCAGCGCCCGGTGGACGCTAACGCCGCTCAGCTGCATTGATTCTGCGGTTCGGGCAATATTGCCCTTTGCCATAAACATCATAAATACCGACAGCTTGCGGAAGGTGATGTCCTGATTAATATCGTCTTTCATTGCCCCGGGCTCCGCTTTTCGGTCTTCATTCGCATTTTCTTTTGTGATTTCAAGACAGTATAACCGCAATTCACGATTGAAGGATTAGCCGGAAGGGGGATATCGCCGGGGGAAGAGATTTTAGCAATTTAGCGTTTTCGCCGGGGCAGCGAAGAGAGGCCAGTAAGCCCGGTGAGGCGTCAGCCGCCACCGGGCAATGTCAACGACGTGGGCTTACAGCGCCATATCGTGCTGCGGCGATGTTTCCGCCTTCGGCTCTGCCGGTTTGGCGGTCATTACCGGAGCGGAGACGTTCATTTCAATCACCGGCGGTTTGGTGAGCTGTAGCGCCGCTGCGGTATCATCCCACACCTGCTGGGTCAGCGCGACGTTGCCGTTCAGCTTCTGGCCATAGCTCGGTACGATATCGCGAATGCGGCTCTGCCATTCCGGGGAATTAAACTGCGCCGGAAACATCTGCTTGATCACGTTCAGGGCAATCGGCGCGGCGGTGGAAGCCCCCGGCGAAGCGCCCAGCAGCGCGGAGATGGTTTTCTGTTCATCCACCACCACTTCGGTACCCAACTTCAGTACGCCGCCCTTCTCGGCATCTTTTTTGATGATCTGCACGCGCTGGCCAGCCTGAATCAGCTTCCAGTCCTCTCTGCGCGCGCCAGGATAGTACTCTTTCAGCGCGGCAAAGCGGTCATCGTCGCTGAGCATCACCTGGCTGATGAGGTATTTCACCAGGTCAAAGTTATCCAGACCGACATGAGTCATCGGCAGCACGTTACTGGTCGTCGTGGTGCTCAGCAGGTCGAGGAAGGAACCGTTTTTCAGGAACTTAGTTGAGAAGGTCGCAAACGGCCCAAACAGCACCACGCGCTTGCCGTCGAGGAAGCGGGCATCAAGGTGCGGCACCGACATCGGCGGCGCGCCAACCGAAGCCTGACCGTAAACTTTTTGACGATGCTCGTTGGTTACCGCCGGGTTTTCGGTCATCAGGAAGGAGCCGCCCACCGGGAAACCGGCGTAGTTATCCGCCTCCGGAATACCGGTTTTTTGCAGTAATTTCAGAGCACCGCCGCCGGCGCCGATAAATACGTATTTCGCATCGATCGCCCGCTCTTCGCCGCTATTAACGTTTTTGATTGTCACGTGCCAGGAATTATCAGCATTGCGTTTAAAGGCGGTCACTTCAGAAGACGTTTGCAGGGTGAAGTTGTTATTTTTCTTCAGACTACCGATCAGCTGACGGGTTATTTCCCCATAGTTTACGTCGGTACCCACCGGTGTCCAGGTCGCCGCCACGCGCTGCTGCGGATCGCGACCTTCCATGACCAGCGGCGCCCACTGTTTTATTTGTTGGTGATCGGTGGAGAATTTCATCCCCTGGAATAAGGTCGTTTGCTGCAGCGCGGCATAGCGCTTTTGCAGATAATCCACGTTATCGCCCCAGACAAAACTCATATGTGGGGTGGAGTTAATAAAGGAGTGCGGATCGTGCAAAATGCCGCGCTTGACCTGCGCCGTCCAGAACTGGCGGGAGATCATAAATTGTTCGTTAATATCCAGCGCTTTGCTGACGTCAATGGTGCCATCCGGGCGTTCCGGCGTATAGTTCAGCTCCATATTCGCGGAGTGCCCGGTACCGGCATTGTTCCAGCCGTTAGAGGACTCCAGGGCGACGCCATCCAGCTTCTCAACCATGACCTGATTCCAGTCCGGCTGTAACTCATGCAGCCAGGTTCCCAGCGACGCGCTCATGATGCCGCCGCCGATCAGCAGGAAATCGGTTTTTTTCGAGGTATCGTCATTTGCGAAGGTCGCCGAGCTGACGAACATCGCTAATGCGGTCATAGATATAATCGTATTTTTAATTGCAGGCATAATAGAAATATCACATAGCACAAGTGTAATAAGAGCCTGCATATTAACGCACTTTTACTTTATTTTAAAATGTCATTTACACATTCGCACGCATAGCTAATTATTGTTAACCTGGTTTTTTTAACTTAAAAAAGTAAAATATTGCCCAAAGCAATAAATATGCATCGGATGGTATATTTACAACCCGCAAAATTAAATCAGAGTAAACGGATGGTTAGTGAGGAATAAAATTGCCGTACCGGAGGAATGATATTGCCTTCATCGGCGCGTATTGCGCAAATACGCGCCGCCAGGTTAAGTTCAGGCCACCGGCTGCGCTGCCCGTAGCGCAATCCGCAGACTGTCGTTATGCTCTGCCAGCAGCTCGCGCGCCTGCCAGGCATCCAGCCCGCTGAGAAGCATCAAGATTGCCGTCCGGCAGTGCTGGTTGCAGCTGGCCAGCGCGGCTTTGGCCTCACTGCGCGAGCACGCCGTCGCCGCCATTACGATGGCAATCTGCCGCTCGGCCCAGCGCGGCGTGCTGGCCTGCAGATCGACGCGCAGGTTTTCATACACTCGCCCGCTACGAATAGCCAGCCCGGTGGTCAGCATATTGAGGATCTGTCGCTGCGCAATTTGCGCCTTCGGATTGCCAAAGCCAGCCACCGCTTCCGGCCCGGTTTGCGGGGCGATAATAATATCCGCCAGCTGGGCGGCTTCGCTATTGGCCTGCTGCGTCAGAACCGCAATTGGCGCGCCCAGCGACCAGGCATGGCGCATCGCCCCCCAGACCCACGGAGTCTTGCCACTTACCGTCAGCGCCAGCAGCATATCCTGGTTGCTGAACTGTAACGCCTGTAGTTCAAAGGCGCCAAGATCGTAATCATTCGCCGCGGTTTCCATCTCCTGCAGCGCAGCGGCAGGGCCGCCGGCGATAAGTCCGACCAGCGAATGTTTCCCCTCCGGCGTAAACTCACTTACCGTCTGCACGGCGGCACGACCTGACGCCCCGGCACCGATAATCACCAGTCGCCCTCCCCGACTCAGCGTCGCCGTGGCGTTATCAATCAGGCGCGCGATCTCCGGCAAACATGCTTCGACCGCTTCGGCAATCTGCCGATCGTCCTTATTCAGCAGCGTCAGCATATCGAGGGTGGCAAGACTCTCTATATGGGTAGTTTCAGGGTGGCGTCGTTCCATCATTGAAGCGGTTGGCTTACTGCTCATAAAAACCTCCGTTTAGAACCGAAAGAACCTTCGGGGGCGAAAGCGCTGGCCTGCGGCAAACCCTTTCATTGACCATGGCTATTAATTGCAGTGTAAAGCTTTCATGACGCGCTTTACCGCCACGGGAGTCACAGTTTTGCCCCCCTGAAGCCATTCAGCCATCGACTGGTCGTTATTCAGGCAATGGTCCGTTGAGCGCAATGATTTTTAACCAGGTAAATATCCGGCACGCTTCGTCCGCAGGAAACATCCGGAATAAACCCCAACGCGATCTTCAACGCTGGCGTATCAGAGTTATTTGGCTTTTATTACACGGCTTTATGAAAGCCATGCATTCAGCGATAATACCTATCTAACCGTTTTATCCTGGGGTCGGTATGAATGAATTAGCGCAGCAGGCAGCGCCCGCGCGTAAACGCCCGATGAGTATGAAGCTGAGCACCGCCGTGACCTTAATGATTGGCAGCGTCATCGGTTCCGTATTGATTCTGGTCTACGCCCTGTGGTTTATGCAGATAAGCGGCGCAACCCGCGATGGCGTCAAGGATACGGCGCTGGCGGTGGCGCGGACGCTGGCCGACTCCCCTGAGGTTAAGCGGGGTCTGACGCTGCCGCCTGAACGCGGAATCATTCAGCCGCTGGCTCTGGCCGTCAGCAAACGCAATGGCCTGCTGTTTGCCGTCGTGACCGATATGGACGGGATTCGCTACTCGCATCCTGATGGCCAGATTATCGGCAAACCCTTTATCGGCGATGACATCCTGCCTACGCTGAAGGGCAAAGAGAATGTAGCCGTCAATCACGGCGTGCTGGCCCCCGCGCTGCGGGTATTCACCCCGGTCTTTGACGATAGCCGCCGGCAAATCGGCGTGGTGGCGATTGGTATTTCGCTGAGCAAAGTCGATACGCAGATCGCCGACAGCCGCTGGGATGTGCTCCTCACCGTGCTGTTCAGCGCGCTGGTTTGCGCCGTCGGTACCTGGAGCCTGGTTCGCGGCCTGAAGCGCGTTCTGCTGGGCCTCGAGCCGCAAGAGATCTCAACGCAGTTCCAGCAACGCCAGGCGATGCTGCATTCATTAAAAGAGGGGGTGGTGGCGGTAGATGCCGACGGCAAGGTGACGCTGATTAACCCCGCCGCGCGCGACGTTCTGTTTAGCGGCCCTGGACGCGATATCGCGCAAACGCCGCTGCTGGCTGATTTGCAGGAAGTTTTACATACCGGCGAGCCGATCTACGATCGGGAGCTCGGCTGTAATGGTCTGCTGCTGATCAGTAATACGGTGCCGGTCCGCAGTCAGGATGAGGTGGTCGGCGCGATTAGTACCTTCCGCGACAAGACCGAAGTCAGCCAGCTGCTGCAGCGGCTTGACGGGATGGTGAACTATGTCGACGCCCTGCGCACCACCTCACATGAGTTTATGAACAAGCTGCACGTAATTCTCGGCCTGTTGAATATGAAAAGCTACGATAAGCTTGAAGAGTACGTGCTGCAGACCGCCCACACCTATCAGGCGGATATCGGCGAAATCCAGCATCGGATCAAATCGCCAGTGGTGGCCGGCTTTTTGATCGGCAAAATACAGCGCGCCAAGGAGCGAGGTTTTACCCTCACCCTTGCCGAAGAGAGCCTGGTGCCGGACTGCCCGAATGAAAAACAGGTCACCGTGCTGGTCACGGTGCTGGGCAACTTAATCGAGAACGCGCTGGATGCTATGAGCGGCCAGGCCGAAGGCGAAGTCGGCCTGCTGCTGCATTATCAGAACGGCTGGCTGAGCGGCGAAGTCAGCGATGATGGCCCCGGCATCCCGGCAGACTTTATCGAGGATATTTTTAATAAAGGCTTCTCCACCAAAGGCGAAAATCGCGGCGTCGGGCTGTTTCTCGCCAGCCAGCAGCTTCGTGAACTGGGCGGGTCGCTGGCCGTAGAATCCGAGCCCGGTGTGTTTACCCAATTTTTTGTTCACCTCCCCTGGGACAGTAAAAGGAAAAGTGCGTGATAAATGTGTTAATTGTTGACGATGATGCCATGGTTGCTGAACTGAACCGCCTGTACGTGGGACGAGTCAGCGGCTTCCGCTGTAGCGGCACTGCGTCTACGTTGAGTAAAGCCAGGGAGATGATTAACGACAAGGATCTGGAGATAGACCTGGTGCTGCTGGATGTCTATATGCAGCAGGATAGCGGCCTGGATCTGCTGCCCGCTATCCGCGCCTCGGGACGGGCCATCGACGTGATTATGATCACCTCAGCCGCTGACGCCGCGACGGTTCAGGCTTCTATGCGCTACGGCGTGGTGGACTATCTGATCAAACCCTTCCAGTTTCCGCGTTTTGAAGAGGCCCTGACCGCCTGGCGCGAAAAACGTAAGCTGATGACCGGTCAACCCTATTACGAACAAGCGGACGTTGACCGGCTGCTGCACGGCAATGTGCCGGATGCCGCGGATGCCCGTAAATTGCCGAAAGGCTTAACCCCCCAGACGCTGCGTACCCTCTGTCAGTGGATTGATGCCCACCCGGACGTGGAGTTTTCCACCGACGAACTGGCGGCGGCGGTGAACATATCTCGGGTCTCGTGCCGTAAATACCTGATTTGGCTGGCGCAAATTAACATTCTCTATACCAGCATTCATTATGGCGCCACCGGACGTCCGGTGTATCGCTATCACCTGATAGCCGAGCAATACAATCTGCTTAAGCAGTACAGTCACTAAGCCGGTAGCCGTCATCCAGCAGCTGAAAGCGGAACCGGCGCTGTGAAGAGAGGATAACGTCGCGGTTTTTGGTAACGAAAATCGCTTCGATATCCTCACGCTGGCGCAGGGCCGCGCAGCCTTTCTCGACGCCAAGGCCATAAATCAGGGTCGTCCAGATATCGCCGTCCAGAGAGTCGGCGGAAATAATGGTTACGCTTTCCAGCTCATTATCCAGCGGATAACCGCTGCGTGGATCGAGTATATGGTGCCAGCGTTTGCCATCCTGCTCGAAATAGCGTTCGTAAATGCCCGAGGTCACCACCGACTGCCCCGCCACCGCAATGCTGCCGATCAGCGCATCCGCCGCTGAGTACGGCTTTTTCAGCCCGATAGACCACTCACCGAGCGTGTGGACGTTGCCGCCGAGATTAATCAGCGCGGCGTTTATGCCTTGCTGCTGCAAATAGTCGCGCACCCGATCGGCGATATAGCCTTTGGCAATGGCCCCAAGATCGATCTCCATCCCCGTCCGCGCAAGGTAGACGCTGCTGGCGGCATCATCGAGGATCACATCCTGCGGACGCGTTAGCGCCAGTCGGGCGGCAATATCGGGTGCCGCGGGCACGCTGCGGCCCTGAAAGCCGATGCGCCACAGCTTCACCAGCGGGCCAATCGCCAGATTAAACGCGCTGTCGCGCACCATGCTGGCGGCTTTGGCGCATTTGATCAGCGCGTAGACCGGACGGCTTACCGTCACCGGATGCCGCCCGGCGGCCTGGTTGATATCCATCACCTGGGAGTGCGCGCGGTTAACGGTGAAAAGATCTTCGTAGCCCTTAATCAGCTGAAAAACGCGTGAAGCGAGCGGTTCATCGTGAACATAGAGCTTGAGGAGAATGGGCGAACCCATCAGCACGGCGGAGTAGCTGTAGACGCGGTTGTCGGACATATCATACTCCTGAGAGATAAGAAGCCGGGCCGTCTATTTGCCAGCCCGGCAGGTGTCGCTGACGCTTAACCTCTGGCGCGTTTCGCCGCCTGATGGCCCGCGAGGGTACCGAAGATAATGATATCGGCCACTGCGTTACCGCCGATGCGGTTACCGCCGTGGATGCCGCCAACCACTTCACCTGCGGCAAAAGCGCCCGCAATCGGCTGTTGACCGGCGTTCAATACCGCGGTTTCCGTATTGATGGTCACGCCACCCATCGTGTGGTGAACCCCCGGGGCGATGCGAATCGCATGGTACGGGCCTTCATTAATCGGCGCGCGCAGCGCGGTAGTGCGGCCAAAATCATCGTCATGCTGTTTTTCAACAAAGCCATTATAGCGTTCCAGCGTATCGAGGAAGGCATGGTAATCCATCCCCAGTTTCTCCGCCAGCTGGCGCGGCGAGCTGGCGCTGGTGACGAAACCTTTAGCAATGTACTCGTCGGCGGCTTTGTTTTTCGCCCGGACGTGCTCGTCAAAGATGATATAAGCGAAGTGCTCCGGCAGCGCGATAATCGCGGCGGAAACCTTATCGCGGGTCTCCATTTCGTTGAAGAAGCGGTTGCCCTGCTGGTTCACCAGAATCGCCCCGCCGCCGCGGATCGACTCGGAAATCAGATACGAGGTTTGCTGCTCGACGGTCGGGTGAATCTGGATTTCGCCCATATCCACCGTCCCGGCCCCGATGCGTTCAAGCAGCGCGATACCGCCGCCTGTCGCCCCTCTATGGTTGGTGGTCACGAAGCCGGCCAGATCCGGGCGGTATTTCACCACCATCGCGCTGTTGGCGCTGAAGCCGCCGGTAGCCACGACAATGCTCTTCGTCTGTACCACAACGGTTTCTTGTTCATCGTTAAGCAGGCGTACGCCGCTCACCTCATCGTCGGTCATCAGGATCTCTTCAACCGACGTATCCAGCAGGACATCGATCCCGCGTTTAGTGATATTACGCACCAGGCCGCTGATCAGGTAGCCGCCGACCGCCGACCCGTCGCGCGGACGGTGGGTGCGGTCGATGCTCATCCCGCCGGTAGTGGTGATATCGTTAAGCATAATGCCGCGACGCGCCAACCACTCAATGGCTTCCGGCGCATTTTCCACGAAGCGGCGCAGCAGCTGCGGGTCGTTTTTGTTCTTACCGCCTTTCAGCGTTTCCTGGTAAAACAGCTCTTTGCTATCTTCAATACCTTTCACGCGCTGGAAGCGGGTCTCTGCGGCGTTCATCCCGGCTGAAGCTTTAATCGTGTTGCCGCCAATGGTCGGCATTTTTTCAACGATCAGCACGCTCGCGCCTTCATCGTGCGCCTGAATCGCCGCCGCCAGCCCGGCTCCGCCGCTGCCGACCACCACCACATCGTAGCTTTTCGGCGCCGCTTCGCCCGCGCCCTCTTCGGCGGCCAGCGCTTTACTGGACTTCAGCATCGCTTTGGACACCGCTTTTTTCACCGCTTCGCTCTGGCTGGTTGCGCCGGAAATCGCATCCACGTGCGGGGTATTAGCGCTGAGAATACGTTCGCGGATCTCTTCAAAGCTGGTGGTGAACTCGACGGTCTGCACCGGGCTTGCCGCCAGCTCGATATCGGCGATGCGGTCGTTTTCAAGGCTGACGTTGATAACCAGCTCGTTGGCGTCGTCCTGAACGGTTTCGACGAACATCCCCGGTTTGAATTTGGCGTCGCCCATGCTCATATCGCGGATCATTGCCTCCACCAGCGAGAAGCGCCACAGCGGTTCCGGGATGTTCAGAGCTTCACGCTGGGTGCTGTCAATAAACAATTCCAGCTCTTCGCCGGCGGCAATGCGCGCCGCCCAGTCAGGGTAAGCAATGCAGGCACGCCCCACCGCCATCAGATCATAGCCATGATCCAGCCCCTGCTCCGCATCGGCTGCGTTAACGACCCCGCCCACGCCCATCACCGGCACCTGAGCCAGGGTTTCAGAGCGCATGGCGCAATATTTTTCAATTAGCGGCGTGGGATCGGTGGTATCGACAATCGACGGGCGCAGCGTTGCGCCAACGGAGAAGTGGAGATAATCCACGCCGCGGGCGGCCAGCTTTTCCAGCAGATACAGGGTGTCATCAAAACGGATGCCCGGGACTTCCATCTCTTCCGGGGAGAAACGATAGCCGATGATAAAGGCATCGTCGGCGTACTGGCGGGCCATTTTATGAGTGATATCCAGCACTGCCAGCGGGAATTTCGCTCGATTGTCGCGGCTGCCGCCCCACTCGTCGTCGCGCTGGTTAGAGTTTGGCGAATAAAATTGCTGGATCAGATAGGTATTCGCGCCGTGAATTTCTACGCCGTCGAACCCGGCCAGAATGGCGCGGCGCACGCCGTCGCCAAACTTCGCGATCATGCCTTCAACTTCATCACCGCTCAGCGCGCGCGGCGTCGCAGCGCCATCGCGCGGCGCGGCAATGGCGCTGGGCGCGACCGGCTGGCGTCCGCCGATAAGCTGCGGATCGACCATCCGGCCGCCGTGGTAAATCTGCAGAATCGCTTTTGAGCCTTCCGCTTTGATAGCGGCGGCGATTTTCGCCAGTCCGGCTATTTTTTCATCGTTATCGATGCCGATAGCGCCCGGGAACGCCAGGCCGTAATCATCGATAAAGCAGCATTCAACAATGATGGTGCCGATACTGCCGGCGCGAGCGCGATAGTACTCCACCAGTTCGCTGGTTACGGTTCCGTCAAAATAACCGGTACAGGTTGTCATCGGCGCCATTAACAGGCGGTTTTTAAGCTCGGTACCGTTCGGTAAAGTAAAAGGACGCAAAATTCGTGGATAACTGGTCATAATGACGCTCCAGATTATAAATATTAAAAATTGAGAATCAGGCGACGGAATTGTTTTTGCTTGTATTTAGTAATCCCTTAAGTCATGCCCATAATATAGCGCTTTTTTTAGTTACCAAAGATATTACGTTAGTTAAAAAACTATTTAATACCAGCAATAACACCAATACCTCCTTTGTATTATTAATTAAAAATAAATTATTCACAAAAACAGGACTAATCATAACAATCAGGAAACCATTGTTAACATGAGCCCCCACCAGGAAACCAATAAATAGACATATATTTCAACAAGATAAATTTTAATTACTTTATCGAGCTCAATTTATATTTAACATCTATCTATATTTCATACAAATAAACACCTCACTAAACAGGGTTATTAGAGATAATAAAAATTTGCTCAACAACCCGCTTTTTTTGATCTCAATCAATTGCAATACCGCATGAAAGCGCAATATATAAATAACCAATCTTTTTAATTTAGCGCCCAACAAAAAGCGTTAAATAATGGTCATCGGCATAACCAGAATCGACGATTAATAATTAAAGTAAGTTTTGCAACTAAAGAAATCGAAAGGTTGGTCGGTGACAAAACCCAATTTTTAACTACTTGCAGATACTCATTATGAAAGAGAAAAAGACAACCATACCGCCTGCCGGTGCAGCCCCCCAGGCTGCTTATAAACGTCTACTGATGATGGCGATGCCCATTATCGTTGCCGTCCTGCTGTTGTTCATCCCGGTGCCCGAGGGCCTGCCCCCTTACGCCTGGCACTACTTTGCCATTTTCGTCGGCGTCATCGTCGGTCTAATCTTTGAACCGCTGCCCGGCGCGGTCATCGGTATTACCGGCGTGGTGGTGATTGCCCTGTGCAGCCAGTGGCTGCTGTTCAGTCCTGAACAGCTCGCCGCACCCGGCTTTAAGCTTGCCGGCGCCTCCTTTAAATGGGCGGTGAGCGGTTTCGGTAACTCCACCGTGTGGCTGATCTTCGGCGCCTTTATGTTTGCCGCAGGCTACGATAAGACCCAGTTTGGCCGCCGTCTGGCGCTCATTCTGGTGAAATATCTTGGCCGCCGTAGCCTGACGCTGGGCTACGCCATCACCTTCGCCGATCTGCTACTGGCGCCGTTCACCCCCTCCAACACCGCGCGCAGCGGGGGGACCATCTACCCGATTATCGCTAACCTGCCGCCGCTTTATGGCTCAAAACCCAATGACCCAAGCGCGCGCCGCATCGGCTCCTACCTGATGTGGGTGGCGATCACCGCCGCCTGTATCACCAGCTCGATGTTTCTCTCAGCTCTGGCGCCGAACCTGCTGGCTCTGGCGCTGGTGAAAAGCATTGTTGGAATCAATATCTCCTGGGGCACCTGGTTTATCGCTTTCCTGCCGCTGGGTATCCTGCTGATTCTGGCAATGCCGCTGCTGGCCTACTGGTTCTATCCGCCAGAAGTCAAAGTCAACGATGAAGTGCCGCTGTGGGCCGCCCGCGAGCTGGAAAAACTTGGCCGCCTGTCGCGCAATGAAATCCTGCTGCTGGTCTTCGTCTGCTTCGCGCTGATGATGTGGATCTTCGCCGCCGAGTGGATTGAACCGGCGCTGGCCGCCCTGCTGGTTATCGTGCTGATGCTATGGACCGGCGTACTCTCATGGAACGATATCACCAGTAATAAAGCGGCATGGAATACCTTCGCCTGGTTTGCGACCCTGGTGGCGCTGGCCGACGGTCTCTCCTCCACCGGCTTTATCGCCTGGCTGGGTAAAGAAGGCGGCGCGCTAATGAGCGGCATCTCTCCGGGCGTGGCTACCGTTATCCTCCTGCTGGCGTTCTATCTGCTGCACTATCTGTTTGCCAGTACCACCGCCCACACCACCGCGCTGCTGCCGGCGATGCTGACTATCGCCTCCACCATCCCGGGTATGAACATGCAGGTCTTCGTGCTGCTGATGGTGACCTCGCTCGGCGTGATGGGGATTATTACCCCCTACGGTACCGGCCCCAGCCCGATTTACTACGGCAGCGGCTATCTGCCGACCAAAGACTACTGGCGTCTTGGTACGATTTTCGGCGCCATCTTCCTGGCTGCCCTGCTGCTGATTGGCTATCCGTGGATGTCCATGATGTTCTGATTCATAACCGTCGGGGCCAACTCCGGCGGTTTTACTCTTAGGGAGCAAAGCAATGTCGACTAAACCTTTTGTCTATCAGGAAACCTTTCCGTTAGCGCAAGATAAGACTGAATACTATCTGCTGAGCAAGGATCACGTTTCCGTGACCGAGTTCGAAGGCCAGGAGATCCTCAAAATCGATCCTCAGGCCCTCACTCTGCTGGCGCAGCAGGCCTTCCACGATGCGGCATTTATGCTGCGGGTGGATCATCAGAAACAGGTCGCGCAAATCCTTCTCGACCCTGAAGCCAGCGACAACGATAAATACGTGGCGCTGCAGTTTCTGCGCAATTCTGAAATCGCGGCGAAAGGCGTGCTGCCCACCTGCCAGGATACCGGTACGGCGATTATTATGGGCAAGAAAGGCCAGCGCGTATGGACCGGCGGCGGCGATGAGGCGGCCCTCACCCGCGGCGTCTATAACACCTATACCGAAGACAACCTGCGCTATTCGCAGAACGCCGCGCTGGATATGTATAAAGAGGTCAACACCGGCACCAATCTTCCGGCGCAGATTGATCTCTATAGCGTTGACGGCGACGAATATAAATTCCTCTGTATGGCCAAAGGCGGCGGCTCGGCCAACAAAACCTATCTGTATCAGGAAACCAAGGCGTTAATCACCCCAGCGAAGCTGAAAAACTATCTCGTCGAGAAAATGCGCACGCTCGGCACGGCCGCCTGTCCACCGTACCATATTGCCTTTGTGATTGGCGGCACCTCGGCAGAGGCCACGCTGAAAACCGTTAAGCTGGCCTCAACGAAGTATTACGACGGCCTGCCGACCGAAGGCAACGAGCACGGCCAGGCCTTCCGCGATATTCAGCTGGAAAATGAGCTGCAGCTCGCAGCTCAAAACCTCGGCCTCGGTGCGCAGTTCGGCGGTAAATATTTCGCTCACGATATTCGCGTCATCCGCCTGCCGCGCCACGGCGCGTCGTGCCCGGTGGGCATGGGCGTCTCCTGTTCAGCGGATCGCAATATCAAAGCCAAAATCAACCGCCACGGTATCTGGATTGAGAAACTGGAGAGCAATCCGGGCCAGTATATTCCTGAACACCTGCGCCAGCAGGGTGAAGGCAGGGTCGTCAGCATTAACCTTAATCAGCCGATGAGCGAAATTCTGGCCCAGCTTTCCGCCCACCCGGTTTCAACGCGCCTGACGCTCAACGGCACCATTATCGTGGCCCGCGATATCGCCCACGCGAAGCTGAAAGAGCTTATCGATAACGGTGAAGAATTGCCGCAGTACGTCAAGGATCATCCGATTTACTACGCGGGCCCGGCGAAAACTCCGGAAGGCTATGCGTCAGGCTCCCTTGGCCCGACTACCGCTGGCCGTATGGATTCCTACGTTGATCTGCTGCAATCCCACGGCGCAAGCATGGTCATGCTGGCCAAAGGCAACCGCAGCCAGCAGGTGACCGACGCCTGCCGCAAGCACGGCGGTTTTTACCTCGGCAGCATCGGCGGCCCGGCTGCGGTACTGGCGCAGCAGAGTATTAAGAGCCTGGAGTGCGTGGCCTGGCCGGAACTGGGTATGGAAGCCATCTGGAAAATCGAAGTGGAAAACTTCCCGGCATTTATTCTGGTGGATGACAAAGGCAACGATTTCTTCCAGCAGATCCAGAATAAGCAGTGCGCGGGCTGTTCACAGCAAAGAGGGTGATATTACCCGCCCCTGGCGGCGGGTCACTGTCGAAGGCCGTCGCGTGACGGCCTGAGATGAGCGACAAACCTGCCGGGTGGCGGCTAAACAGCATTCATCTCATCAAACACCTGCTGCGCCAGATGCATCGTCGCGTTGGCTGCGGGCAGGCCGCAGTAAAGCGCGGAGTGCATAATTAACTCTTTTAACTCATCGCGGGTAACACCGTTATTAAACGCCGCCCGCAGATGCATTTTCAGCTCAGCCTCGCGATTCAGGGCAATCAGCATGGCGATGGTAATCATACTGCGGGTATGGTGATCGAGCCCCGGTCGGGTCCAGGTTTCTCCCCAGGCGTAGCGGGTAATGAAGTCCTGGAACTCTTCATTCAGCGGCGTCAGCTTTTGCAGCGTCTTATCGACATGCGTATCGCCAAGCACCTTGCGACGAACTGTCATTCCCTGCTGATAACGCTGTTTATCGTCCATGCTGTTGTTCCCCCTCAATAAAGCCCAGCAGCGCCGAGCTGAACGCCCGCGGCGCTTCGATATTCGATAAATGCGATGCCGCCAGCACCACTACCTCAGAGGTCGCGATCTGCTGATGCAGAAAGTTCGCATCGGCCACTGTAGTGACAGGGTCACTTTCACCGGCAACGATCAGCACCGGAACGGCAATCTGCCCGACCTCAGCGCGCAGATCGGCGGCGGCCAGCGCTTCACAGCAGACCGCATAGCCTTCCGCATCGATATGGGTCAACTGGTGACAGAGCGCTGCCACCACTTCCGGCGTCTTCTGACGAAACGCGTGGGTAAACCAGCGATCCGCCGCGCCTGCGGCCACCACTTCCATACCTTCCTGACGCACCGCGCGGGCGCGCGACAGCCAGCTTGCCTGGTCACCAATACGCGCGGCGGTGTTGGCGACGACCAGCCCGTAAAAACGTTCCGGAGCAAAGCGTCCCAGCCACAGACCGGTCAGACCGCCCATGGAAATTCCGCAAAACCAGGCTTTGGCAATATTAAGATGATCGAGCAGCGCAACCACATCTTCGCCGAGCTGCGCCAGCGTCACTTTACCATTTTTACGCGTGGCGCCATGACCGTGGGTATCGTAGCGCAGCACGCGAAAATGCTGCGTCAACGCCTCGATCTGCGGCTGCCACATCGCCCGGGTGGTGCCCAGCGAGTTAGAGAGAACGATGACCGGCGCGTCTTGCGGCCCGTCAATCTGATAATCAACATTCAAGACGTTGCTCCTTATATCGCGCCACAACCTGGCGCACGAAGAGTGCTGAGCTGCCGGTCGCCGTTGCCGGGTCCAGCAGTTGGGTTAAGCGGCTGGCGGAAAGATGCTCGCTGACCAGCGGATCGTTTTCCAGCACGCTCAGCAATGAGCGAGACGTATCCAGCGCCTGACGACACAGCGCTTCAACCCGGTGATGGGCCTCGGCTTTACCGATAAATTCCGCCAGCGCCAGGGTAACGGCCTCAGCCATAATCAGGCCGTGGGTCATCTCAAGGTCGGCGCGCATCTTGTGCGCGAAGACCTGCATGTCGCTGACCAGCGCCTCGCTCTGCGTCAGCGCGCCGCCGACGAGGGTGATGAGCTCCGGCAGCGTTTCCCATTCCGCCTGCCAGCCGCCCAACGCCCGCTCATGCTGCTGGATCTGGCCAGCATACAGCGTCGCCACCAGGCCCGGCGTTCGCTGAGCGGCGGTCAAAATAGCGGCGCAGGAGATCGGGTTACGTTTGTGCGGCATGGTTGACGAACCGCCGCGCCCTTCGGCAACCGGTTCACCCACCTCTGCCACTTCGGTTTGCATCAGTAGAGAAAAATCATTCGCGAATTTACCCAGCGTACCGCAGACGCCTGCGTACCATGCCCCGACTTCCAGCAGCCGGTCGCGCTGGCTGTGCCAGGGCGCGTCCGGAAGCTGCAGGTCGAGCGCTTTCGCCAGCGCGGCGGCGATCGGCGGCGCCTGCGTTTTTAGGGAATCCAGGGTGCCCGCTGCGCCGCCAAACTGCAGCGCCAGCACCCTTGCCCGCATCTCTCGCAGACGCACCTGCCAGCGCAGCAGCGCATCCAGCGTCCCGGCAAGCTTCAGGCCGAAAGTGACCGGCAGCGCATGCTGCATCCAGGTACGGCCAGGCATCACCGTATCCTGATGGCGCTCCGCCTGACGGGCTAATGCGTCGAGCAGACGCTGTAACAGAGACTCCGTTTCCGCCAGCGCGCCGCGCAGCTGTAGAATAAAACCGGTATCGATAGCATCCTGGCTGGTGGCCCCCCAGTGTACGTAGCGCGCTGCCGCCTCATTCCGCTCTTTGACCCGAGCGGTCAGCTGTTTGACCAGCGGGATCGCCAGATTCCCGGCGCTGGCGGCGGCCTGCCCCAGCGCGGAAAAGTCGATTTTTTCGTGCCGGCAGTTCTCGATGATGGGATTGAGCGCCGTCTGCGGCACGAGGCCGCATTCGACCTCGGCGCGAACCAGAGCGGCCTCAAAGTCCAGCATCCCCTGCACCCGCTGTACATCGCTGAACCAGTCTGTCAGCGGGCTGGTACGCAGCATCGGGGTCAACAAACTCATTATGGCTCCTTAAACGCGTTCAATTATCAGCGCGATCCCCTGACCAACGCCGATACACATAGTGCATAGCGCATAGCGCCCGCCGGTACGACGCAGTTGATACGCTGCGGTCATTGCCAGACGACCGCCGGAGGCGCCCAGCGGATGACCGAGGGCAATCGCGCCGCCGTTAGGATTGACGTGCGCCGCATCGTCGGGCAAACCCAGATCTCGCGTGACCGCCAGCGCCTGAGCGGCAAAGGCTTCATTCAGTTCAATGACGTCCATCTGCCCAAGCGTTAACCCGGTTTGCGCCAGCACTTTACGCACCGCCGGCGCCGGACCAAATCCCATAATCCGCGGCGCAACGCCTGCCGTCGCGACGCCCACTACGCGCGCCAACGGCTGTAAATCATTGGCGGTCAGCGCCTGCTCGTTGGCTAACAGCAGCGCACAGGCGCCGTCGTTAACTCCGGAGGCGTTGCCTGCCGTCACCGTACCGTCGGCGCGCACCACGCCGCGCAGCCTGGCCAGCGCCTCCGCCGTGGTGCTGCGCGGGTGCTCGTCGCGGCTAAAGAGTAGCGGTTCACCCTTACGCTGCGGCACCGAGACGGCGATCAGCTCGTCGGCAAATCGCCCCGCTTCCTGCGCCGCCGCCGTGCGCAGCTGGCTGCGCAGCGCAAACGCATCCTGATCGGCACGAGAAATGGCGAAATCACCGGCCACGTTTTCCGCCGTTTCCGGCATCGAATCCACGCCGTACAGCGCTTTCATCTGCGGGTTGATAAAGCGCCAGCCGATGGTGGTATCTTCCATCTGCATCGTGCGGCTAAAGGCGCTTTCGGCCTTGCCCATCACAAACGGCGCCCGCGACATGCTCTCCACGCCGCCGGCGACCATCAGCTGAGTTTCGCCGCTTTTAATCGCGCGCGCTGCGATGCCGATCGCATCGAGGCTGGAACCGCACAGGCGATTGACGGTACTGCCCGGCACGCTTTCCGGCAAGCCAGCCAGCAGCAGCGCCATCCGCGCGACGTTGCGGTTATCTTCACCCGCCTGGTTAGCGCAGCCATAAATCACATCATCAATGCGCGCCGGATCGAGGCCCGGGTTGCGCTCCAGCAGCGCCTTGAGCGGCAGTGCCGCCAGATCGTCGGCGCGTACGGTGGCAAGAGTACCGCCAAAGCGACCAAACGGCGTACGCACCGCATCACAGATAAATGCCTGATTCATCATAGGTTCCTTACGCGCTTTCCGCCAGTTGTGCAAAAGTCAGCGTCACCGGAGTGATGCGCTGCAGTTCCTCAAAAGAGAGGCCGTTAAAGATTTCCCGTACCACCGGGCCGCTTTCGCTGATATCGATGACCGCCAGATCGGTATAGATGCGGCTTACGCAGCCGACGCCGGTCAGCGGATAGGTGCAGTGCTCTACCAGCTTGCATTCACCGTCGCGGGTCAGATGATCCATCATCACGAAGACCTGACGAGCGCCAATGGCCAGATCCATCGCCCCGCCAACGGCAGGTATCGCGTCGGGCGCGCCGGTACTCCAGTTCGCCAGATCGCCGCTGGCGGAGACCTGGTAAGCGCCGAGTACGCAGATATCGAGATGACCGCCGCGCATCATGGCGAAGGAGTCGCCGTGATGGAAATAGCAGCCCCCCTCAAGCAAAGTCACATACTCTTTTCCGGCGTTAATCAGCTCCGGGTCCTCTTCCCCCGGTAGCGGTTTCGGCCCCATCCCCAGCAGGCCATTTTCGCTGTGCAGAAAGATTTCTTTATCAGCGGGAAGATAGTTAGCAATGCGGGTAGGCAAGCCGATCCCCAGATTGACATAAGCGCCTTCAGGTATATCGCGAGCCACGCGCTGGGCCATCTCATCGCGAGTCAGTTTTTGCATAACGGGGTCCTCAGGCGCTTTTAGCGGCAATCAGGTTTTCCAGGGAGAAGACGCGCTGAACAAAAATGCCCGGGGTAATGATGCTCTCCGGGTCAAGGCTACCGAGGGGCACCAGCTGCGAGACTTCCACGATAGTGGTTTTCGCGGCGGTCGCCATAATCGGGCCGAAGTTGCGCGCCGCCTTGCGGTATACCAGGTTTCCCCAGCGATCGCCTTGATGGGCTTTGATCAACGCAAAGTCGGCCTTGATAGGATATTCGAGCACATAGTGACGCCCGTCGATCTCGCGAGTCTCTTTCCCTTCCGCCAGCGGCGTACCGTAGCCGGTTGGAGTGAAAACCGCGCCGAGGCCCGCCCCTGCCGCCTGAATACGCGCCGCGAGGTTCCCCTGCGGAACCAGCTCCAGCTCGACTTTGCCGCGGCGATAGAGGTCATCGAAAATCTGCGAGTCAACCTGCCGAGGGAACGAGCAGATCATTTTGCGCACCCGCCCGGCTTTCAGCAGCGCCGCCAGTCCCACTTCGCCATTGCCCGCATTGTTGTTGATAATGGTTAAATCGCGGGCCCCCTGTTCTATCAAGGCATCTATCAGGTACGTTGGCTGGCCGGCGGGGCCAAAACCGCCAATCATAATCGTCGCCCCGTCGTGGATCCCGGCGATGGCATCACTTAGCGTCGACACGCTTTTATCAATCATCAGGTCGCTCCCGTATGTGCGGTAATCGCACTTTTATTCGTTGTTCGCACAAAATGTGACCCGCTTAACGATGCTGGTCAAGGGCGATAATCGAAATATGGTGCGATAATCGAACATCGTGTATGTTTAGCGAAAGAATGTGATCGACGGCAAATTGGGAGAGGAAAATGGAGAAACATCCAGACGATTTATTGACCGGCGATAGCGAGCCGTTTAAGGGCGATCCCAACTTCATGGCCTCGCTGGCGCGCGGGCTGGAAGTGATCCAGGCGTTCACTCCGCAGCGCCCGCTGCTCTCTATTTCGCAAATCAGTCAAAAAACCGGCATTCCGCGCGCGGCGGTACGTCGCTGTCTGTATACGCTGAGCAAGCTGGGGTTTGTGTACGCCGAAGATGGTAAAAATTTCCAGCTGCGGCCAAAAATTCTGGCGCTGGGCCACGCCTGGCTGGCCTCCACGCCGCTGGCGCGCTCGGCGCAGCCGGTACTCAAGCATTTAAGCGAAATGCTCAATGAATCCTGCTCTATCGCCACCCTCGACGGCGACGATATTCTTTATATCGCCCGCGCCTCCAGCTCGCGAATTATGACCATCGACCTGGACATCGGCAGCCGCCTGCCGGCATGGGCAACGTCAATGGGGCGCGTGCTCCTGAGCTATCAGCCGGAAGAGAAGCTGAACGATATGCTGGGTCGGGTTACGATGATTCGCTACACCCCGCAAACCGTTGATTCGGTCGCCAGGCTGCGCGCTGAGCTCAAACGCGTACGTCAGCAGGGTTATGCGCTCAACGATCAGGAGCTGGAGATGGGGCTGCGCTCGCTGGCGGTACCGCTGTTTAATCCCCAGGGCCAGATTCAGGCGGCGCTGAACGTCGGGGTGCACGCCGGACAGGTTTCCGCCCAGGAGATGCTCGAACGCGTATTACCCGAGCTCCAGAAGGCAGCCCGGGAATTAACGCTGCTGATGCGCTAGCGGCTGCGCTTGGCGTGGCGCTCCCGGTTCTCCAGCTTAGCCTCGGGCGATTTTCGTAGAGCCACGTAGCAGGCGCCGCTGCCGCCGTGGTGCGGTAGCGCCGCGCAGAACGCCTGGACTTCCGGTAGCTCCACCAGCCAGCGCGCCAGGTAGCTACGGATAATATTGGCGTGCGCGTTGTCGTCGCGCCCTTTGCCATGAACGATCAGCAGATTCCGCAGCCCCTCTTTTTGCGCCTGAACCACAAAAGCAAATAACATCTGTCGGCACTTTTCCACCGGCTGACGCAGCAGATTAAGGCTCGCCTGCTGGCCATATTTGCCGCGCCGGAGCTTCTCCAGCACGCCGCTTTGCAGCCCTTCGCGTTTAAACTCCAGCGCGGTGGCCAGCGGCACGATATCGAGATAACCGGTGGTCAAAAAGTTATCCAGCTGCAGGGTGTCAACCCGCTGTACGGCGCGGGTTTTCCGTTCGGGATGCCAGTGAACATCGTTGTTGCGTTTCAGAGGCTGAACGTCCTCCATGGCGCCAAGAAATAGGGATTTGTCGTCAAGGTTCATGCGCGTTCCTCCAGCTACTACCGGGAGGGTACTATAGCCGCCTCACGACGCCTCCTCAACGCGTTTAGCCATTTATGCTGGCAAATCGGAGGCCCGAGGCGATTAGGGAAACAGTTGACGGCTTTGGCGACGAAACAGGGTGATTAATGATGCCGTCAAAGGCGTTTGCCGCATATCGCGGCGCTGAATCAGATAGTAGGTGGCTTTGGGTAATGCTTCGCAGATGGGGATCATCACCAGCTTATCCGCCATCATCGGGTCGTTCCCTAGTTCTACCGGCAGAATGCTGAGAAAATCGCTTTTCACCACCAGACTGATGCACGAAGAGAAGGTCTCGCAAACGATATCCACTTTCGGCGCCAGTCCGGCCTGGTTAAACATTTCCTGTAACTGTTTGAAATAGCTGCCACGCGGCGTCGGCATCGTCCAGTGATGTTCGAGCAACGCCTTGAGTGAAGTCGCTTTTGCCGCCGGGTGACCGGCGCGGGCGAATACCGCAAAGGGTTTCTCAAATAGCTTCTCAAAACTGAATTCATGATCGTACGGACCGGGATAGTAAGTATTGATAGTGAAGTCCAGCTCACCCTGCCGCAGTTCATTAATCATCGCCAGCAGCTGACCTTCCATAATCCGCACCTTCACCAGCGGATGCTGCTGATGAAAACGGCAAATGACCGAAGGCATCAGCGATCGCGCTACGCTGGCGCCAAGGCCGATATTAATCTGCCCGGCCTTTTCTCCCTGGCGCTGCAGCAACTCATCCTGCGCCGCCCGTAGCTCTTCCAGAATCAGGCTCGCATGTTGATAAAAGCTTTCGCCGTTTTCAGTCAGCGCCACCCCCTGGCTACGGCGCACAAACAGCTGTGCGGAGAGCCCTTCTTCCAGCTCTTTAATCGCTTTAGTTAACGCCGGCTGCGAAATCGCCAACGCCCGACTGGCGCCGCGAATACTGCCTTCACGCGCGACCTCAACAAAGGCGCGAATCTGATGAAATTTAATCTGAAATGACATATCGCAAGTGATAACCAATGTTTATCAGACAGAAGAAAATGACATCTACTGTAATCGATCATGCTGTGGCAGGTTAAGGGTGAGTATGCATGAAAGGGCATAGCGATAAGCAAACGCTATCACTTCGTGAACACTATCACAGTTTTTGATTATGACAGGAAAGGTTATGCCGCAACTTAATGAATTCATCCGCCAGCTGGCGCCAAAAATGATCGAATGGCGTCGCGATTTTCACCTGCATGCGGAATCCGGCTGGCTGGAGTTCCGCACCGCCAGCAAGGTGGCGGAGATATTAGACGCTCTGGGTTATCAGCTGGCGCTGGGGCGCGACGTTATCGATGCCGATAGCCGTATGGGTCTGCCTGATGAAGAGACGCTGGTGCAGGCGTTCCAGCGCGCTCGCGCCCAGGGTGCGCCGGAGCGCTGGCTACCTGCGTTTGAAGGCGGCTTCGCCGGGGTGGTAGCGACGCTCGACACCGGGCGGCCCGGGCCGACTTTGGCGTTTCGCGTCGATATGGATGCGCTCGATCTCAACGAGCAGCACGACGATAATCATCGTCCGCATCGCGATCGTTTTGCCTCCTGCAACGAAGGCATGATGCATGCCTGCGGCCACGACGGTCATACCGCAATCGGCCTGGGGCTGGCGCACGTGCTCAAGGAATATGCCGCGCAGCTCAACGGGACGATTAAGCTGATTTTCCAGCCGGCAGAAGAAGGTACCCGCGGCGCTCGCGCCATGGTGGCGGCGGGCGTACTTGATGACGTGGACTACTTCACCGCCATTCATATCGGTACCGGCGTCCCTGCCGGCACCGTCGTTTGCGGCGGCGATAACTTTATGGCCACCACCAAATTCGATGTGCAGTTCAGCGGCGTCGCCGCCCACGCTGGCGGTAAACCTGAAGATGGACGTAATGCGCTGCTGGCTGCGGCTCAAGCCGCCCTTGCCCTGCATGCCATCGCGCCACATAGCGCCGGGGCATCAAGGGTTAACGTCGGCGTCATGCAGGCCGGTACCGGGCGTAACGTAGTTCCCTCCTCCGCGCTATTAAAAGTCGAAACCCGGGGCGAAACCGACGCTATTAACCAGTACGTATTTGAGCGGGCTAAGCAGGCTATCGCCGGCGCGGCGACGATGTATGCAGCCAGCTACCAGTTGCACCTGATGGGCGCGGCCACCTCCAGCGCCCCGTCGCCGGCGTGGGTGGACTATCTGCGTCAACAGACAGCGCAGGTCCCCGGCGTTAAGCAGGCCGTCGATCGTATCGCTGCCCCGGCGGGTTCCGAAGATGCCACCCTGATGATGGCCCGGGTCCAGGAGCGCGGCGGTCTCGCCTCATACATGATATTCGGCACGGAACTGAGCGCTGGCCACCACAACGAAAAATTTGATTTCGACGAAAGCGTAATGACCCAGGCCGTCGCCACGTTAGCGCGCATCGCCCTGAACTTTCCCTGGCAGCGAGGTGTGTAATGGAACAGGTTTATCAATTTGTCGATGACATTATTGAGGGGCGGCGCAACGATTTTTGCGCCATTGCCGATGATATCTGGGATCATCCGGAAACCCGCTTTCAGGAGTTCTGGTCCGCCGCGTGTTTGGCCGATGCGCTGGAAGCGGAAGGTTTTCAATTGACCCGCAATGCGGGCGGGATCCCCAACGCCTTTATCGCCAGCTTTGGTGAAGGCCAACCGGTAATTGCCCTGCTCGGCGAATTTGACGCCCTGGCGGGGCTCAGCCAGCAGGCTTACTGCGCAGCGCCCGCATCTCCAACGCCGGGGGAAAACGGCCACGGGTGCGGGCATAACTTGCTTGGTACGGCGGCTTTCGCCGCGGCGGTCGCCGCCAGGAACTGGCTGCTGCAACAAGGCGGCGTCGGCACGCTTCGTTTCTACGGATGTCCCGGCGAGGAAGGCGGTTCCGGGAAGACCTTTATGGTCCGCGAGGGGTTATTCGATGACATCGACGCCGCCCTGACCTGGCACCCGGAAGCCTGGGCCGGGATGTTCAGCACCAGTACCCTTGCCAACATTCAGGCGGCATGGCGGTTTACCGGCACCGCGGCGCACGCGGCAAACTCTCCGCATCTTGGCCGCAGCGCGCTGGATGCCGTGACGCTGATGACCACCGGCAGCAACTTCCTTAACGAACATATTATCGAAAAGGCGCGGGTGCACTACGCCATCACCGATACCGGCGGCGTCTCTCCTAACGTTGTTCAGGCGCAGGCGGAAGTGCTGTATCTCATTCGCGCCCCGGAAATGGCCGACGCACAGCAAATCTTCGCCCGGATCGAAAAAATCGCCCAGGGCGCCGCGCTGATGACCGAGACCAGCGTCAGCTGTCGCTTCGAAAAAGCCTGTTCCAGCTATCTCCCCAACCGCACCCTGGAAGCGGCGATGTATCAGGCGGTATGCCATTACGGCACGCCGCACTGGAGCGAGGAAGAGCGCGCTTTCGCCGCCGAAATTCGCGCGACCTTAAGCGCTAACGATATTCATAACAGCCTGAAAAACATTGCCGATACCAGCGGAGACGAGGGGAAAGCATTCGCCCGCCGCCACCGCGAGACGATCCTTATCGATGAAGTGGCGCCGTGGGCGGCTACCGATAACATCCTTGCGGGCTCTACCGACGTCGGCGACGTAAGCTGGAAAGCTCCCGTAGCCCAATGCTTCAGCCCCTGCTTTGCCGTCGGGACGCCGCTGCATACCTGGCAACTGGTGAGCCAGGGCAGAACCTCCATCGCTCACAAAGGAATGCTTCTGGCGGGGAAAATACTGGCTGCAACGGCCATTCGTTTGTTCAGCGACAGGTCGCTACTGACTACCAGTCAGCAGGAACTGGCACAGGTTTTAGCCGAAAGGCCCTACCGGTGTCCGATCCCGCAGGACGTCAAGCCTTCGATTTTAAAATAATAAAAGACCTCCGGATGGAGTACAGCAACGCGTTAAGCGCAAAAAAAACAACTGCTGACACGCCCTGGGGTTAAGAGACAAACAACACAACAACGACAACTGAGGAACGCCCATGAGTATGTCATCCATACCGTCGCCTTCCCCCACCGGTAAGCTCTATGGCTGGGTTGAAAAAATTGGTAATAAGGTCCCGCATCCGTTTTTACTGTTTATCTATCTGATCGTGGTATTAATGGCCGCCACCGCCATCCTGTCGGCGCTGAACGTCGGCGTCCAGAACCCCACCGACGGCTCGCGAGTGGTGGTGAAAAATCTGCTCAGCATTGAAGGATTACATTGGTTTTTGCCGAACGTGATTAAAAACTTCAGCGGTTTCGCGCCGCTGGGAGCCATTCTGGCTCTGGTTCTGGGGGCTGGATTTGCTGAACGAGTGGGCCTGCTGCCTTCGCTGATGGCAAAAATGTCATCACACGTTAGCGCCCGTTACGCCAGCTATATGGTGCTGTTTATCGCCTTCTTTAGCCATATCTCTTCCGATGCCGCGCTGGTGATTATGCCGCCGTTAGGCGCCCTGATGTTCCTCGCCGTCGGCCGCCACCCGGTTGCCGGGCTGCTGGCGGCAATCGCCGGGGTCGGCTGCGGCTTCACGGCCAACCTCCTCATCGTCACCACCGATGTCCTGCTCTCAGGAATCAGTACCGAAGCGGCCAAAACCCTTGACGCCTCGCTGCACGTCAGCGTGATCGATAACTGGTACTTTATGGCAACTTCGGTGATCGTTCTCACTCTGGTCGGTGGGTTGATTACCGATAAGCTGGTCGAGCCGCGCTTAGGTCAATGGCAAGGCAAAAGCGATGAAACGCTGCAATCGTTAACGCCAGAACAGCGCTTCGGCCTGCGCGTGGCCGGTATTGCCGCGCTGTTATTCATGGCGGTTATCGCGCTGATGGTCGTGCCGGAAAACGGTATTTTGCGTGACCCCATTAAGCATACCGTGATGCCTTCGCCATTTATAAAAGGGATCGTCCCGCTCATCATCTTTTTCTTCTTCGTCGTCTCACTGGCTTACGGCATTGCCACCGGCAAAATTCGCCGCCAGGCCGATCTGCCTCCGCTGATGATTGAACCCATGAAAGAGATGGCAGGTTTTATCGTGATGGTCTTCCCGTTGGCCCAGTTCGTCGCCATGTTTAACTGGAGCAATATGGGAAAATTTATGGCCGTCGGTTTAACGGACCTGCTGGAGAGCGCGGGAATGAGCGGCGTGCCGGCGTTCGTCGGCCTGGCGCTGCTATCCGCCTTTTTGTGTATGTTCATCGCCAGCGGTTCGGCAATCTGGTCGATTCTGGCGCCGATTTTCGTGCCGATGTTTATGCTGCTGGGCTTTCATCCGGCATTCGCGCAAATTCTGTTTCGTATTGCCGACTCATCGGTGCTGCCGCTGGCGCCGGTATCGCCGTTTGTGCCGCTATTTCTCGGCTTCTTACAGCGCTACCGGCCCGAGGCTAAACTGGGAACCTACTACTCGCTGGTCTTGCCTTATCCACTCATTTTCCTTGTCGTCTGGCTACTGTTGCTGGTGGTCTGGTATCTCGCGGGACTCCCTATCGGACCGGGTATTTATCCGCGGTTGCCTTAACGTCGCCAAAGGCCAGGGAAGGCCGCCAAACGTTAGCGCCAGGTCGTGCGGTTACGGATAACTTTATACAGGCCCTCAATCGCCAAAGAGATCAGATGAATTGCTAAGCCGCTGATAATCACTACTACAACGCCAGTCATCATATATTGCATATCACCACCTTTGTTGAAAAAACAGCGAAGAAACGCCAGGAAATATGGCCTCAAAGAATGCCAGTCAATTCATAAAGAGTACCGGCGCCTGCCGGTAAATAGCCCTCTCTGTACAGGAAAATTCGCCGCCGGATAACATCGCATTGCCCGCGCGCCAGTTAGTGAATACCGCAATAAACATCGCTTTACTCACATCATAATTAATAGTCCATGTTGACCCTCTCTGTTGACCTTTTCGGGGTATAGTTTGCCAACCTCGCCTCATGCTATGGTGATGTCCTGTCAAACTAACCTCGATGAAGGATTACCGATGCTGACGCTGCTACAAGATAAAATTGACACCCCGCTGGGGCCGCTCTGGGTGATTTGCGATGAGCAGTTCAACCTGCGGGCCGTTGAGTGGGATCAGCATCGCGAGCGCATGGAGCAACTGCTGGATGTTCATTATCGGCATGAAGGTTACCAACGCGTTGATTCCCGCAATCCCGGTAACCTGAGCAGTAAGCTCAGTGATTATTTCGCGGGCGATCTCGCCATTATTGATACGCTTCCTACCGCCACCGCAGGCACCCCTTTTCAACGGGAAGTCTGGAAAACGCTGCGCACTATCCCCTGCGGTCAGGTCATGCATTACGGTCAACTGGCGGAGGCGCTGGGCCGACCGGGCGCAGCGCGCGCCGTGGGCGCTGCTAATGGTTCAAATCCGGTCAGCATAGTGGTGCCCTGCCATCGGGTGATCGGACGCAACGGAACCATGACCGGCTATGCCGGCGGCGTACAGAGAAAAGAGTGGTTATTGCGTCATGAGGGGTATCTGCTTCTTTGACCGTAAGTGCCTTTTTGGAAGTTTCCGGTAACTTTACAATCCAAATTAGCCAGATAACTTATTAATAATCAAATGGATAACTAACAAAATGGATTTACCCTCTTAATATTACGTGTTTCAGAGGTTCGAGGCTTACCTGCTCACCAAAAAGATGTTAAAATTGACCAATATCAATTAAAGCCTGAGCAGACTTATGATCCCGGAAAAGCGAATTATACGACGCATTCAGTCTGGCGGTTGTGCAATCCATTGCCAGGATTGCAGCATTAGCCAGCTTTGCATCCCTTTTACTCTGAACGAGCATGAGCTTGATCAGCTTGATAACATTATCGAGCGGAAAAAGCCTATCCAGAAAGGACAGACCTTGTTCAAAGCCGGTGATGAGCTGAAATCGCTGTATGCAATTCGTTCTGGCACCATTAAAAGCTACACCATTACCGAACAGGGTGATGAGCAGATCACCGGTTTCCATCTGGCGGGCGATCTGGTCGGCTTTGACGCTATCGGCACCGGCCACCACCCGAGCTTTGCCCAGGCGCTGGAAACCTCAATGGTCTGCGAAATTCCGTTCGAAACGCTCGACGACCTTTCCGGCAAGATGCCGAATCTGCGTCAGCAGATGATGCGTCTGATGAGCGGTGAGATCAAAGGCGATCAGGATATGATCCTGCTGCTTTCTAAAAAGAACGCAGAAGAGCGCCTGGCGGCCTTCATCTACAACCTGTCCCGCCGTTTTGCACAGCGTGGTTTCTCCCCGCGTGAGTTCCGCCTCACCATGACGCGCGGCGATATCGGCAACTATCTGGGCCTGACGGTTGAAACCATCAGCCGCCTGCTGGGTCGTTTCCAGAAAAGCGGTATGCTGGCGGTTAAAGGAAAATACATCACCATCGAAAACAGCGACCTGCTGGCGCAGCTTGCTGGTCAGGCCCGCAACGTCGCCTGACAGTTCCTTCCTATCCGGCCAGATCG
Organism: Klebsiella sp. CN_Kp066; assembly: GCF_040065135.1. Classification (NCBI taxonomy): domain Bacteria; kingdom Pseudomonadati; phylum Pseudomonadota; class Gammaproteobacteria; order Enterobacterales; family Enterobacteriaceae; genus Klebsiella; species Klebsiella sp. CN_Kp066. Next base: position 68,477 of record NZ_JBEAIU010000023.1, on the reverse strand, counting down.
CGAATTTTTTTCTCATTTGTTGATCTGGCCAGGCTTATCCCCTGTTTCATTTCATCCATATAGGTTATCTTTTTAATTACAGACTGTAGTTACAGTTGTAAGGAGACCCTGTATGGCGAAGTATCAGAACATGCTGGTAGTAATCGACCCCAATCAGGACGACCAGCCTGCATTGCGGCGTGCGGTGTATCTGCACCAACGGATTGGTGGACGCATCAAAGCCTTTTTGCCGATCTATGATTTTTCCTATGAAATGACCACCCTGCTCTCCCCGGACGAGCGTACCGCTATGCGCCAGGGCGTAATCGGGCAGCGTACCGCCTGGATTCGCGAGCAGGCCAAATTTTATATTGAGTCCGGCGTACCCATTGACATCAAAGTGGTGTGGCATAACCGCCCCTTCGAAGCCATTATTCAGGAAATCATAAGCGAGAAGCATGATTTGGTTCTGAAGATGGCGCACCAGCACGACAAGCTGGAAGCGGTGATTTTCACGCCTACGGACTGGCATCTGCTGCGCAAATGTCCGTGCCCGGTCTGGATGGTTAAAGATCAGCCGTGGCCGGAAGGCGGCAAAGCGCTGGTGGCGGTTAATCTCGCCAGTGAAGAGAACTACCACAACGCGCTCAATGAAAAGCTGGTAAGAGAAACCATTGAGCTGGCGGAACAGGTTAACCATACTGAGGTCCATCTGGTGGGCGCCTATCCGGTTACGCCTATCAATATTGCCATTGAGCTACCGGATTTTGACCCCAGCGTCTACAACGACGCCATACGCGGCCAGCACCTGTTGGCCATGAAAGCGCTGCGGCAGAAATTCGGCATCGATGAAAACCGTACTCATGTTGAAAAAGGGTTACCTGAAGAGGTCATTCCAGACCTGTCGGAGCATCTCCAGGCGGGGATCGTGGTGCTGGGTACGATTGGCCGTACCGGGCTTTCAGCGGCCTTCCTCGGCAATACCGCTGAACAGGTTATCGACCACCTGCGCTGCGATCTACTGGCGCTGAAACCGGATCAGTATCAGACGCCGGTTGAGCTTGATGACGAAGAAGACGATTAACCAGCGCCGTTTATCGCTGTCATAACAATCCTCCCCTGCCCGCGCGGGGGATTTTTTTGCCATGTCGATAGCAAAAATAAAGGGCCTCATGGCCCTTATTTCAACAGCTATATCGGTAACGAAAACGTTAGTGGATACCTAAACGCCAGGCGTGATCGATCTCTTCTTTAAGCTCCATGGATGAGAGCGCCATCAAATCAGCAAACTCAAGTTCCAGTAGTTTCAGCTTTTTCAGATACTGCGCGGGGGTTAGTGCAGCGGGGTCACGACGCAGAAATTCGATAGCCAGTTGCGTGGGGGTTAACTCGGTATCCATAATATCCTCAGTTTGGGTGAAAAACAGGCGTATTATATCACTCTGAACTGATGATTTTATGAGCAAATCATGGCTTCGCTCGCTATATAAAAAAGCCGTCTCAGAAGAGACGGCTTAAGAAGCACAGGTTTTAAAAGACCTGACTCTACAGCGCTTTCAGAATCGCATCAACGCTGGCTTTGGCATCGCCAAACAGCATGTGGGTGTTCTCTTTGAAGAACAGCGGGTTCTGTACGCCAGCATAGCCGGTGTTCATTGAACGCTTGAATACAATCACGTTCTGCGCTTTCCACACTTCCAGTACCGGCATACCGGCGATTGGGCTGCCCGGATCGTCCTGCGCCGCCGGGTTAACGGTATCGTTAGCGCCGATAACCAGCACGGTGTCAGTGTCGGAGAAATCATCGTTGATCTCGTCCATTTCCAGCACGATGTCATACGGGACTTTCGCTTCCGCCAGCAGGACGTTCATATGGCCCGGCAGACGTCCGGCGACCGGATGAATACCAAACCGGACTTTGATTCCGCGCGCGCGCAGTCGTTCGGTGATTTCCGCTACCGGATACTGGGCCTGCGCAACCGCCATGCCGTAGCCCGGAGTGATAATGACCGACTGGGAACTTTTCAGCATCTCAGCGGTTTCTTCAGCGCTGATTTCGCGATGCTCGCCCACTTCTTCATCTCCTGTGGACGCCGTACCGTCAGAACCAAAACCACCGGCAATAACGCTGAAGAACGAACGGTTCATCGCCTTACACATGATATAAGACAGAATCGCACCGGAAGAACCCACCAGCGCACCGGTGACAATCAGCAGGTCGTTGCTGAGCATAAAGCCCGCCGCCGCCGCCGCCCAACCGGAGTAGGAGTTCAGCATTGACACCACCACCGGCATATCCGCGCCGCCGATGGAGGCCACAAGGTGCCAGCCAAAGGCCAGCGCGATGACGGTCATCACCAGCAGGCACAGCACCTGCATGCCAATGCTGTCGGTACGCACGAAGACGATCAGCAGCAGGAAGGATACGACCAGCGCCGCCAGGTTCAGCTTGTGGCGGTTCGGCAGCATCAGCGGCTTAGAGGACATCTTGCCGCACAGCTTGCCAAAGGCAACCACGGAACCCGTAAAGGTGACCGCACCGATGAAGATGCCGAGGAACACTTCGGTCAGATGAATATTGACCAGAATCTGTTCCATACCGGTTTCGTGCTGCAGATAGCTGTTAAAGCCAACCAGCACCGCCGCCAGGCCAACGAAGCTGTGCAGAATCGCCACCAGCTCCGGCATCTCGGTCATTTCGACTTTCTTCGCCAGACGAATACCGATAGCGCCGCCGATGACCATCGCCAGCAGGATCCACGCGACGTTGCTGCTGTCCGGCCCCAGAATGGTCGCCACCAGCGCAATCGCCATCCCGGCAATACCGTAGTAGTTGCCCTGCTGGGAGGTTTCGTGTTTGGAAAGCCCCGCCAGGCTAAAAATAAACAGAATCGCGGCAACAATGTATGCAGCTGTAACTAATCCACCAGACATTTGTTACCCCTTATCCTTTGCGGAACATTTTCAGCATGCGCTGAGTGACGGTGAAACCACCAAAAATATTAATGCTGGCGATCAGCACCGCGATAAAGCTCAGAAAGCTGACCCAGCCGCCGTGGCCTATCTGCAATAATGCCCCGACGACGATAATGCCGGAGATGGCGTTGGTGACCGACATCAGCGGCGTATGCAGCGCATGGGAGACGTTCCAGACTACGTAATAACCGACCACGCAGGAGAGCGCGAAGACGGTAAAGTGGCCGAGAAACTCTTTCGGCGCGACGCTTGCCAGCCAGCCGAACAGAATAATCGCCAGCGCCATCAGCGCATACTTGCGCAGCGGCGAGCTCGGTTTCTCCTCTGTTTTTGGCGCTTCAACCTTTTTCGCTGCCGCCTGCGGCTGAGCAGAAACCTGAATGGGCGGAGCGGGCCAGGTGATTTCACCCTCGCGAACCACGGTAACGCCGCGGATAACGACATCATCAAAATCGATAACGACATTGCCGTCTTTCTCTTTACACAGCAGTTTAAGCAGGTTAACCAGGTTAGTGCCGTACAGCTGCGACGACTGCGTCGGCAGACGTCCCGGCAGATCGGTATAACCGATGATCTTCACGCCGTTAGCGGTGGTGACCACTTCGCCCGGTACGGTGTATTCGCAGTTGCCGCCGTTTTGTGATGCCAGATCCACCACTACGCTGCCCGGTTTCATGGAGTCAACCATTTCGCGGGTGATCAGCTTCGGCGCCGGTTTGCCCGGAATCAGGGCGGTGGTGACAATAATATCAACATCTTTGGCCTGCGCGGCAAAGAGCGCCATCTCGGCTTTGATAAAGGCTTCGGACATGACTTTGGCATAACCGTCGCCGCTGCCCGCCTCCTCTTTAAAATCCAGCTCAAGGAACTCGGCGCCCATACTCTGCACCTGCTCTTTGACTTCCGGGCGGGTATCGAACGCGCGGACAATCGCGCCCAGGCTGTTCGCCGCGCCGATGGCCGCGAGCCCGGCAACCCCTGCGCCGATGACCATTACCTTCGCAGGAGGAACCTTACCTGCTGCGGTAATCTGCCCGGTAAAGAAGCGACCAAACTCATGGGCGGCCTCAACAATCGCGCGGTAGCCGGCGATGTTGGCCATCGAACTTAACGCATCCAGCGACTGCGCGCGCGAAATACGCGGCACCGAATCCATCGCCATCACGTTAATATTCCGCGCCGCCAGTTTTTCCATCAGCTGCGGATTTTGCGCGGGCCAGATGAAGCTGATCAGCGTCGTGCCCGGATTCAGCAGCAGAATTTCATCGTCATCAGGGGCGTTAACTTTCAGAATGACGTCAGACTGCCACACGTCATTACCGCTCACGATCTCCGCTCCAGCCTGAACGAAGGCTTCGTCGTCGAAACTGGCCAGTTTACCGGCGCCGCTTTCTACCGCGACGCTGAACCCGAGTTTCAGCAGCTGCTCCACCGTTTTCGGCGTTGCGGCGGCCCGGGTTTCCAGGGCGAGTCTCTCTCTTGGTACACCAATACGCATAGTTTTCCCTTCCATCGGTTTTTGATGATGGTTTACTTTTCTTACAAACGACCGTTGCGAAGGCGGATGAACGCACCTGGCAACATATGTCTGAAAAAATGAAACAGTAACAAACTTTTTATAACCTACTGAAAATACCGATTGTGATCTACAGCGATAAAACAGAAATTTTGATTTTATTGGTAAAACGCACGGCTAACCGTGTCAGGCAGCAATATTTACCTCATTTTCATGCCAGCACCTGATAATTCGCCTGGATGAGGGGTTAATTCACCATTTATCGCCATCTGGATCATAGTATTAACATTACGTTAACTTATGAAAGTGATATTGATTATCGATTTTGCTGGTCAAGCGGCTGTTTTTTCAACATATCGAAAAATGTTATATTTCTGCACTATACGTTTAGAGCGACAACTGAAAATTGACGCAGACAGTCACTCACGATAAATGCAATAATCAAACGTTTTCAGTCAACAACAACACCAGTACATGGTTTGCGCAAGGCAAAGGATTATTTTTATGAAGCTTAAGAACTCACTCCTGGCGTCTGCTCTTCTGGCTACAACCGCGTTGTCTGCCCACGCAGCGACCGAGCTGACCCCGGAGCAGGCGGCGGCGCTGAAGCCCTACGATCGCGTAGTGGTCACCGGTCGTTTTAACGCCATTGGCGACGCCGTGCAGGCAGTTTCCCGTAAAGCGGACAAAGAAGGCGCAGCTTCCTTTTATGTTGTCGACACGTCTGATTTTGGCAGCGGCGGCAACCTGCGCGTAACGGCCGATTTTTATAAAGAAAACGCCCCGCAGGCCGACGCGCCTAAAAATCGCATTATCAACGGCGTGATGGAATTACCGAAAGACCAGGCCGTTGAGCTGGAACCGTTCGATACCGTTACCGTGCAAGGTTTCTACCGCAGCCAGCCGGAAGTCAACGACGCCATCACTAAAGCGGCTAAGGCCAAGGGCGCCGCCTCTTTCTTTATCGTGCGCCAGGTTGATGCCAACCAGGGCGGCAACCAGCGTATCACCGCTTATATCTACAAAGCGGATGCCAAAAAGCGCGTTCTGCAAAGCCCGGATGCGATCCCGGCCGATTCAGAAGCCGGACGCGCCGCGCTGGCAGAAGGCGGAGAAGCGGCTAAGAAAGTGGAAATTCCGGGCGTTGCGACGACCGCAGCGGTCGGTTCCGGCACTGGCGTAGGCCGTTTCTTTGAAACGCAATCCTCTAAAGGTGGACGTTACACCGTCACGCTCCCGGACGGCACCAAAGTTGAGGAAGTGAACAAAATTACCGCCGCGCAGATGGTTCCTTATGACAGCATCAAGTTCACCGGTAATTTCGGTAACATGACGGAAATCTCCTACCAGACGGCTAAGCGCGCCGCGAAGAAAGGCGCGAAGTACTATCACATCACACGCCAGTGGCAGGAGCGCGGTGGCAACATCACTATCAGCGCCGACCTGTATAAATAACGGCGTCTGAACTGAACAAAAAGGCGGCGATCTGTCGCCTTTTCTTTTTTTTTCATTTATCTCCATTGCATGCATACAAAACACTCCGTAAAATCCCGCGCCTTAGCGTAATCCTCCATTTTTATGCGATTCCGCCAAATAAATATTCTTAGATTGATGATTGTCACCTCGGGAACGCCATGGAAAAGAAACTGGGCCTTAGCGCCCTGACCGCGCTGGTACTCAGCTCGATGCTGGGCGCGGGTGTATTCAGTCTGCCGCAAAACATGGCGGCCGTCGCCAGTCCTTCCGCGCTGCTGATTGGCTGGGGCATTACCGGCGTGGGGATCCTGTTCCTCGCCTTCGCTATGCTGCTGCTTACCCGCATCCGCCCCGACCTCGATGGCGGCATATTTACCTACGCCCGCGAAGGCTTCGGTGAACTGATTGGTTTCTGCTCCGCCTGGGGCTACTGGCTGTGCGCGGTTATCGCGAATGTTTCCTATCTGGTTATCGTGTTCTCGGCGCTAAGCTTTTTTACCGATACTCCCGAGCAGCGCCTGTTCGGCGATGGCAACACCTGGCAAGCTATCGTCGGCGCATCCGCGCTGCTATGGATTGTCCATTTCCTGGTGCTGCGCGGCGTCCAAACGGCGGCGGGTATCAATCTCGCCGCGACGCTTGCCAAGCTGCTACCGCTCGGCGCATTTGTCGCGCTGGCCGCCTTTGCGTTTCGCATGGAGACCTTCCGGATTGATTTTAGCGGTCTGGCGCTGGGCGTACCGGTATGGGAGCAGGTGAAAAACACCATGCTGATCACCCTGTGGGTATTCATCGGCGTGGAAGGCGCGGTCGTGGTTTCCGCTCGCGCGCGTAATAAACGGGATGTCGGACGCGCAACGCTGTTGGCGGTACTCTCCGCGCTGGCGGTCTACCTGCTGGTGACGCTTCTCTCTTTAGGCGTCGTACCGCGGAGCGAGCTGGCGGAAATACGCAATCCGTCAATGGCCGGGCTGATGGTGCAAATGATGGGCCCGTGGGGCGAGATCGTGATCGCTGCCGGGCTGATTATCTCCGTCTGCGGCGCTTACCTGAGCTGGACGATAATGGCGGCGGAAGTCCCCTATCTGGCTGCAACCCATAAAGCCTTTCCGCGTCTATTCGCGCGCACCAACAAAAATAATGCGCCGTCGTCTTCGCTGTGGCTCACCAATATTAGCGTGCAGGCTTCACTGGTATTGATTTGGCTGACCGGCTCGGATTACAACACGCTGCTGACGATCGCCTCCGAGATGATTCTGGTCCCTTATTTTCTGGTCGGCGCATTTCTGCTGAAGATTGCCCGGCGCCCGCTGCACAAGGCGGTAGGCGTCGGAGCCTGCATTTATGGCTTATGGTTATTATATGCGTCCGGCCCTGTGCATTTATTGTTGTCAGTGATACTTTACGCTCCGGGTCTTCTGGTGTTCCTGTATGCCCGTCGTACACACCAGCACGATCGCCCGCTTAAACGCCGTGACCTGGCATTAATTGGTTTTTTGCTGGTTGCCGCCGTACCGGCAACGTGGATGTTGGTAGGGTAAGCGGTTACCCTGCCGCTGAACTCATAGGAGATACCCATGGCTGACATCCAGCCTCGCCCGATCCTGATTACCGGTGGAGGCCGTCGCATCGGTCTCGCCCTGGCTCGCCATTTTCTGGCCCGGCAGCAGCCCGTTATGATCAGCTACCGCACATGGTATCCGGCCATCGACGAACTGCGTAATGCGGGTGCCGTTTGTCTGCACGCGGATTTCAGCACTGACGACAGCATTCTGGCGTTCGCCGAAGAAGTAAAAGCGCAGGCCGCCGCCGGCCTGCGCGCCGTCATTCATAACGCCAGCGGCTGGATGGCTGAAAAACCGGGGATCCCGTTAACCACGGTGCTCGCCAGCATGATGCAAATTCACGTCAACGCCCCTTACCTGCTCAACCATGCGCTGGAGAGCCTGCTACGCGGTCACGGACAGGCCGCCAGCGATATTATTCACATTACCGACTACGTCGTGGAGCGCGGCAGCGACAAGCATATTGCCTATGCGGCCAGCAAGGCGGCAATGGATAATATGAGCCGCTCGTTCGCTCGTAAGCTGGCGCCGGAAATCAAAGTTAATGCCATCGCCCCATCGCTGATTTTATTTAATGAAGGCGATGATGCGGAGTACCGCAAACAGGCCCTCGACAAATCGCTGATGAAAATCGCGCCGGGTGAAAAAGAGATCATTGATCTGATCGAGTATCTCTTCGGCAGTCACTACGTTACCGGGCGCTCGTTTGCCGTCGACGGCGGACGACATCTGCGCTAGTGAAAACGGCTCCAGCCGATAATCAACAGCCACGCGCACAGGCTCCAGCACACCACCGCGCCTGCCAGAGCAAACGGCAGGCGCATGATGCCGGTGAAATACCATAGCGAAAGCAAATAGATAAAGTACGGAATGATCGACCACATTCCGAATACGATGGTGGTTCGCAGCGCCTCGATCCCCCGCTCGCTGGCAACGATATAGTGCGCAATCAGGGCGAAAGTGGGAAAGAGCGGAATCAAGCCGGCGATATAGTAATTCTTCGTTTTAGAAAGTACGCCGATCAACACGACGACCAGCGCGCCGAGCAGCGCTTTTATCAACAGCCCCATTCCTTTGCCTTAACATTTAAACAACAAGAACCTGCAGCATAACCTAAGTCCCGCTGTTGATAAATGTGCAAACGCAGACACCATGGCGCAGAATCCGCCAGCGCCCTGAATCCCATCATCACAATGGCCTCGCCTATCACTCTGATGCCTTATGAACAGTTATTAATGCTTGCCGTAGTGACAATTTACCAGGAAACAGAGTCTGCTATTTCCGGCTAATTTTACGCCTGCTAACCCCATGAGCTTAAATAAATTATTTTATCAAACGAGGCGTAAAGGATTAGTCGATTTTTCGTTCATTATAGCGGATTAAGATTTATCGCAAGCATTATTGCTCATCCATTTAGCGTATTTCTTTTTTGCAGCCTCCGCAGGCAAAGCCCCCTTCCTGAACGCCGGCCTTCCGTTTTTACGGGCCTACAAAAGAAATAAATATCAATTATATCGTGCGTTAAATAGAGCTATTATCTGGAACTAAATGATACACATCAATACCTACTAAATATGGTAGAAACCATTTATTGACATGGATGGTTTTTCATCTTAATCGCTTGCTTTTGCGTTATTCTACTTGCGCATAACCTTAAATAGCGCACGTAGCCTTTTTTGAGAAAAAGAGCACAATAAGGCACAATTTATTGACTTAGATCAATATAAAACCGATTTCATATAAAAGCATACTTTGCCATTAATCAAAGCAACCGCAGTGAATAAGATCGTAATTAACTGATTTTACGATCTTTCGATCTAAACATAATATCCATTGCAGAATATAATTCTGTTCATAACATGCATTTCAGTTTATTAGTTCACTCCTGCCGAGTTTTTCGAATCTTTTACTTGTTGCTATTATCTTTACTAGTATTAGACACTCATATAACCGCAATCATTTTATATTAGCCTGAATAAGAACCAGCTAAAGGAATCTTCATGTTCGGACCTGCGTTATACACAATCCAAAAGCATCTGAAACTCATTAAACTATATTTATCAACGCGAAAATGCTCGTGAATTACTGGAGAGCGTCTAGCATGGAGTGGAATATTGAAAATAGTCTTGTATGTCCTTTAACTGGAACAGGATTTTCAGTTGCGGCCAGTGCCAGAAATCTGAAATTAATTATATGGTATAATGGAGATTATTTTTTGAACATCGGTTCGGTTATTAACATCACGCAAGATGACGTCTTCATAAACGGTGAGCCCGGCGACTTACAGGTTATTCATGCTTTTCCCTATAGCGAAAAGCTATGGTCAACGCTGACAAAGTTTATCCAGTGCCCCGGCAATCAAAATCCAACGCTGCTAATTTGCAACCGAAGAAGCATCTGCAAATTCGTCCTCTGCCCCTACGGCGCCAGGCAAAAGAGCATGGAATAAGGCAGCTTCGATCTCACCTTAATTTAGCAGCATCTATTTTGTACGGGCAGAAGCTCTTCAGCCAGTCCTGCCCGCATCCAGCACGATGCGCTAAACGCGCGGCAAAGCATAAATCTGATCAATCATTGCGCGAATTCAGCCATCATAGCGAATTTCATCGCTAACTCATAGCTCATATTGATGCCCGAATAGTTTACAATGACAACAGTGAATTAACGGGCTACGCCCTGATGATGCCTTAAGCGTGGCACTGACCGCGCCTAAGGGCAACAGATTCAATCAGCCAGAGATGAGTGTAAGCATACACGCTATGAATAAAATTGTTTTCGTTGAGGATGATGCCGAAGTAGGCGCGCTGATTGCGGCCTATCTCGGGAAACATGATATGGACGTCGTGGTTGAGCCTCGCGGTGACCGTGCCGAAGAGGTTATCGCGCGCGAAAAGCCCGATCTGGTGCTGCTGGATATCATGCTGCCCGGTAAAGATGGGATGACGTTGTGCCGGGATTTACGCGGCCAGTGGCAAGGGCCCATCGTGCTGCTTACGTCACTGGATAGCGATATGAACCATATCCTGTCGCTCGAAATGGGCGCCAGCGATTATATTCTGAAAACAACGCCACCCGCAGTGCTGTTAGCCCGACTGCGTCTGCATTTGCGCCAGCATGTCCCCCCCCAGGACAGTAGCGGCGTCCCCTCCTCGCTGACGCCGCATAAAGCGATCGCTTTTGGTTCGCTGAGTATCGATCCGGTCAATCGTCAGGTTATGCTCAGCGGGGAAAACGTCGCGTTGTCCACCGCGGATTTCGATCTGTTATGGGAGCTGGCGACCCACGCAGGACAAATTATGGATCGGGATGCGCTATTAAAAAACCTGCGCGGCGTAAGCTACGATGGTATGGACCGCAGCGTCGACGTCGCCATTTCGCGTTTGCGCAAAAAGCTTCTCGACAACGCGACTGAGCCTTATCGCATCAAAACGGTACGCAATAAAGGCTATTTATTCGCCCCGCACGCGTGGGACAATTAATTTACGGATCTGGCTATGAAAAAGCTGTTTGTGCAGTTTTACCTCCTGCTGTTCGTCTGTTTTCTGGTAATGACGATGATGGTCGGCCTGGTGTACAAATTTACCGCCGAGCGAGCAGGCCGCCAGTCGCTGGATGATTTGATGAAGAGCTCGCTGTATCTGATGCGCAGCGAGCTGCGCGAGATCCCGCCGCGCGACTGGAGCAAAACGCTCAAAGAGCTGGACCTTAATCTTTCATTCGATCTGCATATCGAGCCTATCAGCAAATTCAAGCTCTCGGAAAACTCGATGCAGCATCTGCGCGCTGGCGATATCGTAGCCCTGGACGATCAGTACACCTTTATTCAGCGTATCCCTCGTAGCCACTACGTGCTCTCCGTCGGCCCGGTACCGTATCTCTATTTTTTGCATGAGATGCGCCTGCTGGATCTGGCTCTGATGGCCTTCATTGCTATTTCGCTGGCCTTTCCCGTATTCATCTGGATGCGCCCCCACTGGCAGGATATGCTGCGTATCGAAACCGCCGCTCAGCGCTTCGGCGACGGGCATCTTAGCGAGCGGATCCACTTCGATAGCATGTCCAGCTTCGAACGGCTGGGCGTGGCGTTTAATCAGATGGCCGATAATATCAACGCGCTTATCGCCAGCAAAAAACAGCTGATCGACGGTATTGCCCATGAACTGCGCACCCCGCTGGTGCGTCTGCGCTACCGCCTGGAGATGAGCGAGAACCTTACAGAAGCCGAATCACAGGCGTTAAATCGCGATATCGGCCAGCTGGAGGCCCTGATTGAAGAGCTGCTGACCTATGCGCGCCTCGATCGCCCGCAGAATGAACTGAAGCTGACGACCCCCAATTTCCCGGCGTGGCTCGGCGATCGCGTAGAAGATATTCAGGCGGTGAATCCCCAGCGCGACGTTGCGCTAAGCGAAGTCGTGGACGGAAATTACGGCGCGCTGGACATGCGCTTAATGGAACGAGTGCTGGATAACCTCGTGAACAACGCCCTGCGCTACAGTAACCAGCGTATTCAGGTCAGCCTGACGCTGCAGGGTTCGCGCGCAACGCTGCGCGTCGAAGATGATGGTCCAGGTATCGCGCCCGCTGAGCGGGAGAAAGTGTTCGAGCCGTTTGTTCGTCTCGACCCCAGCCGCGATCGCGCCACCGGCGGCTGCGGTCTTGGTTTGGCTATCGTCCACAGTATTGCCCAGGCAATGGCTGGCGAAGTCCATTGCCAGGCGAGCGAGCTCGGTGGCGCCTGTTTTTGTTTTAGCTGGCCGGTTTATCATCAGCTGCCGAATTTTACCTCGGCCTGATGAGCCCTTGCGCAGGAGCTGAGGTCTGCTATAGTTTAAAAAAACATAAAGTATGTTGTAACTAAGGTGGAGAAATATGGCCAGCTATGACCTCGTTGAACGTTTGAACGACACCTTTCGCCAGCTCGAGCGTGAACTGCAGGCGCTTAAACAGGCCCTGAGCCAGTGCCGTCTGCTGGCTGCGCGCGTCTTTGAGCTGCCGCCGGTCAGCAAAGATGCCGAACACCAGCCGCTGGAGAACATCAACGTGGTTCAGCACACCGGTAAACCCGCGCTGGAGATGGCGCTCAAACACTATAGCCACCTGTTTATCCAGCAGCAGTCGGAAACCCGCAGCAGTAAGGCTGCCGTGCGTTTGCCCGGCGCGATCTGCCTGCGAACTGAGGCCAGCGAGCAGGCAGAACTATTACGCAAGATCGCCCATATCAACGTTCTTAAAGCGACCTTCGAGAAGATTATCACCGTCGATTCCGGTCTTCCCGCTACCGCACGATTTGAGTGGGTCCATCGCCACCTGCCGGGACTGATCACGCTGAGCGCCTATCGCACGCTCACCCCGTTAATTGACCCGAGCACTATCCGCTTCGGCTGGGCCAATAAGCATGTGATTAAAAATCTCACCCGCGACCAGGTTCTCATGCAACTGGAAAAAAGTCTTCAGTCGCCCCGCGCGGTTCCGCCGTGGACGCGCGAACAGTGGCAAAGCAAGCTGGAGCGAGAGTACCAGGATATTGCCGCCCTGCCGCAGCGGGCGAAGCTGAAGATAAAGAGGCCGGTAAAGGTTCAGCCTATCGCCAGGGTGTGGTATAGCGGGCAGCAAAAGCAGGTGCAATACGCCTGTCCAGGGCCGATGATCGCGCTGATATCCGGCACGCAGGGCGTTAGCGTGCCGGACCTCGGAGAGCTTCTGAACTATGACGCCGGGAACGTGCAGTATCGTTATAAACCGCAGGCGCAATCGCTCAGGCTAATGATTCCGCGACTGCACCTGTGGCTGGCTAGCGAATAGCCATACTGCCTACCATATCTTCAGGGCGCACCCAGCGGTCAAATTCCTCTTCCGTCAGGTAGCCGAGCGCCAACGCGGAGGCCTTGAGCGTTAACCCCTCTTTATGCGCCTTTTTGGCAATTTCCGCCGCTTTGTCGTAGCCAATATGAGTATTCAAGGCGGTAACCAGCATCAGCGACTCATTGAGCAACTGGCTGATGCGCTCGCGGTTAGGTTCAATGCCTGTCGCGCAGTGCTCATTAAAGCTCGCCATCCCATCAGCCAGCAGCCGCACCGATTGCAGGAAATTGTGGATCACCATCGGGCGGTAAACGTTGAGCTCAAAGTTGCCCGAAGCGCCGCCGATGTTTACCGCGACATCGTTACCCATCACCTGACAGCAGACCATAGTGAGGGCCTCGCACTGGGTCGGGTTAACCTTGCCCGGCATAATCGACGACCCCGGTTCATTTTCCGGGATCGCAATTTCGCCGATGCCGCAGCGCGGACCGGAGGCCAGCCAGCGCACATCGTTGGCGATTTTCATCAGCGAAGCGGCCAGCCCTTTCAGCGCGCCGTGGGCATGCACCAGCGCATCAACGGTCGCCAGCGCTTCAAACTTGTTCGGCGCGGTCACAAACGGTTGGCCGCTCAGGGCCGCCAGCTCGGCGGCGACGCGTACCGCGTATTCCGGATGGGTATTAAGCCCGGTTCCCACCGCCGTGCCGCCCAGCGCCAGTTCCGCCAGATGGGGCAAGCTATGGTCAATATGCCGGAGGTTATGCTCGAGCATGGCGACCCATCCTGAGATCTCCTGGCCGAGCGTCAGCGGCGTCGCATCCTGCAGGTGGGTGCGGCCGATTTTGACAATATCGTTGAAGGCCAGGGATTTATCATTAAGCGTTTGCTTCAGAATGTTGAGCTGCGGGATCAGCTTTACCCGAAGCGCAATCATCGCCGCTACGTGCATCGCCGTCGGGAAAACGTCGTTAGAGCTCTGGCTCTTGTTAACATCATCGTTAGGATGAACCTTACGCTCCATCCCGCGTACCCCGCCCAGCAGTTCACTCGCACGATTAGCCAGCACCTCATTCATATTCATGTTGCTTTGCGTACCGGAGCCGGTTTGCCAGATTGCCAGCGGAAACTCGTCCGGATGCTTGCCTGCCAGCACTTCATCCGCAGCCTGAATAATCACCTGCGCTTTTTCTGCGCTCAGAAGACCGAGATCGTTATTCACCTTCGCCGCCGCACGCTTGGTCAGCGCCAGCGCATGAATAAGCTCGATCGGCATTTTTTCCGTCGAGATGCGGAAATGTTCCAGCGAGCGCTGAGTCTGCGCGCCCCAAAGCCTATTGGCAGGCACATCGATTGCGCCCATAGAGTCTTTTTCACTGCGATGCGTTGTCATTACTTTCTCCTTGGATTCAAAGTGCGTAATAGCGACAAAGCTCACCTGCTTAAAGCGTAAAGTATGGGTCAGATTTATAAGTTATTTTGGTGGTTCGTGCCGCTAAGCGGCATAAAAAAACCGCCCCGAAGGGCGGCTGAGCTTATCTCACGCAGCGGGCGCACTGCGAACTCTGGATCTGCTGGAAGAAGTCATTGCCCTTATCATCCACGAGGATAAACGCCGGGAAGTCTTCCACTTCAATTTTCCAGATAGCCTCCATCCCCAGCTCCGGCCAGGCCACGCACTCCAGACTACGGATGCTCTGCTGCGCCAGTACCGCCGCCGGACCGCCGATGCTGCCGAGGTAGAAACCGCCGTGCTTGTGACAGGCGTCGGTCACCTGCTGGCTGCGGTTACCTTTGGCTAACATGATTTTACTCGCTCCATGCGCCTGCAGCAGATCGACGTAGGAGTCCATACGGCCTGCGGTGGTCGGGCCAAGAGAACCGGAAGCGTAGCCGTCAGGGGTTTTCGCCGGGCCCGCGTAGTAGATCGGGTGGTCCTTGACGTACTGCGGCAATTCCTCGCCATTATCGATGAGCTCTTTCAGCCTGGCGTGGGCGATATCGCGCGCCACGATAATCGTACCGCTCAGCGACAGGCGGGTCGACACCGGATACTGCGACAGCAGCGCCAGAATATCGCTCATCGGCTGGTTCAGATTGACCTTAACCGCTTCTCCCTCGCCGGCCTGACGCAGATGCTCGGGAATATACTTGCCCGGATTGCTCTCCAGTTTCTCAATCCAGATCCCCTCGCGGTTGATCTTCGCTTTGATGTTGCGATCCGCGGAGCAGGAAACGCCCATGCCCACCGGACATGAGGCGCCGTGGCGCGGCAGGCGGATGACGCGAATATCGTGGGCGAAATATTTACCGCCAAACTGCGCACCGAGGCCAAGGTTCTGCGCTTCCAGCAACAGCTCGTTTTCGAGCTGAATATCGCGGAAGGCCTGGCCGTGCTCGTTGCCCTCGGTCGGCAGACCATCGTAATACTTCGTTGAGGCCAGCTTAACGGTTTTCAGAGTAGACTCCGCCGACGTACCGCCAATCACAAAAGCAATATGGTACGGCGGGCAGGCCGCGGTCCCCAGCGTGCGCATCTTCTCGACGAGGTAATTTTTCAGCTTCGCCGGAGTAATTAACGCTTTGGTTTCCTGATACAGATAGGTTTTGTTAGCCGAGCCGCCGCCTTTGGCGATGCAGAGGAATTTGTACTCCTCGCCGTCGGTAGCGTAGAGGTCGATTTGCGCAGGCAGGTTAGTGCCGGTGTTGACCTCTTTATACATATCCAGCGGCGCGTTCTGCGAATAGCGCAGGTTATCCTGGATATAGGTGTTGTACACGCCCTGCGCCAGCGCGGCTTCATCGCCGCCGCCGGTCCACACGCGCTGACCTTTCTTGCCGGTGATAATTGCGGTACCGGTGTCCTGGCAGGTCGGCAGCACGCCTTTGGCGGCAATATCCGAGTTGCGCAAGAACTGTAGCGCCACGTATTTATCGTTGTCGCTGGCTTCCGGGTCGTTGAGAATATCGGCGACCTGCTGCTGGTGAGCCGGGCGAAGCATAAAGGAGGCGTCGTGGAAAGCGTGCTGTGCCAGTAAAGTTAGCGCCTGAGGTTCAACTTTCAGAACTTCCTGGCCGGCGAATTCGGCGACGGAGACGTAATCACTGCTGAGGAGGTAATACTCGGTATCGTCCTTTTTCAGTGGAAAAGGATCCTGATATACAAAGGGTTTATTCGACATTGTGCTCTCACTTACTGCTTGGCTGATTATATTTCAGGCAGACACTCCATTTGCCCGTAGAAAAGCGAGTCGATCGATTCTACACAATTTTTTAACAAAAACTGAGACAAGGACGACTTTTTCTTCGCACCGGTTGCTTCTCGGGCGTTTGCTGGTTTAATAGTGCCATTACTATCAAGTGGAAACAGGGATTGAGAATGCAAAAACTCATCAACTCAGTGCAAAATTACGCCTGGGGAAGTCATACCGCCTTAACCGAACTTTATGGCATTGCTAACCCAAACAACCTGCCGATGGCGGAGCTGTGGATGGGCGCGCATCCGAAGAGCAGCTCGCAAATTCTCGATGACGCCGGAACGCCGCGTTCTCTGCGCGATGCAATCGACAGCGATAAAACGACCCTGCTTGGCGCCAAAGTTGCCGAGCGTTTTGGTGAACTGCCGTTCCTGTTTAAAGTGCTGTGCGCCGCCCAGCCGCTCTCTATTCAGGTTCACCCGAACAAACGGGCCTCGGAAATCGGGTTTGCCAAAGAGAATGCCGCCGGGATCCCGCTTGATGCCGCCGAACGTAACTATAAAGATCCGAACCACAAGCCGGAGCTGGTTTTCGCGTTAACGCCATTCCTTGCCATGAACGCCTTCCGCGAGTTTTCCGAAATCGTGAAGCTGCTGCAGCCGGTAGCTGAAGCACATCCGGCAATAGCGCAGTTCCTGGCGCAGCCTGACGCCGCCCATCTGAGCCAGCTGTTTGCCAGCCTGCTGAACATGAAAGGCGACGAAAAAGCGCACGCCCTGAGCGTACTGCAGAGAGCGCTGGACAGCGAGCAGGGAGAACCGTGGCAGACTATCCGCCTGATCGCCGAGTTCTATCCGGACGATAGCGGCCTTTTCTCTCCGCTACTGCTCAACGTGGTCAAGCTGAATCCCGGCGAGGCGATGTTCCTGTTTGCGGAAACGCCGCACGCCTACCTGCAGGGCGTGGCGCTGGAGGTGATGGCCAACTCCGATAACGTCCTGCGCGCGGGATTGACGCCGAAGTACATTGATATTCCGGAGCTGGTGGCAAACGTCAAATTTGAACCCAAACCCGCTGGCGAACTCCTGACCCAGCCGGTCATTCACGGCGCGGAGCTGGACTTCCCCATCCCGGTTGACGATTTTGCTTTCTCACTGCACGACCTTTCAGCGCAGGCGTCCACCATCGCCCAGGATAGCGCGGCGATCCTGTTCTGCGTCGAGGGTGAAGCAACGATCGTGAAAGGCGAACAGCGTCTGACGCTGAAGCCGGGCGAGTCGGCTTTCGTGGCGCACAACGAATCACCGGTACAGGTCAGCGGCAGCGGTCGCGTGGCGCGCGTGTTTAATAAGCTCCAGTAAGTTACTGAACTTTTTAGCCACAGTTGCTAGACTTTCACTCATCATGACAACACAACCAGGCGGCCCAATCCGCCTGGTTTCATTTATGGACAAATGCTATGAAAAAATCGCTGGTCGCAGCAGGAATTATCATCGCGCTGGGCGTCGTCTGGACGGGCGGCGCGTGGTACACAGGGAAGCAGCTGGAAAGCCGCATTGCCGATATGGTGCAGCAGGCGAATGCTCAGCTGCAAAGCAGCGCGCCGCAGGCTGGCGTAGAGCTCACCTATCAGGACTATCAGCGCGGCCTGTTCAGCAGCCGTTTACAACTGGTCCTGAAACCCATCGCCGGCAAAGCGCCCCGCTGGCTGGCCGCCGGACAGTCGCTGGTGTTTGACGAAGTTGTCGATCACGGCCCCTTCCCGCTGGCTTCACTGAAATCCTTTAACCTCGCCCCGGCGATGGCATCCGTCAAAACCACCTTAGTGAACAACGAGGCCAGCAAGTCGCTGTTTGACATTGCAAAAGGCGAAACGCCGTTTACTATCGATACCCGCATCGCCTACAGCGGCGATAACCAGTCCGCTATCGTGCTGAAACCGCTTGATTACGCGAAAGACGACGAGAAAGTCACTTTTAGCGGCGGTCAGTTCCAGCTTAACGCCGATCGAGAGGGAAAAACCCTCAGCCTGAGCGGCGAAGCGGGCAGCGGGCAAATTAACGCGGTCAACGAATACAATCAGAAGGTACAGCTCACCTTTAATAATCTGAAAACCGACGGTTCCACCGAAATGGCCAGCTTCAACGAGCGTATTGGCAAGCAGGCCATCTCGCTGGAAAAACTGGCGATTGGCGTTGAAGGAAAAGAGCTGGCGCTGTTTGAAGGGATGAAAATCGACGGCAACTCTTCGCTGACCGCCGACGGCAAAGGGATTAACAGCCAGCTGGACTACACCGTCAACAGCCTGAAGCTGCAAAATCAGGATATCGGTAGCGGCAGGCTGACCCTGAAGCTGGACAATATTGATGGTGAAGCTTTCCATCAGTTCAGCCAGAAGTACAATGCCGACGCCCAGGCGCTGATGGCGGACCCTCAGCTGGCGCAGAATCCTGAGCTGTACCAGCAGGCGCTAACGCAAACCTTCTTTAGCTCACTGCCGATGATGCTGAAAGGCAGCCCGTCCCTGACCATTTCTCCGCTGAGCTGGCGCAACGCGAAGGGCGAAACCACCCTGAATCTATCGATTCTGCTCAAAGATCCGTCGCTGACTACCACTCCGCCGCAGACGCTGGCCGAGGAAGTGGATCGTAGCGTCAAATCTCTCGACGGCAAGCTGGTGATCCCGGTCGATATGGCGACGGCGTTTATGACTCAGATTGCCGGGCTGGAAGGCTATCAGCCCGCCGACGCCGCTAAGCTTGCAGAGCAGCAGGTGAAAGGCCTGGCGGCGATGGGACAGATGTTCCGTATTACCACTATGGAAGATAACGCCATCACCTCCAGCCTGCAGTATGCTGACGGCCAGGTGACGCTGAACGGGCAGAAAATGCCGCTGGATGAGTTTGCCGGGATGTTCGGTTTAGCGCTTCCCCCTGTCCCGGCGCCCGCTGAGCCGCAGGAGACGCTGCCGCAAGAAGTGGTACCGCCAGTCGCGCCGCAGCAATAAATGACATATAGCCCCTCACCAGGGGCTATTTACGCGTAATCAGCCGAGGAGAGATGATCTGGTTTCGCGCCGCTCCCTGCCCCTCTTCCATACGCCGTAAAATACACTCCGCCAGGCTTTGCCCCATCTCCCGGGCGGGAGTCGTAACCCAGGTCAGCGGCAGATCATCCAGCGCCTCCTCGGGTAATTCCGCAAATGCCGCCAGCGCGACCCGCTGTTCGAAATAGCTTTCAACGCCATCCTCTCCGCTCTGTCGCCCGGCGCGCATCAGGCCAAACCACGCCCCGGTCGCGATCACGCTGTTATAACAGAGCACGGCGCTAATGGTCGGGTTTTGCCGCAGCAGGGCCGTCATCGCCTCCGCCGCCTGCTTCTGGCTTGAGCCGCACTCCACCACCCACTCGCTATGAAACGGCAGGCCATATTTCAGCAGGGTAGCGCAGTAGCCGCCAACCCGTTCGGCGCGCGTCAGGGATGAACTTTGCCCTCCCAGCCAGGCAATGCGCTGATGACCGCGGCGGATCAGGTGCTCGGTGACAATTTGCGCCGCCTGCATATTATCCGGGCGGATCAGGTCCACATCGTCGAGATAGCTGGCGCGGGAGGCGAAGACCAGCGGCATTCCGGCTTCCGCCGCGCGATCGCGCAGTTCGCCCCCCCGATCGATGGCGCCGGCAATCACTACGCCATCGACCCCCTGTGAAACCAGGGTATCAAAACGCTGGAGCATTTTTTCTCCGCTGTGCCCGCCCTGGGTGAGGAAGACCATTCTGCCCTGCGACTCAAGCGCATCGGTCAATCCGGCGGTCATCTCCGCGTAGAAAGGCTTCGACAAGTCGCTGACGATCAGGCCAATCACCCCGCTCTGGCCGCCGCGCAGGGACGCCGCCTGGCGGTTACGCACAAAGCCCAGCTGTTCAATGGCGTGATTGACGCGCTCGCCGGTTGCCGACGAAATACGCCCCTTGCCGCTCAGTACCAGCGAGACGGTACTGACGGATACCCCCGCCGCCTGCGCGACATCATTAATGGTAATTTTTTTCACGATAGCCATAACTGCAGGCCGACTCCCTTTGGCTGTCGATAAAACGTTTTATCAGGATGCCCTCTTTATAAACTTTATTATCGCTGGAATATGTGATTTTTATCGCACTAAAGTTTGGTAAAACGTTTTATCTTTTCGTGGCGTTGCATCCTACCGATAACTTTTAGAACCAGGATTCATGTTATGACGGCGAAAACAGCAAACAAAATTACCTTGTGGGAGTTTTTCCAGCAGCTCGGGAAAACCTTCATGTTACCCGTAGCATTACTCTCCTTTTGCGGGATCATGCTGGGGATCGGCAGCTCTCTGAGCAGCCATGATGTCCTGACGCTTCTGCCGTGGCTGGACGTGCCGCTGCTGCAGACCGTTTTCGTCTGGATGGGCAAAGTCGGCTCCTTTGCCTTCAGCTTTCTGCCGGTGATGTTTTGTATCGCCATTCCACTGGGTCTGGCGCGAGAAAACAAAGGCGTCGCCGCGTTTGCCGGTTTTGTCGGCTACGCGGTAATGAACCTGGCGGTAAACTTCTGGCTGACGGCCAAAGGTATTCTGCCGACCACCGATGCCGCCATCCTCAAAGCCAATAACATCCAGAACATTATCGGTATTCAATCGATCGACACCGGGATCCTCGGCGCGGTGATCGCCGGGATCATCGTCTGGATGCTGCACGAACGTTTCCATAACATCCGCCTGCCCGACGCGCTGGCCTTTTTTGGCGGTACCCGCTTTGTGCCCATTATTACGACCGTGGTTCTCGGCCTGGTCGGTCTGGTGATCCCGATAATATGGCCCGTTTTCGCCATGGGGATTAACGCACTCGGTCAGGTCATCAATAGTGCAGGTGATTTCGGACCGATGATCTTCGGTACCGGTGAACGCCTGCTGCTGCCTTTTGGCCTGCACCATATTCTGGTGGCGCTGATCCGCTTTACCGAAGCGGGCGGCACCCTGGACGTTTGCGGGCATAGCGTCAGCGGCGCGCTGACGATTTTCCAGGCCCAGCTAAGCTGCCCGACCAGCCACGGCTTCGCCGAGAGCGCGACCCGCTTCCTGTCACAGGGTAAAATGCCGGCATTCCTCGGCGGCCTGCCGGGCGCAGCGCTGGCGATGTATCACTGCGCGCGTCCGGAAAATCGCCATAAGATTAAAGGCCTGCTGATTTCCGGCGTTATCGCCTGCGTGGTAGGCGGCACCACCGAACCGCTGGAATTCCTGTTCCTGTTCGTCGCGCCGGTTCTCTACGTTATCCATGCGTTACTGACCGGCCTGGGCTTTACCGTAATGGCGATCCTCGGCGTGACAATCGGCAACACCGACGGCAACGTTATCGACTTTGTGGTATTCGGCATTCTGCACGGTCTGTCCACCAGGTGGTACATGGTACCGGTGGTTGCGGCCATCTGGTTTGCGGTTTACTACGGTATCTTCCGTTTCGCGATCTCCCGCTTTAACCTGAAAACGCCGGGACGCGATATTGAAACAACGAGCGCATTTGAGAAGGCTGTCACCGGCGTGACCGGCAAATCAGGGTATAACGTTCCGGCGATTCTGGCCGCGCTCGGCGGCGCGGAAAATATCGTTTCGCTCGATAACTGCATTACCCGCCTGCGTCTGTCGGTTAACGATATGAGCAAAGTCGACAGCGCCGCGCTGAAAGCGAATCGCGCCATCGGCGTGGTTCAGCTCAACCAGCATAACCTGCAGGTAGTGATTGGCCCGCAGGTGCAGTCGGTAAAAGATGAAATGGCTGTCCTGATGAATACCGTCGAGGCATAAGCTCCGCCCCCGCCTTGCGGCAGGGGGCCAGGATGAAGGAAGTTGCGATGTTTGATTTTTCAAAGCAGATCGACCGTCACGGTACCTGGTGCACGCAGTGGGATTACGTCGCCGACCGTTTTGGCGTAGCCGACCTGCTGCCCTTTACGATCTCCGACATGGATTTCGCCACCGCCCCCTGTATTCTTGATGCCGTCAGCAAACGTCTGGGGCACGGTGTTTTTGGCTACAGCCGGTGGAAAAATGATGAATTCCTCGGCGCGGTGAGCCACTGGTTCGCCAGCCGTTTTCATAGCCCAATCAACCGCGAAGCGATTGTTTACGGGCCATCGGTGATCTATATGGTCGCGGAGATGATTCGTCAGTGGTCGGCAGTGGGCGACGGCATCGTGGTACACACTCCGGCCTACGATGCCTTTTATAAAACCATTGAAGGCAACCAGCGGCGCGTCGCGGCCGTGCCGCTCTCTCTCGACAACCATCACTGGCGCTGCGATATGGCGGCCCTGGAGCGGGTACTGGCTCAGCCGCGTAATACCGTTCTGCTGCTGTGCAGCCCGCACAACCCCACCGGCAAGGTCTGGACCCGTGAAGAGCTGGAAACCATGGCGCAGCTGTGTGAGAAGCATGGGGTAAAAGTGATTAGCGACGAGATCCATATGGACATGGTCTGGGACGGGCAGCAGCACATCCCGTGGTGCGACGTGGCCCGCAGCCCCTGGGCGCTCTTCACCTCCGGCTCGAAAAGCTTCAACATTCCGGCATTCACCGGCGCATACGGGTTGATTGACGATCCCGCCGTGCGCGAAAGCTATCTGCACGCGCTGAAGAGCCGCGATGGCCTCTCATCACCTTCCGTGCCGGCGCTGGTCGCCCATATTGCCGCCTATCGCGAGGGAGCGCCCTGGCTGGATGCCCTGCGCGGTTATTTGCAGGAAAATATGCGCTTCATCGCTGGCGAACTGAATCAGGCGTTTCCGGAGCTAGGCTGGCAGCCACCGCAGGCGACTTACCTGGCGTGGATTGACCTGCGCCCGCTGGCCGTTGACGATCGCGCTCTGCAAAAAGCACTTATCGAGGAGCAGAAGGTCGCCATTATGCCCGGCTACACTTACGGCGAAGAGGGTAAGGGCTTTGTCCGTCTCAACGCCGGTTGCCCACGCGAGAAGCTGGAAAAAGGCGTGCAGGGATTAATCGCCGCCCTGCGTTCGCTGCGCTAATTATTTTCCCTTCAATAATCAGGTAGCGGGCTCCCCGCTACCGCTGGCGTTTATTTCACCGGCGCTTTGCGCGGTACAAACATTAAGCGCGAATAAAATCATAGTTCTCTCTGTGCCACGCCGATGAGATTCACCTGACCGCGGAAAAAATAACCTCTGGCTTATTAACCGTCTCAATCCCGCTCCCCTGCCTGCCCCCGACCTAAGAGTCTCCGGGCATAATGAGACCAAATTTTGACGAGACGCAAAAAAATTCGCGCCGCAAAGGTGTATTTAATTGCCGCTTTTCATTCCCGTCAAAGTATTAATCAGGAGGACGAAATTATGAAAACTTACGATCGTAACCGTAATGCTATCTCTACCGGCAGCATGGTTATGGTAGCCGATAGCGGCGCGACGGGCGTCATTAAGGCCATCCACGCTGAAGGTAAAACGGCGGAGCAGATCCGTCGTGCTGATTGCGTGGAAATAGACGGACACGAAGGGTTATTTAGCCCGCTGAACCTGATTCGTCTGGGCTTTAACTGAATTCGCGTACCGTCATTAACAGCAGGCCGCGAATAAGCGGTCGTGAAAGGCCACCAGCGCGTGGCCTTTTATATTCTCTTTATCGGTCAATTTGATCCTGTCGAGCGTTTTCAGGAACTAAACAGCGTAGTATCGCCCCTCTTCAACCCGTTACGGGTAATATACCTTCTGAGTTCAGAGGCATCTTCATGACATGGCAACAATTCAAACAGACGTGGCTGATTAAATTCTGGTCACCCGTTCCCGCCGTTATCGCCGCGGGGATTCTCTCAACCTACTACTTCGGCATTACCGGCACTTTTTGGGCCGTCACCGGCGAATTTACCCGCTGGGGCGGACAATTGCTGCAACTTATCGGCGTGCACAGCGAAGAGTGGGGGTACTACAAACTCATTCATCTTGAGGGCACCCCGCTCACTCGCATCGACGGCATGATGATCATCGGCATGTTCGGCGGCTGTTTCGCCGCTGCGCTGTGGGCGAATAACGTGAAGCTGCGTTTTCCTCGCAGCCGGGTGCGTATTCTGCAGGCCGTCGCCGGAGGCATCATTGCCGGCTTCGGCGCCCGTCTGGCGATGGGCTGTAACCTGGCCGCCTTCTTCACCGGTATCCCGCAGTTTTCTCTGCACGCCTGGTTCTTTGCCATCGCGACGGCTATCGGCACCTGGTTCGGCGCGCGTTTTACCTTGCTGCCCATCTTCCGTATTCCGGTTAAGATGCAAAAAGTGTCGCAGGCGTCGCCGCTGACGCAAAAACCTGACCAGGCGCGACGCCGGTTCCGTCTCGGGATGGTGGTCTTTT
Organism: Klebsiella sp. CN_Kp066; assembly: GCF_040065135.1. Classification (NCBI taxonomy): domain Bacteria; kingdom Pseudomonadati; phylum Pseudomonadota; class Gammaproteobacteria; order Enterobacterales; family Enterobacteriaceae; genus Klebsiella; species Klebsiella sp. CN_Kp066. The sequence goes on along the minus strand of NZ_JBEAIU010000023.1, from coordinate 43,589 downwards.
TTGCCATGATCGCCTGGGGTCTGCTCACCGCAGCTAACCAGCCGAAGCTCGGCCTGGCGCTGCTGTTTGGCGTCGGGTTTGGCCTGCTTATCGAACGCGCGCAGATCTGCTTTACCTCTGCCTTTCGCGATATGTGGATCACCGGACGCACCAATATGGCGAAGGCGATCATTTTCGGTATGGCGGCCAGCGCCATCGGGATCTTCAGCTACGTGCAGCTTGGCATGGAACCAAAAATTATGTGGGCCGGCCCCAACGCGGTCATCGGCGGTCTGCTGTTCGGCTTTGGAATCGTCCTGGCGGGCGGCTGCGAAACCGGCTGGATGTACCGCGCGGTGGAAGGCCAGGTGCACTTCTGGTGGGTTGGGCTGGGCAACGTGATAGGTTCAACGATCCTGGCATACTACTGGGACGGACTCTCCCCGGCGCTGGCCACAAGCTGGGATAAAATCAACCTGCTGGCGACATTCGGGCCTTTCGGCGGCCTGCTGGTGACCTATCTCCTGCTGCTGATCGCGCTGGGTTTGGTTATTGGCTGGGAAAAACGCTTTTTCCACCGCAAATCTCTCGCCACCTCAACGGTTAAGGAAAGCGCATGAAAACTCTGGTCCCGGACTATCGCCTGGATATGGTTGGCGAACCCTGCCCCTATCCTGCCATCGCCACGCTTGAAGCGATGCCCTCGCTGAAGAAAGGCGAAATTCTTGAAGTGGTCAGCGACTGCCCGCAGTCGATTAACAATATCCCGCTGGATGCCAAAAATCACGGCTATACCGTGCTCGATATTCAGCAAGATGGGCCAACCATCCGCTATTTGATTCAAAAATAGCCATCAAAAAGCCGGTAGCACGCTACCGGCCGTTATATGCGCTTGCCCGTCGGCGGCTGACGCCATACCGGGTATGAAACGATTACCAGCCCTTAACCGCATCGCCTTTATAAAGCTGTTCTGCCGCCGCGGCCACTTCATCGCTCTGGTAGGCCTTCACCAGATTTTTTACCTTTTCGCTATCTTTGTTTTCGATGCGGCTGGCAAAGATATTGACGTAGGGCGAATCTTTGCTTTCCACAAACAGGCCGTTGCGCGACGGTGACAGGCCCACCTGGCTTGAGAAAGTGGTATTAATTATCGCCATAGTTATCTGCTGGTCGTCCAGCGCGCGGGTGAGCTGCGGCGCCTCAATCTCGACGATTTTTAAGTTTTTCGGGTTATTAATGATATCAAGCGAAGTGGGCAGCAGACCGGTGCCCTCCTTCAATGTAATCAGCCCCTGCTTTTGCAGTAGCAGCAGCGAGCGTCCGAGGTTAGTTGGATCGTTGGGAACGGCCACCTGCGCGCCATCGGGCAGTTGGTCGACCGAACTGATTTTCTTCGAATAGGCGGCAATCGGATAAACGAACGTCGTGCCAACCTGAACCAGCTTATAGCCGCGCTCCTGAATTTGTTTATCCAGATAAGGCTTATGCTGGAAAGCATTAGCATCAAGATCGCCGTTGTTCAGCGCTTCGTTGGGCAGGACGAAATCATTAAACGTCACCACTTCGACGTCGAGATTGTACTTCTCTTTTGCCACTTTTTGCGCCACCGCCCAGACCTCCTGGTCAACGCCTGCGCTAATGCCCACTTTGATGTGGTTAGGGTCCTGCTCACCAGGTTTGCAGGCTGCCAGCAGCAGCGAGCCTGCGACAACCAGCGGTACTGCAATTTTTTTTAACATAAAGATCATATTCCCAGGGTCCTTTTTAAAATAGCCTGCCATTCATTGCAGGAAAACCAGCGCCAGAGACTATAGAAAATCACACGGGCGAAATTAAATACTGATTCACTATGATTAATAGCGTTTTGCTATGAGCGAATGCGACATGCGGCTCAGAGAGAGGGGAATCTTTCCTCACCACTCCCTTTTTCATTGATTTATTCGGTATTTTTCTCCTCTTTTAACCATTTATCGTTCTGATGTACAATGACGCGCACTTTAACTAAAAAAAGAGTGCGACCATGATTGATTTAACTTTGCCATTAACCGACATCCATCGCCATCTTGACGGTAATATCCGGGCCCAAACTATTCTCGATCTTGGCCGCCAGTATAACCTCGCACTTCCGGCAAATACGCTCGAAACATTACGTCCTCATGTACAGGTCACCAGCAATGAGCCCGACCTGGTCAGCTTCCTCTCTAAGCTGGATTGGGGTGTAAAAATGCTCGCTTCTCTGGATGCCTGCCGCCGCGTTGCCTATGAAAACCTTGAAGATGCCGCGCGCAACGGACTGCATTACGTCGAACTGCGTTTCTCTCCGCGCTATATGGCGATGACCCACCAGCTGCCGGTAGCGGGCGTCGTCGAAGCGGTGATCGCTGGGGTAAAAGAAGGCAGCCGCGACTTTAACGTTGAAGCCCGTCTGATCGGTATTCTGAGCCGCACCTTCGGCGAAGCGGCGTGCGAGGAAGAGCTCGAAGCCCTGCTCGCCCACCGCGACGGCATTACCGCCCTCGACCTCGCCGGCGATGAACTTGGCTTCCCGGGGAATCTGTTTATGGAGCACTTCCGCCGCGCGCGCGATGCGGGCTGGCGGATCACGGTCCATGCAGGCGAAGCCGCCGGTCCGGAAAGCATCTGGCAGGCCATTCGCGAGCTGGGAGCCGAACGCATCGGCCACGGCGTGAAGGCGGTGCAGGACCCGGCGCTGATGGACTATCTCGCCGCGCAGCGCATCGGCATTGAGTCCTGTCTAACCTCCAATATCCAGACCAGCACCGTGCCGTCGCTGGCCCGGCATCCGCTGAAAACTTTCCTCGCGCACGGCGTGTTGGCCTGCATTAATACCGACGACCCCGCCGTCCAGGGCGTCGATATTATCCACGAATATACGGTTGCCGCCCCGGCTGCCGGCCTGAGCCGCGAGCAGATTCGCCAGGCGCAGATCAACGGCCTGGAACTCGCCTTTTTAAGCGCCGGGGAAAAAGCAGCGCTGATGCAGCGCGTTCAGCAGGCTTGATCGACTCCCCCGTGATAAACGGGGGTCATTCAACGCCGGGCGGTTGTTGTCGCGGGGATGACCTAATTCAGACACAGCGTCGTTCGATGTCTGGCCGACTCGAGGCCAAGCTCAATCAGCTCCATAATCTGAATCGCCTGGCTTGCCGGAACCGGATTAGTGCCGCTTCCGTTAAGTGCATCGCGAATAGCGGCATAATAGGCCGGATAGTTACCCGGCAGCGTTAGCCACGACTCCTCGGTTATGTCCTCGCCCTCCGCTCGCGTCAGCACCCCGTCGCGCATATCGTATCCCCAGTCTTCCTGCGGCAGGCGTTCGCCGCTTTTCAGCCGCTCCTCCTGCGGGTCGAGACCGTATTTCACATAGCTTCCTCGCGAACCGTGGATAATAAAGCGCGCCGTTTCCGCCGCAGCGACCAGAGTTCCGTGCAGCACGACACGACGCTGCGGCCAGGCTAAAACCGCATGAAAATAGTCGGTGGACTGGGAGCCCGGACGTAACTGCGCCAGATCAACCTGCATGCTAACCGGCAGGCCGAAGAGATTTACCACCTGGTCCAGCAGATGCGGGGCAAGATCGTACCAGATGCCGCTCCCCGGTCCGCCTTGTTCACGCCAGCGATTACGCACCTGCGGTCGATAGCGATCGAAATGAGACTCAAAGTATCCTACTTCCCCCAGTAGCCCTTCGTTGATCAGCGCTTTTACCGTCAGAAAATCGCTGTCCCAGCGGCGGTTATGGAATACCGACAGCAGCCGCCCGCCGCTTTTTGCCAGCGCTTCAAGCTCACGCGCCTGTGACAGTGTCACGGTAAAGGGTTTATCGACGACTACGTGCTTGCCCGCCTCCAGCGCGGCCTTGGCCAGCGGAAAATGGGTGTCGTTTGGGGTCGGGATCACCACCAAATCGATATTGGGGTCGTTCAAAATCCGCTCTGGCCCGCTAACCACCGGCAATGCAGGCCAATCGGCATGCACTTTATTTTCATCACTGCTGGCCACAGCGGCCAGCGTCATCCCTGGCGTACCGCTGATTAGCGGCGCATGAAAGGTCTTGCTAGCGTAGCCATAACCGATTAATCCTACCCGGATAGCATCACTCATTTTTTACCCCCTTAACGAGAATAACGGTGTCCCAGTTACGCTGCGGATAAGACCTCTGTTAACGCATGTTGCCCGCGTTATCGCGCAGCATTACGTCATTTGCGCAACTAAGTTCATGTAACACTTGCGTTACTTCAATCCTCAAGTACCATTTCCTTCTGGTTTCACAATTTGCTACAGAGTTATGGAAAACGTTTTTAACCGTATTGTAGAACTTATTGGCTGGATTGTTTTGGGCGTCTCAGCCCTGCTTTTAGTTATCGCTCATCATATTGATAACTACCAGTCCCCACCTACCGTTGATACTGTTCAGGCGAAGCCGCTGGCGAAATAAACAGTGACCCGCTTCGCAACTATGCAACCGGTTTCTGAAACCGGTTGCATGGCGGTACAGGGTTTTATTACACTCTCCTTATCAATCGATAAGGAGTTTCTTCATGTCCGGATTTCCGCAGCATTTTTTATGGGGAGCCGCTACCGCAGCCTGGCAGGTTGAGGGCGGACACGATGCCGACGGCAAAGGCCCTTCTATCTGGGATATCTACTCCCATCTCCCAGGCACCACTTTTCAGGGCACCACCGGCGATATCGCCGTAGACCATTACCATCGCTTTCGCGAAGATGTTGCGCTGATGGCGGAAATGGGTCTGCAAAGCTATCGCTTCTCAATTTCATGGCCGCGTCTGCTGCCCGAAGGCCGCGGCGAGGTTAACGAGGCTGGGGTTCAGTTCTACAGCGATCTGATTGATGAGCTGCTGGCGCATAATATTGAACCGATGATCACCCTGTATCACTGGGATCTTCCGCAGGCGTTGCAGGAGGAAGGCGGCTGGGAAGCGCGCAGTACGGCGGAAGCGTTCGCTGAGTACGCCCGCCTCTGCTATCAGCGCTTCGGCTCGCGGGTCAAATTGTGGGCGACCTTCAACGAAACTATCGTCTTTATCGGGCATGGCTATATTAACGGCATCCACCCGCCAGCGGTGCGCGACCCTGCGCGCGCGATTCAGGCCTGCCACCACGTCTTTATCGCCCATGCGCTGGCCGTGAAAGCGTTTCGTGAAATGGCAGTCGAGGGGCAGATAGGTTTTGTCAACGTACTGCAGCCGCATACCCCTTTAACCGACAGCGAGGAGGATATGCAAGCGACGGCGATGGCGGATGCTATTCACACCCACTGGCTTTACGATCCGGTGCTAAAAGGTCAATACCCTGAAGAGCTCCTGCAACAAACCCAGGCGCTGTGGGGCGTTCCGGCTTTTGCAGCGGGCGACGATGCGCTGCTGCGTGAAAACCGCTGTGATTTTATCGGCCTGAACTACTACCGCCGCGAAACCGTCTCAGCGCAGCCCCCGGAGGTTCCGACCGGCGGCGAACCCGGCGTCGACGGGCTGTTCTATTTTGTACGCAACCCGCAAAGTACCTATACCGAATGGGGCTGGGAAATTTGGCCTCAGGGGTTAACCGACGGGATCATGATGATTAAAGCGCGCTACGGTGACATACCGATTTACATCACCGAAAACGGACTCGGGGCCATTGACCCGATCATCGATGGCGAAATCGTCGACGACCCGCGTATTGACTATCTGAATAGCCACATAACTGCGCTGGAAAAAGCGCTGGAACTGGGCGCTGACGTGCGCGGCTATTATCCCTGGTCCTTTATTGATCTATTAAGCTGGCTCAACGGTTATAAAAAACAGTACGGCTTTGTTTATGTCGATCATCAGAACAATCTGGCGCGTAAACGTAAAAAGAGCTTTTTCTGGTACCAAAACGTTATTGCCAGCCGAGGCGAACAGCGTTAATCTTCTCTCCCAGGCGCCATCCGGCGCCTGATTCAGTTCTGGAATACTCTTAAATTCCTCTTTACCAGGCCAGAAACATCATCTGTTCTTGTTCCGGGTATTTACAACCGAAATAATTCCATACAGTTTACTGAAAAAAAGGAACGGCCGGTTGAGAACAGGTTTACACAGAATGGGTATATTCAACTTAAATTATTCTGATTATAAAATGGATACGCAAATGACCGTTCAGGACTACTTATTAAAATTTCGTAAAATCAGCACGCTGGAAAGTCTGGAAAAACTTTTTGATCACCTTAACTATTCCCTGACCGATAACGAAGAGATCGTCAACATGTATCGCGCCGCAGACCATCGTCGGGCGGAGCTGGTTTCTGGCGGCAAATTGTTCAACATTGGCGAGGTGCCCAAGTCCGTCTGGCGCTACGTGCAATAAAGACTGTCATCATTCACGCCAGTTGCTTATACTTCCGGCCCTGCTTTTATTGATAACTGGCGTTAAATTCGGGAGTAATAATGTCCTCTGACTCTGTGGAACGTATTGGCGGATGGCTTCTGGCGCCGCTGGCATGGCTCCTGGTGGCCCTGCTTAGCGCCTCATTGTCGCTGCTGTTTTTTGCTGATGCTCTGATGTCTTCCCAGACTTATACCCTGCTGCGCAATATGAGTACTGAACATCTCGCCTTGTGGATTGCTTCGCTGGCCTTCGCGATCGCCATGTGGTACTACACGCTGTGGTTGACCATTGCCTTTTTCAAGCGGCGGAAAGGGGTGCCAAAGCATTACATTATCTGGCTGCTGATTACGCTTCTGCTGGCGGTAAAAGCATTTGCCTTTTCCCCAATATCAGACGCTCTGGCGCTGCGCCAGCTGCTGTTTCCCCTTCTCGCTGCGGCGCTGCTGGCTCCCTATTTCAAGCGTTCTGAACGGGTTAAGCGGACCTTTGTGAATCCGTAATAACCACACAGTTAACCTGTTGTCGCCGGTATCGATTTATTCGATAATAGACGGCTTTTTCTATTTCAGGTCGAATAATGGCTGATTATTTACTGCTCTTTGTTGGCACCGTTCTTGTTAACAACTTCGTGCTGGTGAAGTTTCTGGGACTGTGCCCGTTTATGGGGGTTTCCAAAAAGCTGGAAGCCGCTATGGGAATGGGGCTCGCCACCACCTTTGTGATGACGCTGGCCTCAATTTGCGCCTGGCTGATTGATACCTGGATCCTTATTCCGCTGGACCTGGTCTATTTACGGACCCTGGCCTTTATCCTGGTTATCGCCGTAGTGGTGCAATTTACCGAAATGGTGGTGCGTAAAACCAGTCCGGCGTTGTATCGCCTGTTGGGCATCTTCCTGCCGCTGATCACCACCAACTGCGCGGTGCTCGGCGTTGCGCTGCTCAACATTAACCTCGGGCATAATTTCCTGCAGTCTGCGCTGTACGGCTTTGCTGCCGCCGTCGGCTTTTCGCTGGTGATGGTGCTTTTCGCCTCCATCCGCGAGCGTCTGGTGGTTGCCGATGTGCCGGCGCCGTTTCGCGGTAATGCCATTGCGCTGGTCACTGCCGGTTTAATGTCCCTCGCCTTTATGGGCTTTAGTGGTTTGGTGAAGTTGTAATGAATGCTGTCTGGATAGCCGTGGTTGCCATTAGCCTGCTGGGGCTGGTTTTCGGCTTAATTCTGGGGTACGCTTCGCGCCGTTTTGAGGTGGAAGATGACCCGGTGGTGGAGAAAATTGACGCCCTGCTACCGCAGAGCCAGTGCGGTCAGTGCGGTTACCCCGGCTGTCGTCCCTACGCGGAAGCCGTAGGCACTCAGGGTGAGAAAATTAACTGCTGCGCGCCCGGCGGCGAAGCGGTGATGCTCAAAATCGCTGAACTGTTGAACGTCGACCCGCAGCCTACGGACGGCGATGCGCAAGAAGCCGTACCTGCGCGAATGCTGGCGGTGATCGACGAAGCGAACTGCATCGGCTGCACAAAATGCATTCAGGCCTGTCCTGTGGATGCCATCGTCGGCGCCACCCGTGCGATGCATACGGTGATGAGCGATCTCTGCACCGGCTGTAATCTTTGCGTCGCGCCTTGTCCGACGCAATGTATTGAACTGCGCCCGGTGGCGGCGACGACAGAAACCTGGAAATGGGATCTTCAAACCATCCCGGTACGCATTATTCCCGTGGAACAACATGTTTAAGTTATTTTCCGCATTTCGCAAAGACAAAGTCTGGGACTTCAACGGCGGCATTCATCCGCCGGAAATGAAAACCCAGTCTAACGGTACCCCGCTGCGTCAGGTTTCCCTGCCGCAGCGTTTTGTCATCCCGCTGAAACAACACATCGGCGCGGAAGGTGAGCTCTGCGTCCAGCCGGGCGATCGCGTCCTGCGCGGCCAGCCGCTTACCCGCGGCTGGGGCAGAATGCTGCCGGTGCACGCGCCAACGTCCGGCATCGTGGCGGCGATTGCCCCCCACTCGACCGCCCACCCTTCCGCGCTGGCGGAAATGAGCGTCATTATTGATGCCGATGGCGAAGACCGCTGGATTGAGCGCGATGGCTGGAACGATTACCAGAATAAATCCCGCGAAGAGCTGATTGAGCGCATTCACCAGTTTGGCGTAGCCGGGCTTGGCGGCGCCGGTTTCCCCACCGGCACTAAGCTGCGCGGGGGCGGCGACAGAATCGAAACATTAATCATCAATGCGGCGGAATGTGAGCCCTATATCACCGCTGACGATCGCCTGATGCAGGATTGCGCGGCGCAAATCGTTGAGGGAATTCGCATCCTTGCCCATATTCTGCAACCTGCACAGGTGCTGATCGGCATCGAGGATAATAAACCGCAGGCGATTTCGATGCTCCGCGCGGTACTCGCCGACACGCACGGTATTTCGCTGCGCGTAATCCCGACGAAATACCCCTCAGGCGGTGCAAAACAGCTGACGCAAATCCTCACCGGTAAACAGGTGCCCCACGGTGGGCGCTCCTCTGATATCGGCGTATTGATGCAAAACGTCGGCACCGCCTATGCGGTGAAACGTGCGGTGATAGACGGCGAGCCGCTGACGGAGCGCGTAGTCACCTTAACCGGCGAAGCGGTCACGCGTCCGGGCAACGTCTGGGCGCGCCTGGGTACGCCGGTCAGCCATCTGCTAAAAGATGCCGGTTTCTGCCCAGGCGCCGATCCGATGGTGATTATGGGCGGCCCGCTGATGGGCTTCACCCTGCCCTGGCTCGACGTGCCGGTGGTCAAAATCACCAACTGTCTGCTGGCGCCTTCGGCGAGCGAAATGGGCGAACCGGAAGAGGAAAAAGGCTGTATCCGCTGTAGCGCCTGCGCGGACGCCTGCCCGGCCGATCTTCTGCCGCAGCAGTTATACTGGTTCAGCAAAGGGCAGCAGCACGACAAAGCCACCAGCCATAACCTCGCCGATTGTATCGAGTGCGGCGCCTGCGCCTGGGTTTGTCCAAGCAATATCCCGCTGGTGCAGTACTTCCGCCAGGAGAAAGCCGAGATATACGCCATTGCGCAAGAAGAGAAACGCGCAGCGGAAGCGAAAGTCCGCTTTGAGGCGCGTCAGGCTCGCCTGGAACGGGATAAAGCCGCAAGGCTGGAACGTCATAAGCAGGCAGCCGTACAGCCAGCAGCGAAAGATCAGGATGCGATTAACGCCGCCCTTGCCCGCGTACGTGAAAAGCAGCGCAACGCGGCGCAGCCGATTATCGTGCTCTCCGGCGAGAAACCGGATAATAGCGAAGCCATCGCCGCTCGCGAAGCCCGTAAGGCCGAGGCGCGGGCGCGCAGGGCTGAGCAGCTGGTAGTCCCGGCTGAACCTGCCCCGGACGCAGAGCAACCTGCTACCGTTGACCCGCGCAAGGCCGCCGTCGAGGCCGCGATCGCCCGCGCCAAAGCGCGCAAAGCGGGCCAGCAGGCAGCCCCGGCTGAACCTGCCCCCGCCGCAGAACAGCCTGCTACCGTTGACCCACGCAAGGCCGCCGTCGAGGCCGCGATTGCCCGGGCCAAAGCGCGCAAAGCGGGCCAGCAGGCGGCCCCGGCTGAACCTGCCCCCGCCGCAGAACAGCCTGCTACCGTTGACCCGCGCAAGGCCGCCGTCGAGGCCGCGATCGCCCGCGCCAAAGCGCGCAAAGCAGAACAACAGCAACAAGCAGTTCCCCCGTCGGCAGCCAATGATGACGGCCGCAAAGCGGCAGTCGCTGAAGCAATCGCCCGCGTTCAGGCCCGGAAAGCGTCCCGGCAGGCAGTTAACGAGGATTAAATGGTTTTCAGAATCGCAAGTTCCCCCTACACCCACAATCAGCGCCAGACTTCGCGGATTATGCTGCTGGTGCTGCTCGCCGCCGTACCCGGTATTGTGGTTCAGACCTGGTTTTTCGGCTGGGGTACCGTACTGCAAATTATCCTCGCCGCCGTCACGGCGTGGGGAGCCGAAGCGGCCATTCTTAAACTGCGCAAACAAAATATCCCGGCGATTCTTGCCGATAACTCAGCGCTGCTGACCGGCCTGCTGCTGGCGATCAGTATTCCGCCTTTTGCGCCGTGGTGGATGGTCGTGCTGGGCACTGCGTTTGCGGTGATTATCGCCAAACAGCTGTACGGTGGACTGGGTCACAATCCTTTTAACCCGGCAATGATTGGCTACGTGGTGCTGCTGATCTCTTTCCCGGTGCAGATGACCTCCTGGCTCCCGCCCCATGAGATAGCCGCCAATGTACCCGGTTTTAGCGACGCGCTGACGATGATTTTCACTGGTCATACGGCTACCGGCGGGGACATGAACAGCCTGCGAATCGGCATTGACGGCATCAGTCAGGCAACGCCGCTGGATACCTTCAAAACCTCGCTCCATGCCGGTCATGCGGTGCAAGAGATCCTCCAGTATCCTGTCTACGGCGGCGCCCTGGCCGGTCTCGGCTGGCAGTGGGTTAACGTGGCTTATCTGGCGGGCGGTCTGTTCCTGCTATGGCAAAAAGCCATTCGCTGGCATATTCCGCTGAGCTTCCTGCTGAGCCTTGCCGTTTGCGCCACCCTGGGATGGCTATTCTCACCAGAAAGCCTCGCCTCACCGCAAATTCATCTGCTCTCCGGCGCCACCATGCTGGGCGCCTTCTTTATCCTGACGGACCCGGTGACCGCTTCCACCACCAATCGCGGTCGCCTGATCTTCGGCGCGCTGGCGGGGTTACTGGTGTGGCTAATTCGCAGCTTTGGCGGCTACCCGGATGGCGTCGCCTTTGCCGTTCTGCTGGCCAATATTACCGTTCCCTTGATCGATTACTACACGCGCCCGCGCGCGTACGGCCACCGCTGAGGACCCGAACATGTTACAAAGCATGCGTAAACACGGCATCACGCTGGCCCTCTTTGCTGCGGGTTCGACCGGGCTGACGGCCGCCATTAACGAACTGACTAAAAGCACTATTGAAGACCAGGCCGCCCAGCAGCAAAAAGCCTTATTCGACCAGGTTATGCCGGCCAATTTATATAATAACGACTTGCTGAAAAGCTGTTATCGGGTAACCGCGCCGGAGCTGGGAAAAGGCGAGCATAAGGTCTGGATTGCTCAGAATGGCGATAAAGCGGTTGCAGCGGTGATGGAAGCTACCGCGCCGGACGGCTATTCAGGAGCCATTCAGCTACTGGTTGCCGCCGACTTTAAAGGTACCGTGCTGGGTACCCGCGTCACCGAGCATCATGAGACGCCGGGCCTGGGCGATAAGATCGAGCTTAGAATTTCTGACTGGATCACCCTCTTTGCCGATAAAGTGATTCATGGGCAAAACGATAGCCACTGGGCCGTGAAAAAAGATGGCGGCGATTTCGATCAGTTTACCGGGGCTACCATTACTCCGCGCGCGGTGGTCAATGCCGTCAAGCGCGCGGGCCTGTATGCGCAAACTCTGCCCGCGCAGATTTCTGCTATCACTCCCTGTGGAGACTAGACCATGAGCGAAGTAAAAGACGTTATTGTTCAGGGGCTGTGGAAAAACAACTCCGCGCTGGTTCAGCTGCTGGGGATGTGTCCTCTGCTCGCCGTGACCTCTACCGCCACCAACGCTCTTGGGCTTGGGCTGGCGACGACGCTGGTTCTTACCCTGACTAACCTGACCATTTCCAGCCTGCGTCGCTGGACGCCGGCGGAAATCCGTATTCCGATTTACGTTATGATCATCGCTTCGGTGGTGAGCGTCGTCCAGATGCTGATCAACGCTTATGCGTTCGGCCTTTATCAGTCTCTGGGGATTTTTATCCCGCTTATCGTCACCAACTGCATTGTGGTCGGGCGCGCTGAGGCCTTTGCCGCGAAAAAAGGTCCGGCGCTATCGGCGCTGGATGGTTTTTCCATCGGCATGGGGGCGACCTGCGCGATGTTTGTCCTCGGCTCGATGCGGGAAATTCTCGGCAACGGTACCCTGTTTGATGGTGCCGATAGCCTGCTCGGCAGTTGGGCAAAGGTTCTGCGTATAGAAGTATTTCATACCGATACGCCGTTCCTGCTGGCAATGCTGCCGCCGGGCGCATTTATTGGCCTCGGCATGATGTTGGCGGTAAAATACCTCATTGATGAACGTAGCAAACAGCGCAAAGCCAAAGCGGCGCAGGCCGGGATCGTTGCGCCCTCTGATGTGACGGGAAAAGCATAGGATGAACAAGAGTAAACGCCTGGAGATCCTCACCAGGCTCAGGGATAACGACCCGCACCCCACTACGGAGCTGAATTTTAACTCGCCGTTTGAATTATTGATCGCCGTGCTGCTCTCGGCGCAGGCTACCGACGTTAGCGTCAATAAAGCTACGGCGAAACTCTACCCGGTCGCCAACACGCCGGCGGCGATGCTGGCGCTGGGCGTAGAGGGCGTTAAGTCGTACATTAAGACCATCGGCCTGTTCAACAGTAAAGCAGAAAACGTCATTAAGACCTGCCGGATCCTGCTTGAGCAGCATAACGGCGAAGTACCGGAAGACAGAGCCGCGCTTGAGGCGCTTCCCGGCGTCGGGCGCAAAACCGCTAACGTCGTGTTGAACACCGCCTTCGGCTGGCCGACAATCGCTGTCGATACGCACATTTTCCGCGTTTGCAACCGGACACAATTTGCGCCTGGTAAAAACGTTGAACAGGTGGAAGAGAAGCTGTTAAAGGTGGTTCCGGCGGAATTCAAAGTGGACTGCCATCACTGGTTGATTCTGCACGGCCGTTATACCTGTATCGCCCGTAAACCGCGCTGCGGTTCCTGCCTGATTGAAGATCTTTGCGAGTTTAAAGAGAAGGTCTACTCCTGACCCTACCAGAGCCATAACCCTTCATAAGTCATGGCTCTGGTGCATACCCCATTTTTCCGATGTTCACGCCATCCATTTAGCCTTCTTATGGCTTATTATTCCGCTATATAACCATCGATCAGCTTATTCATTTTTTTCAGAGGCAAAATTTCTATACATTTGTGATCCAGATCACTGAGTCAATTTCTTGTTGCTTTGTTGTTAACTTATTAATACGAAAACCTGCTGATTTAAATACCTCCAACTTAAATACCAACACAATAACCCATCATTTTTTATGATTTTGGGCTATATCACTGGATGCAAGCGCAAACAGCAGAACATATGGCCTTTATGCGAAAACTTTCCGATTCTGACAGATAAAAACGCTGCCATTAACGAAACGCTGAAATTTAACTCTGCATAACATTTATATGTCCGGTGTATTATAACGCTCAGGATATGTGTAACAGATTATTGCAAAGCTATTGCCTGATGGCACAGGATAGTGAACATTACCTGCCGTTTTCCCTCCAGAATAACTATAAAGGCGGCGGTCTGCGAAGATTGCGCCCCGAGCACCCCCCGTTAATATGGGATGTAAAAAAAGAGGTATTTGTGTCTACTGCAAACAATAAACCAACGGAGAGCGTGAGTTTAAACGCTTTCAAACAACCACGATCGTTCTATCTCATCTTCTCTATTGAGCTATGGGAACGTTTTGGTTTCTACGGCCTGCAAGGGATTATGGCCGTTTACCTGGTTAAACAGCTGGGTATGTCAGAAGCGGATTCTATCACTCTGTTCTCCTCCTTTAGCGCCCTGGTATACGGTCTGGTGGCGATTGGCGGCTGGCTGGGCGACAAGGTGCTCGGCACCAAGCGCGTCATTATGCTCGGCGCCATCGTTCTGGCTATCGGCTACGGCCTGGTCGCGTGGTCCGGACACGATGCGGGCATCGTGTATATGGGGATGGCAACGATTGCCGTGGGTAATGGCCTGTTCAAGGCTAACCCCTCTTCCCTGCTCTCGACCTGCTATGAAAAGAACGATCCGCGTCTGGACGGTGCATTTACCATGTACTATATGTCCGTCAATATCGGCTCCTTCTTCTCTATGCTGGCGACACCGTGGCTGGCGGCAAAATTCGGCTGGAGCGTCGCTTTCGCTCTGAGCTTTGTAGGCCTGGTGATCACCATCGTCAACTTCGCTTTCTGCCAGCGCTGGGTTAAGCAGTACGGTTCCAAACCTGACTTCGCACCGGTGCACGTGGGCAAACTGCTGGCCACTATCGTTGGCGTGGTCGTTCTGGTCGCGATTGCAACCTGGCTGCTGCACAACCAGGGCATTGCACGTATGGCGCTGGGCGTGGTTGCTCTGGGCATCATCGTTATCTTTGCTAAAGAGGCCTTTGCGATGCACGGCGCGCCGCGTCGCAAAATGATCGTTGCGTTTATTCTGATGCTGCAGGCGATCATCTTCTTTGTGCTGTATAGCCAGATGCCGACCTCCCTCAACTTCTTTGCTATTCGCAACGTTGAACACTCTCTGCTGGGTATCGCTTTTGAACCTGAACAGTATCAGGCGCTGAACCCGTTCTGGATCATTATCGGTAGCCCGATTCTTGCCGCCATTTACAACAAGATGGGCGACACCCTGCCAATGCCGATGAAGTTCGCTATTGGTATGGTCCTGTGCTCCGGCGCCTTCCTCGTGCTGCCGCTGGGCGCTAAGTTCGCCAGCGATGCGGGTATCGTCAACGTCAGCTGGCTGGTGATTAGCTACGGTCTGCAGAGTATCGGTGAACTGATGATCTCCGGCCTGGGCCTGGCGATGGTTGCGCAGTTGGTTCCGCAGCGCCTGATGGGCTTCATCATGGGCAGCTGGTTCCTGACAACCGCTGGCGCTAACCTGATCGGCGGCTACGTTGCGAACATGATGGCAGTACCGGACAACGTCACTGACCCGCTGATGTCGCTGGAAGTTTACGGCCGCGTGTTCCTGCATATCGGTGTCGCAACTGGCGTTATCGCTATCCTGATGCTGCTGACGGCGCCGAAGCTGAACCGCATGACCCAGGACGATGATAAAACGGCAAAAGCCAGCGATACCGCCACGGCTTAAGCTCCCTGGGAAAACCGATAAATTAAACCGCTAACGCTCTGTTAGCGGTTTTTTTTTGCCCCTGGGCGGACTAACATACAGAAAACCGCAGCCACGAGGAGTCACCGATGAAACTGTTCTATAAATCCGGCGCTTGTTCTCTAGCCTCGCATATCGCGCTACGCGAAAGCGGGCTGGACTTTACCCTGCAGGGCGTTGACGTGATGAAAAAACGCCTTGAAAACGGGGAGGATTATTTGCTGGTTAACCCCAAGGGTCAGGTACCGGCGCTGCTGCTGGACGATGACGTGCTGCTGACGGAAGGCGTGGCCATTATGCAGTATATCGCCGATCGCGTACCGGACCGCCAGCTGCTGGCGCCGGTAGGAAGCATCGCCCGCTACCAGACCCTGGAGTGGCTAAACTACGTGGCGACGGAACTGCATAAAGGCTTTACACCGCTGTTTCGACCGGATACGCCGGAAGATTTCAAACCTATCGCCCGCGCGCAGCTGGATAAGAAAATGCAGTACGTGAACGAATGTCTGCAGGATAAAGAGTGGATTAACGGGCATCGTTTCACCATTGCGGATGGCTACCTGTTCACCGTACTGCGCTGGGCCTACGCCGTGAAGCTGAATATGGAAGGTTATAGCAATATCGCGGCCTGGATGAAACACGTTGCCGCGCGCCCGGCCGTAGCCGCTGCTCTTGAGGCTGAAGGGCTGAAGTAAAACCGATGCTTGCCCGACATGTCGGGCAAGTTCATACCCGCCTTAAAGCTGGGTGGCGCTAAAGTAGTGCTCCGGCTGCGCAATACGATCCTGAGCCGCCACAACCTGAAGCTCATATTCCTGCATGTTTTTAGTCGCCAGCATGATTTCATAAACCGCGCCGGTCACATGCTCCAGCGCATCGCGCAGAGTGGCGCCCTGCAGCAGTTTGACCAGCAGCAACCCGCTGGTAACGTCACCGACGCCTACCGGCTGGCGCATGCCAAAATCCACCAGCGGACGGCTGATATGCCAGGCTTCCTGCGCGGTAACCAGCAGCATCTCAAAACGATCCATACTCAGTCCGGCACGCGAGAGATGCTTCACCAGCACCACCTCCGGCCCCTGAGCAATCAGCTCGCGCGCGGCCAAAACCGCCTCGTTAACGTTTGCCACCGGATGCCCGCAGAGGATCTCCAGCTCAATCAGATTTGGCGCAATAATATCGCTTGCCGGCAGCGCGTAGCGCACGTGAAACTCCGCTACGCCCGGCGCCACGATGCAGCCCTTTTCCGGATGACCCATTACCGGGTCGCAGAAATATTTCGCAGCCGGATTGGCGGCTTTAACCTGACGCACAATGCCAAGAATATGTTCGCCCTGTTCAGCCGATCCCAGATAGCCGCTTAGCACGGCGTCACAGCGCTGCAGTTGGTTAATATCGGCAATCCCCTGAACAATCTCCGTCAAATGCGCTGGCGGCATCACGCAGCCGGTCCATTTACCGTATTGGGTATGATTGGAGAATTGTACGGTATTAAGCGGCCAGACGTTGGCGCCAAGGCGGCGCATCGGAAATTCAGCGGCGCTGTTGCCCGCATGGCCAAACACAACGTGGGACTGGATGGCGAGGATGTTCTTCATCTTAATTACCTGAGAGCAAAAAATAAGGGGCGCGGTTTCCCACGCCCCTGCCTTTACGCAATTACTTCCAGCAGACCAGACAGTAATTTTTCTTACCGCGGCGCAGTAAGGTGTAGCGACCAAAGAGACGGTCGGCGTCGACAAATACGTATTCCGGGTCGGACTGTTTTTCGCCGTTGATGGTCACCGCATTGGATGCGATGGTTTTACGCGCCTGACCGCGGGACGGCTGCAGTTCAGAATCCACCAGCGCCTGCATCAGATCGGCGCCTTTATCCATTTCGATCATCGGCACGCCATCCTGCGCCAGCTGTTCGAAATCGGCTTCGCTCAAATCGCTCAGGTTGCCGTTGAACAGGCTCTCGGTAATGCGTTTTGCCGCCACCAGACCTTCTTCACCGTGCACCAGACGGGTCACCTGCTCGGCCAGCACGTACTGGGCGCGCGGCGCTTTACCGCTGTTTTTGTCTTCCTCCTCCAGGGCATTGATTTCAGCTATGTCCATAAAGGTGAAGAACTTAAGGAAGCGATAAACATCGGCATCCGCGGTGTTGATCCAGAACTGGTAGAACTTATACGGACTGGTTTTCTTCGGATCGAGCCACACTGCGCCGCCTTCGGTTTTACCGAATTTCGTGCCGTCGGCTTTGGTGATCAGCGGGACGGTGAGGCCAAAGACCTGATTCTGGTGCAGACGGCGGGTCAGGTCGATACCGGAAGTAATGTTACCCCACTGGTCAGAACCGCCGATTTGCAGCGCCACGCCGTGCAGCTTGTTCAGGCAAGCAAAGTCGTAGCCTTGCAGCAGGTTGTAGGAGAACTCGGTAAAAGAGATGCCCTGGTCGTCGCGATTCAGACGCTGCTTCACCGCTTCTTTGTTGATCATCTGATTTACGGAGAAGTGCTTGCCGATATCACGCAGGAAGGTGAGCACGTTCATGCTGCCAAACCAGTCGTAGTTATTCGCGGCGATGGCAGAGTTATCACCGCAATCAAAGTCGAGGAAAGGCGCGACCTGTTTGCGAATTTTATCTACCCACTCCTGCACGGTATCTTCAGTGTTCAGTTTACGCTCAGCGGCTTTAAAGCTCGGGTCGCCAATGAGACCCGTCGCGCCGCCAACCAGCGCAACAGGCTTATGGCCCGCCTGCTGAAAGCGTTTCAGGCATAACAATGGAACAAGATGCCCCAAGTGCAAGCTGTCGGCGGTTGGGTCGAAGCCGCAATAGAGCGCGATCGGGCCTTGCGCCAGTCGCTCTGCTAACGCTTCCTCGTCCGTCACCTGGGCTACCAGCCCCCGCTCCTGCAATTGTTTAATCAAGTTACTGCTTGCCATCAAATTCTCCATCTATAAACGACTGCACCTCTGCCGGTACACGACTTTTCGCCAGACGCGAAAAAAAACATCTATACCCTAAATAATTCGAGTTGCAGGAAGGCGGCAAGTGAACGACAAATTCGTCAGGAACGAATTTGAACAACCGAAGATGACCTTCGGTCAGGGACATGGATGTCCCTGATTCATCCCGATGAGCTTACTGTAGTAAGTGATTCGGGTGAGTGAACGCAGCCAACGCACATGCAACTTGAAGTATGACGGGTATACGCAAAATTGTTCAAGCTGCATCGCGGCGGCAAGCATATGAAAGCTCAGGGAACTTACACAGGTAAGCGACAGAGCGGGCAGGCGCAGCGGATAAAGATGCAGCTTGAAAAATGAAGCGTATAGAATAAAGCGCCAGGCCACGATGCACCAGCGCTTAAGACAACATTTTTGCGTCCTTTATGGCGCCAGTCGGTCGATCTGCCAGCCGCTGTTTTGACGCTGATAGAGAAAACGATCGTGCAGACGATGCTCTCCGCCCTGCCAGAACTCCATCTGTTCAATACTGACGCGGAATCCGCCCCAGAAGCTCGGCAGCGGAACTTCGCCCTGCTGGAACTTTTGCTTCAGCTCGAGGAACTTACTTTCGAGGATGCCGCGAGCCGAAATACGGCTGGACTGCTGCGATACCCAGGCGCCAATCTGACTGTCGCGCGGGCGGCTGTGGAAATATTTGACTACTTCCAGCGTCGACAGGCGTTCCGCTTTACCGATAACCATGACCTGGCGCTCCAGCATATGCCATGGAAACAGCAGGCTGATGCGGGGATTTTTTTCAATCTGGTGGGCTTTGCGGCTGCCGAGGTTGGTATAAAACACCAGGCCTTTCTCATCGTAGTGCTTGAGCAACACGATGCGCTGGTAAGGCTGCGAGTTTTCATCAACGGTCGCGACAACCATCGCCGTCGGGTCAGCGAGCTTCGCATCACAGGCCTGCCGCAGCCAGCGTTCAAATAATGCCAGGGGTTCGGCAGGAAGGTCGTGGCGACGCAGGCCACCACGGGTATATTCACGGCGCAGATGCGCAATTTGCTGCAATTCGTCGTTATCAGACATGGCAATTGAGAAAGTCATCAATGGGTGGCGTTATTGTGCGCCCCCATGACTGAAATCTCAACGTTTGGCGGTTTGCAGCTGACAGTTTTCCAGCACAATACGGTCGCGTTTATAAACGGTGGCGCTATCGCCTTTAGACCAGAAGACGTATACGCCATCGGTATAGCGCGCGCCGGAGGCGGAGAGACCCTGCTGTAAATTTAACTGCTGGTTGTCGTAAATGAAGCTGACCTGCTGGCGAGTATTATTGAGATGGACGGTTAACGGTTTTTGCTCGCACTGGTACTCGAGGGTATCCGTGTTCATCCGCTCAACAAACTGGTTGTAGTAGCTACAGCCTGCGAGCATAAAAGGTACAGCAAGAATAAGTATTTTTTTCATCAGTATGCCTTCGACTTTCCCGGTCCGGGAAGGCATAACGCCCTCCCTCAACGTTGGCCAGTTTACGAAGAAACCGGCGCGGGTGATTTCAGTTAACTCTGATTTTGCTGCGGATTGGCCGGGAAAATAGCGCCCAGTACGGTTGCCTGCGACGCGCCGGTCACGGAAGGGAGATTGCCGGGTAAGCCGGCGAGGGTACGCCACGCCAGCCACGCGAAAGCCAGCGCTTCCATATCATCACCGCTTATGCCCGCCTCATCGGTCGTCGACACTTCGGTTCCCGACAACAGCGCCGCCAGACGCGCCATCAGTAGCGGGTTACGCGCACCGCCGCCGCATACCAGTAGACGCTCGCAGCCTCCGCTTAGCAGCACCTGTTCGCTGATGCTGACGGCAGTCAGTTCGGCCAGGGTCGCCTGGACATCCTGGGCACGAAGCCCCGGATAACGCGCCAGATGCTGCGCGAGCCAGCCGTAGTTAAAGTATTCGCGCCCGGTACTCTTCGGCGCCGGCAGGGCAAACCAGGGATCGCTGAGCATATCCTGCAGCAGCGGCAGCACAATTTTCCCCTCGCTGGCCCACTGCGCGTCTTTATCATAGGGTTTGCCGCACTGGCGCCAGACCCACGCGTCCATCAGCATGTTGCCTGGCCCCGTGTCGTATCCACGTACCGGCTGCCCCGGCGCCAGTAAAGAGAGATTGGCAATACCGCCGATATTGAGAATCATGCGGCGCTCTACCGGATGCGCCAGCAGCGCATGATGGAAAGCAGGAACCAGCGGCGCCCCCTGCCCCCCGAGCGCCATATCGCGGCGGCGAAAGTCTCCAACCACGGTTACGCCGGTGCGCGCGGCAAGCTGATTATTGTCGCCTATCTGCATAGTGTGCGGCGCATCACCCGTTGGCTCATGCCAGACCGTTTGCCCATGGCAGCCGATGGCGATGATATCTGCTGCCTGTAGCTTTTCCTGAGCCATTAGCGCCAGAACCGCATCGGCAAACAGCCGCCCCAGCCGCGTATCCAGCCGCCCTAGCTGCGAAAGCGTGAGCGGCTGCCCCTGACAGATAGCCAGAATCTGTTCTTTAATCGCAATGGGGATGGGATACGTCAGGCTGGCCTGCTGGGCGACCAGATCTTCATTAATTGCTGCAAGCACAACATCCACACCATCAAGGCTGGTGCCGGACATGACGCCGATAAAGCGGCCTGATTTCATACGCTTTCCTTCATTCCATGACTCTCGTATATCCCCACACTCCACCATAAACGAGGGGGTAATGCTATGCTGCTATAATACTTTTTAACAATACAAGCAGCGCGATGGTACTTAGCGTAAAGAACTTATGTTTAGTTTAGGTTGAGACGACTCTGATTATTATTTTTTGTATAGTCACGGTATCTGCTATGCCAGCAGACGCTTAAATGCCATATAATTGGCTACAAGGAAGTTCAACAGAACGCTTCTTGTGAACAGGAGATTCATAAATGATTTTACGTGTTTTGGCTGTCTCGATGATTGGTTTTACGCTTGCAGGTTGCGTCAGCAACAGCGGCCTGTCCGGCGATGTTTACTCCGCATCCGAAGCCAAACAGGTCCAAAGTGTGACCTACGGCACCATTGTGCATACCCGCGCGGTTCAGATTCAGGGCGGAGATGAAAGCAATGCTATCGGCGCCATTGGCGGCGCGGTGCTCGGTGGTTTCCTGGGTAACACCATCGGCGGCGGCACGGGTCGCTCTCTGGCAACCGCAGCAGGCGCTGTCGCGGGCGGCGTAGCCGGTCAGGGCGTCCAGGGCGCAATGAACAAAACCCAGGGCGTTGAGCTGGAAATTCGCAAAGATGATGGCAACACCATCATGGTGGTGCAGAAACAAGGCAGCACGCCGTTCTCAGTCGGACAACGCGTGGCTATTGCCGGCAGCGGCAGCCAGGTTACCGTATCCCCGCGCTAAATCTTTTCCCTGCGGCCCTTGCGGGCCGCTCATTTATATAAAATATGTATCATTTATCATTATAAATAAACACTGAAAATATATTTATATTTTTCCGCCTACCCTCCACAACTTGCGCCTGCTCAATATTCTCCCCTCCGCTATCAAGTAATCTGCACCCTATATTACGCAAAACATTTACGACAGAGACGTCGTTTTACCTTTGCCCTTTTATTCAGGGATGTTGACTATGTTTATTAATCTCAAACGCTTGCCTGACAGGCTATTTCTTTACGCTGTCGTATGCGGTTTTTCTATTGCTACGATTAATTTCGTTACCGGCTCATTAATTCATCGTATCTCTACAACTTCATCAATGCTGTTTCCTGTATTGACTATTTCACTGATGGGTTTCCATATTATGATTGCCTGTTTTATGGGCATGAAATATCTGTGCGATAAAAAGCAGCTGTACCTGGCGCCAATAGCCTTCGCTTTTGCCTGTTCGGCCCTGTTGATGCTCGGGACCATAGGCAGCTACCCGGACTGGCTGGTATGTGCCCAGGGTCGCGTCATCAACCAGAATGACGCGCTAATTTTTTATTTTTTCCGCAACGTCATGATGGCCGTTTTATTTATAACTTCGATCGTTTTATATCGGCTTCGCCACCGTACCACTCATTCAGGAAAGATTCACGGTCTGGTACTGCTGGGTTGTTTTATTTTGATCGCCGCAACGCTCATATTGTCGTGGGTTCATTCCAGCAACTCACCATTACTGAGCATTGAATTCATTGATAATCTGACCTATACCTTTACGCCGCTATGGCATAACCGGGTTGGCTGGGTATTAATTGGCACATGGTCATTTACGCTGATTTTACTTATTAGCCTGACCCGGCTACGCAATATATTCTGGTACAGCGGCGCTTTTTTTTGTACCGCCTATATATTTACGCTGCTGGTTCTGCTCTCCACGGTCAACGGTAACGCTCATTCCTGGAACCAGGCGCGGCTCTTTGAAACGCTGAGCACTCTGTTTTTGATTTTAGTTCTGCTTGTGGATGTTTTTATCCTCTACCGGGAGTCAAACGAAAGGTACGTTCGCTCGTACCAGAATTCTATTCGCGATCCCCTGACCCGGCTGTATAACCGCAGCTATTTCTACGACACGCTGAATCAACGATTAACAAAAGTCTCTGCATCACAGCCGCTATCGGTCATTGTCTGCGATCTTGACCGCTTTAAGCGCATCAACGACACGTACGGCCACGTGCAGGGAGATAAGGTCATTCAGTTTGCTGCCAGCGTGCTGCAGAATAACGTGCGCCAGGAGGACATTGCCGCGCGTATCGGCGGGGAAGAGTTTGCCCTGCTGCTGGTCAATATCGGCGCCAACGAAGCGCTGGCCATTGCCGAACGCATCCGCCTGTCCGTCAGTGAACAGCATGAAGGGTTACCGGAAAGAATGACCATCAGTATGGGGGTTTTCACCACTCAGGATGCGCATGTTGCGGCGGAGGAGTGCGTCAAGCGCGCTGATACCGCCATGTACGAAGCGAAAAACACCGGGCGTAATCGCGTAGTCGTCTGGCAGGCGTAAATAAAAAAGAGGCCTTGAGAAGATTCAAGGCCTCGTTAAGGTCAATCTTTTGCCTGGAGATCGAGGATGTTGTGTTCAAGTTTACGAATCAAATTGAGCAGCGTTTCCACCTCTTCTTTAGAAACACCGGCCAGAATCTCATCACGCGTTTTGCCGATAACCTCTTCCATTTCGTTGATCAGGGGTTCGGCTTTTTCGGTAAGCTTGATACGTTTTGCCCGCCGATCGTTTGCACAGGTCTGGCGAGAAATAAGCCCCTTTTCCTCCAGCTGGTCGAGCGTGCGAACCAGCGAAGGCTGCTCAATACCAATGGCTTTCGCCAGCTGAATCTGCGACTGTTCAGGCGGCAGCTGGTGAATGTTATGCAGCGTGACCCAGTGCGTCTGCGTTAACTCCAGAGGTTTCAGGCGATGGTCGATTAGCGCGCGCCAGACGCGTACCAAACGTGCCAGATCAGAACCAAGTGGCGATTCCAATTTCATCTCCTTATAATTAGCTTGCTAAGTTATTATACTGATTTTAGAATAGTGTGCAGCATTTAAATTACCAAAACAAATGAATTACCTGATTCACTAAAATCAGAACAATGATTTACAATGTGAATAATCGCATAACCTGAACATTCATCCTGAAACGGCAAAGGATTTTTGCTTGTGAAACTGAGTCTTAACACTACCGGATTGCCGCTCCAGGACCTGGTGTTCGGCGCTTCGGTCTATTTTCCTCCTGTCTTTAAAGCCGTTCTGCTGGGCTTCTTTATCTGGTTGGTCGTTCATCGTCAGCTGCGGGACTGGATGTACGCAGGTGAAATCTGGCACCCCCTGCTCATGGATCTCTCCTTCTTTGCGCTCTCCGTTTGTCTGGCGCTGGTTTTACTGACTATCTGGTAATGTTCATTACATGAAGAAACTAAAATATTTATCCACGCTGCTGGTCGCCGCGCTGGCCATTATTGCCGCCTGGCTGGTCTGGAATTACTACACGCAGTCCCCGTGGACCCGCGACGGGAAAGTCCGGGCCGAGCAGGTAGGCGTCACGCCGCAGGTGTCCGGGAGCATCCTGCAGCTCAACGTACGCGATAACCAGCTGGTTAAGGCCGGTGAAGTGCTGTTCAGAATTGATGATACGCCTTATAAAATTGCGCTGCTCAACGCCCAGGCCCAGCTCGACAAGGCTCGAGCTGAAGTTGCCCGCGCGCAGGCTGAACAGAAAAAAGCCGCCAGCGATGCCGCTCGCCGACGCCATCTCTCCGAGAATTTCATCTCCGCAGAAGATTTAGAAAACGCTAATACTGCGCTTAATACCGCTAATACTAACCTGGCAGCGGCTAAGGCCGTCGTGGGAGCCGCCCTGGCCACCCTCGATCATGCCCAATGGCAGCTCGCGCAGACCGAAATTAAGGCTCCGGTTGACGGCTGGGTAACGAACCTTTCGACCCGCATTGGCGACTACGCAACCGTAGGCCATCCGCTTTTTGCCCTCGTCGACAGCCACTCCTTTTACGTGATCGGTTATTTTGAAGAAACGAAACTGCGTAATATCCGTCCCGGCGATAGCGCGCAGATCGTCCTCTATAGCAGCAAACAAAAGTTACAGGGTCACGTAGGCAGTATCGGACGCGCTATTGTCGATCAGAGCGTAGAGAGCGGAAGTGGTCTGGTAGCGAATATTAAACCGAATATTCCCTGGGTACGCCTTGCCCAGCGCGTGCCGGTGCGCATTGAGTTTGACCATCTGCCGCCGGATATCACGTTGGTCTCCGGTACCACCTGCACCGTTGCCATTGGCGCGCAGTAATGAAGCTACAGGCCCTGACGTGGCGCTCTCTTCCCTGGATTAAGGCCAGCCGTCCGCAGTGGCGCTATGCCCTGCGTAACGGGATTGCCATGTGCCTGGCGTTGAGCGTCGCCTACTGGCTGAATCTTGACGAACCCTACTGGGCGATGACTTCCGCCGCGGTAGTCAGCTTTCCCACCGTCGGCGGCGTGATCAGCAAAAGCTTTGGCCGTATTGCCGGCAGCCTGCTCGGCGCCTGCGCGGCGCTGCTGCTGGCCGGCCATACGCTCAACGATCCGTGGCTATTTCTTTTTAGTATATCGGCGTGGATAGCTCTCTGTACCTGGGCCTGCGCGATGTTCACCAATAACGTCGCCTATGCATTCCAGCTTGCGGGCTACACCTGCGCGATTATCGCTTTCCCGGTTATCAATATTACCGATGCTAACGAACTGTGGACTATCGCCCAGTCGCGCGTCTGCGAGGTTATCGTCGGTATATTGTGCGGCGGGCTAATGATGATGATTTTACCGAGTACCTCCGACGGCACCACGCTACTGAGCGCGCTAAAAAATATGCATGCCCGCCTGCTGGAACACGCCAGTCTGCTGTGGGTCCCGGAAACAACCGATGCTATCCGCGCCGCGCACGAGAGCGTGATTGGGCAAATCCTGACCATGAATCTGCTGCGCATTCAGGCCTTCTGGAGCCATTATCGCTTTCGCCGGCAAAATCCGCTGCTCAACTACCTGCTACATCAGCAGCTACGAATGACCAGCGTCATTTCGAGCCTGCGGCGGATGCTGCTTAACTGGCCCGCCGCGCCCGCTCGTACTCGCGAGATTCTGGAGTCTTTGCTCAGCGAGTTAGCGCTTTCAAACGCCGATGCTTACAGCGTTGCCCGCATTATCGCGCCGCTTGCGCCGCCCGCCGATGCCGACTACCGACACATCGCCTTCTGGAAGCGCCTGCGCTATTTTTGTCGCCTGTATCTGGAGAGCAGCCGCTGGCTCAAGCGCATCGAAAACGCCACCGCGATCACCGAATTCAACGTACCTTCCGCACCCGCGCTGGCCCGCCATACCGATCAGGCCGAAGCTCTCTGGAACGGAGTTCGCGCTTTTTGCGCGCTGGTGATGGTCGGCGCATGGGGTATAAGCACCCAGTGGCAGGCCTGCGCTGCAGCGCTTACTCTGGCGGCTATCTGCTGCGTGCTCTATTCGGTTTCACCCTCACCGTTTAAATCATTAACGCTTTTAATGCGTACCCTGATCCTGCTTTCGCTCTTTAGCTTTGTCGTGAAATTTGGCCTGATGGTGCAGATAACCGATTTATGGCAGTTTTTGCTATTTCTGTTTCCCCTGCTGACCACCATGCAGTTGCTCAAACAGCAGATGCCAAAGCTCGCCGGACTGTGGGGGCAGTTGATCGTTTTTATGGGCTCATTTATTTCGGTCACCAACCCGCCGGTGTACGACTACGCTTCGTTTCTTAATGATAATCTGGGAAAAATCATTGGGGTAGGACTTGCCTGGCTGGCTTTCGCCATTATCAGTCCAGGTTCAGACGCGCGTAAAAGCCGTCGGCACATCCGTGCGTTACGGCGTCACTTTGTCGACCAGTTGAGTCGTCGTCCGCAGCATAGTGAACATGAATTTGAGTCGCTGGTTTATCATCACATTAGCCAGCTTAGCAACAGTCAGGATGCGCTGGCGCGCCGCTGGCTGCTGCGCTGGGGCGTCGTGTTACTCAATTGTTCCCACGTGGTGTGGCAACTACGCGACTGGGAAACGCGCTCCGACCCGCTCTCGCAGGTGCGCGATCTGTGCATTAGCCTGCTGCGTGACGTGATGAGCGAGCGCGGCGTTCAGCAGCGCCCTCTCGCTTCAACGCTGCAGGAACTGCAGCGCATCTGCGACGCGCTTAATCGCCACCACCAGCCCGCCGCCAGAGAGCTGGCGGCGGTTATCTGGCGACTCTGGTGCGCCCTGTCTCAGCTGGAACAGGCGCCGATCGCAGGAACGTTGACGGAAAGGACTACTTGATGACGCCGCAGGCGAAGCGCTCGCCGCCACCGCCGAGAGGCTGCGGGCTGTCGGACATATTATCGCCCCCCACGTGAATCATCAGCGCCTTGCCTTTCACTTCATCGAGGGTTTTTAAACGTGGCGCGACCACCGGCTGGGTGGCTTTTCCGTCGTTATTAACCACCAGGAACGGCAGATCGCCGAGATGACCGGCGCCGTCAGGACCTTCATGCTTTCCGGTGTTTTGCGGATCGTAATGTCCGCCGGCTGCGCCAGCGGCGACGGCTTTACCTTCTTTGATGGCCGGCTGGCAGCTACCGTTGGCGTGAATATGGAAGCCGTGCTCGCCGGGAGGCAGCGCTTTCAGGTCCGGAGTAAACTCGAGACCTTTCGCGGTTTCACTAATTTTCACGCTACCGATGGCCTGACCAACGCTCTGGCTGGTCACAAGATTGATATCGACGCTTTCGCTGGCCGCCTGCGCGCCCGCACAGGCGGCCAGGGTAAGTATGGCGAGAATACATCGTTGCATAACACCTCCTCAATGGCTCTATCACTATTCAGTGTAGGCCATTGCTGAGGTGTCGGTGTTTACGGAACGTCGTAGCCTAAGGCCGCTTTGCGAATGCGGAACCACTGCTGACGGCTCATATTTAGCTTTTCAGCGACAACCGCCGAGCGCACGCGCTCAATTTTTCCTGAACCGATAATTGGCAGCGGCTGCGACGGCAGACGCAGGATCCAGGCGTACACCACCTGCTCAATGCTTTCCGCATTGAGCTCCTGAGCGACGCGGGCCAGCTCATCGCGCAGCGGCTGGAAGCTTTCGTCGTTAAACAAACGACCGCCGCCGAGGCAGGACCAGGCCATCGGTCGGATACGCAGCTGCTGAAGCTGATCGAGCGTACCGTCAAGCAGCAGCGGCTGGTGAACCGGGGAAATTTCCACCTGATTAGTCGCCAGGGTAAACGGCAGGCGCGACTGCAGCAGGGTAAACTGGGCGGGGGTAAAGTTCGACACGCCGAAGTGGCGAACCTTGCCGCTATGATGTAAAGCCAGGAAGGCCTCAGCCACTTCGTCAGCATCCATCAGCGGGTCCGGGCGATGAATCAGCAGCAGGTCCAGATGGTCGGTCGCCAGATTACGCAGCGACTGCTCCGCGCTCAGCACAATATGGTCGCGGTCGGTAATATAGTGGCCGATGGTATTTTCTGCCCGCGCTTTCGTGGCAATTCCGCATTTGGTGACGATCTCCATCCGGTTGCGCAGATGGGGCGCCAGCTTTAGCGCTTCGCCAAACGCCGCCTCACAGCGATAGTCGCCGTAAATGTCGGCATGATCGATGGTGGTGATGCCTAGCTCCAGGTGTTGCTCCACAAAGCCCACCAGCGCCTGAGCGGACATCTTCCAGTCCATCAGACGCCAGTAGCCCATCACGAAACGAGAGAATTCCGGCCCCTGGGGAGCCATAGCAATACGCTGAACCATAACAGCTTCCTCAATAAAAAAGTGTCCTGAGTATACGCAATTTTTTGCTTAAAACAGTGAGGGTTGCTGCGGTTCTTCCGCACTATCCTGCTTAGCTGCGCGTAATTTACGCAGCAGCCGCTGGCGACACAGACGCAGAACATCCTGCTTTTGCGCATCGCTCATTTTCTGCCAGTTGAAACGCTCATCGCGGCTACGCATGCACCCCCGGCAGTAGCCGCGTTCATCAGACTGACAAATCCCCCGGCAGGGACTCTGTACCGGGAAGAACTCCAGTTGTTCAGCCACTTCGCCTCTCCAGCCGCTCATCTCTGTCTTTATTGAAGACGTTTCATCCGCCGTACGCAAATTTTGTTCGTCGCCCTCTGCGCCAGGCAGCATTTTTAATTATGGCTTGCATTAGACCAATCGGTCTATTACAGTGAGCGCCATGAACAAACACAGTGAATGCAATACCCGCGAACATATCCTGGCCACCGGCGAGCAGCTTTGTATGCATCGGGGTTTTACCGGTATGGGGCTGAGTGAACTGCTAAAAACAGCGGAAGTGCCGAAAGGTTCTTTCTATCACTATTTTCGCTCTAAAGAAGCCTTTGGCGTAGCGCTGCTCGACCATCACTACGCCGGATATCTTCAGCGCCTGGTTGAGCATTTTGCCCACGGCGAGGGAAACTATCGCGACCGCCTTTTGGCCTATTATCAGCATGCGCTGACCCAGTTTTGCCAGCAGGGCATCATTAGCGGCTGCCTGACGGTGAAGCTGTCGGCAGAGGTCTGCGATCTGTCGGAAGATATGCGCACCGCGATGGATAAAGGGGCCAGTCAGATCATTACCCTGCTGGCCGATGCGCTGGAGCAAGGCCGTCAGGAAGGTAGCCTCACGTTTGACGGTGACGCATTAACGCTCTCGCAGGTGCTTTACTCTCTGTGGCTGGGGGCGAATCTGCAGGCCAAGATTACGCACAGCGCAACGCCGCTGGAAAGCGCCCTGGCCCACGCTAAAAAAATTATTGCTGCGCCTGCCCTATAACAGGCGTTTTTATTTAACCCGTTTCAAGACGACCGGTCTACTCAGGAGTCATTATGTCAGAATCAAAGTTGTTTACCCCGTTGAAAGTAGGTGCGGTAACCGTGCCGAATCGCGTGTTTATGGCTCCGCTAACGCGTCTGCGCAGTATTGAGCCGGGGGATATTCC
Source organism: Klebsiella sp. CN_Kp066 (assembly GCF_040065135.1). Lineage (NCBI taxonomy): Bacteria > Pseudomonadati > Pseudomonadota > Gammaproteobacteria > Enterobacterales > Enterobacteriaceae > Klebsiella > Klebsiella sp. CN_Kp066. Next base: position 13,817 of record NZ_JBEAIU010000023.1, on the reverse strand, counting down.
CACCCCGCTGATGGGCGAATACTACCGCCAGCGCGCCAGCTCCGGCCTGATTATTTCCGAAGCGACCCAGATTTCCGCTCAGGCTAAAGGCTACGCGGGTGCGCCAGGGCTGCACAGTCCGGAACAGATTGCCGCATGGAAAAAGATCACCGCCGGCGTCCACGCTGAAAACGGGCGTATTGCCGTCCAGCTGTGGCATACCGGGCGTATTTCGCACAGCAGCATCCAGCCCGGCGGCGCCGCCCCGGTTGCGCCATCGGCCATCAGCGCGGGCACCCGGACTTCGCTGCGCGACGAAAACGGCCATGCCATTCGCGTTGACACCTCAATGCCGCGCGCGCTCGAAACCCACGAGATCCCAGGGATCGTTGATGATTTCCGTCAGGCGGTAGGTAACGCCCGCGATGCCGGATTCGATCTTGTCGAACTGCACTCCGCCCACGGTTACCTGCTGCACCAGTTCCTTTCCCCTTCTGCCAACCATCGTACTGACCAGTACGGCGGCAGCGTGGAAAATCGCGCTCGCCTGGTGCTGGAAGTGGTTGATGCGGTGAGTGAAGAGTGGAGCGCCGACCGTATCGGTATTCGCGTCTCGCCCATCGGCAGTTTCCAGAACGTCGATAATGGCCCGAATGAAGAAGCCGATGCGCTCTATCTGATCGAAGAGCTGGCGAAACGCGGTATTGCCTACCTGCACATGTCCGAACCGGACTGGGCTGGCGGCCAACCGTACAGCGATGAGTTCCGCCAGAAAGTGCGCGACCGTTTCCCGGGCGCTATTATCGGCGCGGGCGCCTACACGGTTGAAAAGGCCAACGATCTGATCGGTAAAGGGCTGATCGATGCCGTGGCCTTTGGTCGCGACTACATTGCTAACCCGGACCTGGTGGCGCGCCTGCAGAAAAAAGCCGCTCTGAACCCACAGCGTCCGGAAAGCTTCTACGGCGGCGGCGCGGAAGGTTATACCGATTACCCTACCCTGTAATCCCTCCATTGATAGCGGCGGGTTATCGCCGCTATACTCAACGCTCTGATGTATCAAAATAAACTGCATAGGGGACATTATGCGCTTACTTCACACCATGCTGCGCGTTGGCGACCTGCAACGTTCTATTGAGTTTTACACCAATGTGCTGGGCATGAAACTGCTGCGCACCAGCGAAAACACTGAATATAAATACTCGCTGGCATTCGTGGGTTACGGCGAAGAAAGCGATACCGCCGTGATTGAGCTGACCTACAATTGGGGCGTGGATAAGTACGATCTCGGTAACGCGTATGGTCATATTGCGCTGAGCGTTGAAAACGCGGCGGAAGCCTGCGAACGTATTCGTCAGAACGGCGGCAATGTGACCCGTGAAGCCGGCCCGGTTAAAGGCGGTACGACGGTCATCGCCTTCGTCGAAGATCCGGATGGTTATAAAATCGAGCTGATTGAAGAGAAAGACGCCGGAAAAGGCCTCGGCAACTAATCTGCTGCGGGCGCCCGCGGTGCCCGCTGTTTTATCCCCTTCCTGCTGCAAGCCGCGGCAAAATTTGCCATAATGCGCGCTACTTTTTTCCAGCTAAGAGAATCTGATGTCCGAGAACGCTCAACTGAATGGTCTGTGCGACCGTTTTCGCGGTTTTTATCCAGTGGTAATTGATGTTGAGACCGCCGGATTTAATGCCAAAACCGACGCCCTGCTGGAGATCGCCGCTATTACGCTGAAAATGGACGAAGAAGGCTGGCTCATGCCGGACGAAACGCTGCATTTTCATGTTGAACCTTTTGAGGGCGCTAACCTGCAGCCCGAAGCTCTGGCTTTTAACGGTATTAACCCCAACGATCCCGAGCGCGGCGCGGTGAGCGAATACGATGCGCTGCACGCGATTTTTAAAATGATCCGCAAGGGCATGAAAGAGAGCGACTGCAGCCGCGCTATTATGGTCGCGCATAACGCCACCTTCGACCATAGCTTTACCATGGCGGCGGCAGAACGTGCGGGGCTGAAACGTAATCCATTCCATCCGTTCGTCACCTTCGATACCGCGGCCCTGAGCGGTCTTGCGCTTGGCCAAACGGTATTGTCGAAAGCCTGTATCGCCGCCGGAATGGCATTTGACGGGACTCAGGCCCACTCTGCGCTTTACGATACCGAACAAACGGCGCAGCTATTCTGCGAAATCGTCAACCGCTGGAAGCGTCTTGGCGGCTGGCCCTTACCTGTGGCCGAAGAATAAATGAAAAAAAAGCGACTTCACGGGAAGTCGCTTTTTTATTTAAAGCAAAATTACTCTGCTTTCGGCTCGTCAGTTTTGGACTTAGCGGCCGTTTCTTTGATCAGCTGCTGCAGTTCGCCGCGCTGATACATTTCAATCACGATGTCACAGCCGCCGACCAGCTCACCGTCTACCCACAGCTGCGGGAAGGTTGGCCAGTTAGCGTATTTAGGCAGCTCCGCGCGGATGTCCGGGTTTTGCAGGATATCGACGTAGGCAAAACGTTCGCCACAGGCAGAGAGCGCCTGAACGGCCTGAGCGGAGAAACCGCAGCTTGGCAGCTTCGGAGACCCTTTCATATACAGCAGGATCGGGTTTTCAGCGATTTGACGTTGGATTTTTTCTAAAGTCGTGCTCATTGTCGTGCTTCCTTAAACTTCTCTACGGCAGTAATTTGTCATTGTAGCGCCCTGAACGCAGGACCGATAATAACATTTTTTTCACTTGCTACATTTTATCTTCTGTAGGCAAAAGTTGCCTCAAAAATATCATTTTATTGCTATACGCAGCAACGCATTGCGCGTTTTTCATGCGGCGAGCCCGCCGGGAGACGCATTTTTTTGCAAATGTTAACCAAACGAGACTTTAGATACAAAAGAGTATTAACTTTCCACGATTTTATGCTTTAGAATCGATGCGTTTTGTCATTCATCGTCAGGCATAGGTATATGTCTGTAATTTAATCAGGGGATTGCTCAGTGGCGCGTCTTAACAAAATCGCGATTTCGCTCTGTGCATTACTTTTCACATCTATTTCACTTACGCCGCTGGCGCATGCTTCCGGGCATACGCACGCTTCGGCCACGCCCAAAGCGCATCCGGCTAAAGGCACTACCGCAGAGCGTAAGAAAAAAGCAGCCAGTTCCAAAAGCAAAACCACCGCCAAAACCTCCAGCAAAAAAACACCGACCGCCAGCCGCAGCAAAACAACCGCTTCACGCCAGACCGCCAGCGCCACCAAAAAATGCGTCCTGCGCAAGGGCTACAAAAAGCTGTGCGCCAGCTCGACAAGGTCGATTGCGGAAAGCAAGCTGGCCGCGGCGAGCCTGCAGAAAAAGTGCGTGGCGCGTAAAGGCTATAAAACCCGCTGCAAACCCATTGCCGACGAGCCGCAGCTGACTATCGCCGATGCGCATAAAGCGCGGGTACAAAAAGCGCAAAGCACCGCGATGTCAAAGTTGATGGATCAGATTGGCAAACCTTATCGCTGGGGCGGGACCTCTCCGCGCACCGGATTTGATTGCAGTGGTCTGGTCTATTACGCCTATAAAGACCTGGTTAAAATTCATATTCCGCGCACTGCCAATGAGATGTATCACCTGCGCGACGCTCGTCCAGTGGATCGCGGCGAGCTGCAAAGCGGGGATCTCGTCTTCTTCCGCACCCGCGGGCGCGGGACGGCAGATCACGTCGGGGTATACGTCGGCAACGGCAAGTTTATCCAGTCTCCGCGCACCGGTCGCGATATACAGATTACCTCTTTAAGCGACGATTACTGGGTACGCCACTACGTCGGCGCGCGTCGCGTTATGACGCCGAAAACCATTCGCTAAATGTGCCTTGTCGCTGCGGCGACAGGGTAACTCTCTCTTTTGCCACATCTTTTAATTTGCTACTATTACCTTGCGCAATACAGGGTTATTGCGCGCACCAGACCCAGAATAATTGCAGCAGCATCACAGAACGCCCTGCCGTTTTGAACCGCGCTTGCGCAGGCCTCAAAGGGGCGAGGCATAAGCCGAGTCTTGCGGCAGCTCAGCGCATCCCGGGAGCGAACAACAGTACATGACCGGGGTAAGTGCAGGCAGTTAATACAGATGCCGCTGGGATTATGAAGGGTATAACGATAAAAAGGAGAGTAGCAATGTCGTTCGAATTACCTGCATTACCATATGCAAAAGACGCCCTGGCGCCGCACATTTCAGCGGAAACCCTGGAATACCACTACGGTAAGCACCACCAGGCCTATGTGACTAACCTTAACAACCTGATCAAAGGCACCGCGTTTGAAGGCAAAACCCTGGAAGAGATCGTGCGTTCTTCCGATGGCGGCGTCTTCAACAACGCCGCGCAGGTCTGGAACCACACCTTCTACTGGAACTGCCTGGCACCAAACGCCGGTGGCGAACCGGAAGGCGAACTGGCGGCGGCTATCGCTAAATCCTTCGGCAGCTTCGCGGATTTCAAGGCCAAATTCACCGACGCGGCGGCAAAAAATTTCGGCGCAGGCTGGACCTGGCTGGTGAAAAATGCCGACGGTAGCCTGGCCATCGTCTCTACCAGCAACGCCGGTACGCCGCTGACCAGCGACGCTACCCCGCTGCTGACCGTGGATGTCTGGGAACATGCGTATTACATCGACTACCGTAACGCCCGTCCGAACTATCTGGAACACTTCTGGGCGCTGGTAAACTGGAAGTTTGTTGCCGCTAATCTGGCAGCATAAAAGCCAACCGCAGAAGCATTGCTGCTTCTGCGGTTATTATTTCACTTCACGTGAACTTAATGGTTAGCAAACGCCTCTTCCGGTTGCGCCCGCCCGCTGAACAGCACCAGCAGTAGCGCTACGCCCGCGATAATCGCTCCCATCACCGGTACGAACGCATATCCCAGGCCGCCGGATATAACCGCGCCGCCCGCCGCCGCGCCCAGCGCGTTACCAAGATTGAAGGCCCCGATATTAACCGATGAAGACAGCCCCGGCGCCTCATGAGCGACGCGCATCACGCGCATCTGCAAAGGCGGTACCACCGCAAACGTCGCCGCCCCCCAGACAACCATACTTATCGCCGCTCCCACCTGCGACTGAGCCAGCAGCGGGATCGCCAGCATAATGACCATCAGCAGCAGAAGAAAGCCCTTCAGCGTTGCGGTAACGGAACGGTCGGCAAACTTACCGCCGAGATAGTTACCCAGCGAGAAACCGACGCCAATCAGCACCAGCATGGCGGTCACAAACAGCGGTGAAGCGTGGGTGATGGTATGCAGAACCGGGGAGATATAGGTATAAAGCGTGAACATCGCCCCGGCGCCCAACACGGTGGTCAATAGCGCCGACAGCACCTGCGGACGCATCAGCACCGCAAGTTCCTGCTTCACGTCCGGACGTTCGCCGGCGCTGCCCTTCGGTAGCGACAGCCACAGGCCGATCATCGCTACAACGCCCAGCCCCGCCGTTGCCAGAAACGACATTCGCCAGCCGATAGTTTCGCCCAGCCAGGTTGCCGCAGGAACGCCGCCGATATTGGCGATCGTCAGCCCCATAAACATCGTTGCTACCGCGCTGGCCTGCTTATGTTTAGGCACCACGCTCGCCGCCACCACCGAGCCGAGACCGAAGAAGGCGCCGTGGTTGAGGCTGGTAATAATGCGCGACAGCAGCAGCGTAGTGTAATCCGGGGCAATTGAAGAGAGCACATTACCGAGGGTAAAAATGGCCATCAGAAAGATTAGCGCATTTCTGCGCGCGCGGTGGGAGAGCAGCAGGGTCATTAACGGCGCACCGACCATCACGCCGATGGCATAAGCGCTAATGAGCATTCCCGCCGCCGGAATGGACACATCCACGCCTTTAGCAATAACCGGTAATAGTCCCATCGGGGAGAACTCGGTCGTGCCGATACCAAAGGCGCCGATCGCCAGTGCGAGCAGGGGAAAGTTGATTTTCATGCAGGAACTCCATCAGGCCGCCTTCAGCGACGGCATCTTATTCAGAAGTCAAAAGCATGACATCAATCACAGAAAAACAAAAGTAAACGAAATGGCAAAAGATTTTTGCGAAATTGATAATAATAGGCGGGGGGGTAAAGGGAGAGCGGCCCCTCCCTCTCAGTAAAGAATTAGTGCAGTACTGCAGTCAAACCTGCGGCAACAATCAAACCCAGAACAATAATCGTTGTCGTCAGCGAAAACTTTAAATTTGTATCCATCAATTTTTCCCCCTGATTATCCCCACATGAAAAGTGAGCTTGCTCATTTTTACACAGAATAGCGTAAAAATCTTCCGAGATTTAGAGTGATGCACATTTTTGCTCTTCCCCTTTGCCCCAAGATCGGACAAAATCCCACGCTAATTTGAAAGCGTATCGGCCATTGACCCCTTCCTGTCGTTCTGTGTCGTTTTCCCGACGTGATGCCATGATCCATTTTGGCGCCAGGGTGTGTACAGGCAATCGTTTACGTACCGATAAACAGACGATCAGGTCAAGGTCTGGAGTGAGAAGTAATGGCAACTATTAAAGATGTAGCGAAACGCGCAAACGTTTCCACTACAACAGTATCACATGTAATTAACAAAACCCGATTCGTAGCGGAAGAGACGCGCAATGCGGTATGGGCGGCCATTAAGGAGCTGCATTACTCCCCCAGCGCCGTTGCTCGCAGCCTGAAGGTCAATCACACCAAGTCTATTGGTCTGCTGGCGACCAGCAGCGAAGCGGCTTATTTCGCCGAGATTATCGAAGCAGTCGAGAAAAACTGCTTCCAGAAGGGCTATACCCTTATCCTCGGCAACGCCTGGAACGACCCGGAGAAACAGCGCGCCTATCTGTCAATGATGGCGCAGAAGCGCGTTGATGGCCTGCTGGTGATGTGCTCCGAGTATCCGGAATCAGTTTTAAGCATGCTGGAAGAGTATCGCCACATCCCGATGGTGGTCATGGACTGGGGCGAGGCAAAAGCCGACTTTACTGATTCGGTCGTCGATAACGCCTTCGAAGGCGGCTATATTGCCGGACGCTACCTGGTTGAACGCGGCCACCGCGATATCGGCGTGATCCCAGGCCCACTGGAGCGTAACACCGGTGCGGGCCGGCTGGCAGGCTTTATGAAAGCCATGGAAGAAGCGCAGATCGGCGTTCCGGAAAACTGGATTGTCCAGGGCGATTTTGAACCGGAGTCCGGCTATCGCGCCATGCAGCAAATTCTCAACCAGCATCCTCGCCCGACGGCTATTTTCTGCGGCGGCGATATTATGGCCATGGGCGCCATCTGCGCGGCGGATGAAATGGGGCTGCGCGTGCCGCAGGATATTTCGCTGATCGGTTATGATAACGTGCGCAACGCCCGCTACTTCAGCCCGGCGCTGACCACCATCCATCAGCCTAAAGACTCTCTGGGCGAAGCGGCCTTTAATATGCTGCTGGATCGCATCGTCAATAAGCGCGAAGTCTCGCAGTCGATTGAAGTCCATCCGCGTCTGGTCGAGCGCCGCTCTGTGGCCGACGGCCCGTTTGTCGATTACCGCCGTTAACCTTTCCTGCGGCGTCGGTTATTCCGGCGCCCGCAGCCACTCCCGATTCAGCGTTTCGCTATCGCCAAGATAATCCAGCAGCCATAACAGGGCCGGAGAGGCATCGCTTTGCTGCCACGTCAGACAGCAGGCAGCATCCGGGAATGGGTTCTCCAGCTCCAGCGCCGTCCATTCACCGCTATCGAGCCACGGCTTTGCTAAATGCCCGGGCACCATCCCGACGCACAGCCCCGCGGAGAGACAGGTTTCAGAGGCATCCCAGTCCGGCACAACCACCCTCTTCTGGTTATCGAGCAGCCAGGTGGTCCGCTTCGGCAGCGAGCGTGAAGTATCCTCTCTGACCAGCGATGGCCAGTTGCGCAGGACGTCATCGCTTAAAGGTCCCGTCATTTTGGCCAGCGGATGGTGGCTTGCGACGACGCAGTCCCAGCTCAGCATTCCCATATCACGAAAGGCGTAGCGGCCCCCGACCGGAATTGAGCGCGTTGCGCCGATCGCCAGCTCCACGCGACCGTCGGCCAGCGCATCCCAGACGCCGTTGAACACCTCCTGAAAAACAATCAGCTCAACGTCATCAAAGTGACGATAGAAATCAACGATCATCTGCCGCATACGCGTTGGCTTAACGATATTATCCACCGCGATAGAGAGCTGTCCGCGCCAGCCGTTGGCTATCTGCTGACACTGCTGGCGGGTGATCTGCATTTTTTTGATAACAGATCGCCCTTCCTGCAAAAACCAAACGCCGGCAGGGGTTAGCTCGACATCCCGATGGCGGCGTTCAAATAGCGGCACCGCCAGCCACTCTTCCAGCTGACGCACGGTATAGCTGACGGCCGAAGGGACGCGGTGCAATTCCTGCGCAGCGGCGCTAAAGCTGCCGTTGCGGGCGACAGCATCGACAACTTCAAGCGAGTATTCAGACCACATTTTCTGCCTGCAAAATTTTTGAATTCACCTGACAAATATTAGCGTTTCACAAGCCTGAATGCACTCCCTACACTCTGCGCCATCGTACCTGCATCACTAAAAAGAGAATGATATGCAACAACCTGGGAAAGGATTTTTAGTCTGGCTGGCCGGACTCAGCGTTCTGGGCTTTCTGGCCACCGATATGTACCTGCCGGCTTTTGCGGCCATGCAGCAAGATCTGCATACCTCAGCGGCGTCGATCAGCGCCAGCCTGAGTCTGTTTCTCGCGGGCTTTGCGCTGGGCCAGCTTTTCTGGGGGCCCATCTCCGATCGTTACGGCCGTAAACCGGTGCTGTTGAGCGGACTGGCCATCTTTGCCATCGGCTGTCTGGGCATGCTTTGGGTCCGCGATGCTACGCTGATGCTGGCGCTGCGTTTTATCCAGGCTCTGGGGGTTTGCGCCGCCGCGGTGACCTGGCAGGCTATGGTGACCGATTATTATCCTGCTCAAAAAACCAACCGCATTTTCGCCGCCATTATGCCCCTGGTGGGATTATCGCCTGCGCTGGCGCCGCTGCTCGGCAGCTGGTTACTGGTTCATTTTGAATGGCAGGCTATTTTTGCCGTTCTGTTCGCCATTACCCTGCTGTTAATGCTGCCAGCCCTGCGCCTGAAGGCGGCGAAAAAAAGGATCGTCAGCGCCCAGCAGAAGCTTACGTTCCTCGCCCTGCTGCGTTCGCGGGAATATAGCGGCAACGTGCTGATCTATGCCGCCTGTTCCGCCAGCTTCTTTGCCTGGCTGACGGGGTCGCCGTTTATCCTTCACGAGATGGGCTACGGCCCGACCGTTATCGGCCTGAGCTATGTTCCGCAAACCATCGCGTTTCTGGTAGGTGGCTACGGCTGCCGGGCGGCGCTGCAAAAATGGCAGGGCCAGCAAATTCTGCCGTGGCTGCTGGCGATCTTCGCCGTCAGCGTGGCCGCCACCTGGCTGGTTGGCCTGCGGGAAAATGCAACCCTGGTGGGATTAATGATTCCGTTCTGCGCCATGGCAGTGGTGAATGGCGGTATCTATCCTATCGTCGTCGCCCAGGCATTGAAGCCCTTCCCTGAGGCGACAGGCCGCGCCGCGGCGTTGCAAAACACCCTGCAGCTTGGCCTCTGTTTTTTGACCAGCCTGCTGGTCTCCACGCTGATCGCCACTCCGCTGCTAACGACCACCAGCGTGATGCTGGTCTCCATCGTGCTGGCCGGAATCGGCTACCGCATGCAGCATAAGGCCGCGCATCTGGAAACAGAATCGTCACATGCTTAAGGTATTCTGCTGATAGTTGCCAGATCCAGTAGTTAGCTTGCTAAGATATTTTTGTTGAAAGCCTGTTTTTAGCGGCCTATACTGGATCCGGCATCACATAAATAGAAAGATTAGTTGATTTTTAACGGGAGCAGGATGCATCCCGTTTTACCATGGAAGGCCTTTCGGCAAGGGTTATCTCCCTTCCTCTGTTCTACGTCGGATAGCAGCCTTACGGATTATCCGTGAGATTTCTCACAAAGCCAAAAAAGCGTCTACGCTGTTTTAAGGTTCTGATCACTTGGGCGTGATGGAGAAGCTATGAGTTCATCGTGTATAGAAGAAGTAAGTGTACCAAATGATGACTGGTACCGAATCGCAGCTGAATTATTAAGCCGTGCGGGCATTGAAATTAATGGTCCTGCGCCCTCCGATTTGCGGATTAAAAACCCTCATTTTTTTAAACGCGTTTTGCAGGAAGGGTCGCTGGGTTTAGGCGAGAGCTATATGGACGGCTGGTGGGATTGCGAGCGGCTGGATATATTTTTCCATAAAGTATTACGCGCCGGTCTGGAAAATCAGCTTCCCCATCATTTCAAAGATACCCTGCGTATCGCCACTGCACGCTTATTCAATCTGCAAAGTAAAAAACGGTCCTGGATTGTCGGGAAAGAGCATTACGATTTAGGCAACGATCTGTTCAGCCGCATGCTCGATCCCTATATGCAGTATTCCTGCGCTTACTGGAAGGATGCGCATAATCTGGAAGACGCACAGCAGGCAAAATTAGATCTCATCTGCCGTAAACTTCAGCTTGAGCCGGGGATGCGGGTGCTGGATATCGGCTGCGGCTGGGGTGGACTGGCCTACTATATGGCCAAAAATTACCAGGTCAGCGTTGTCGGCGTCACGATTTCAGCTGAGCAGCAAAAAATGGCCCAGCAGCGCTGCGCAGGTCTTGACGTTACTATCCTGCTGCAGGATTACCGCGACCTGCAAGAGAGCTTTGACCGTATCGTCTCAGTCGGCATGTTTGAACATGTCGGGCCGAAAAATTACGCCACCTACTTCGACGTGGTCGACCGGAATTTGAAACCCGAAGGCCGCTTCCTGCTGCATACTATCGGCTCGAAAAAAACCGACCATAACGTCGACCCGTGGATCGATAAATATATCTTCCCTAACGGCTGTTTGCCCTCAGTACGCCAGATTGCCGAAGCCAGCGAGCCGCATTTTGTTATGGAAGACTGGCATAATTTCGGTGCCGACTACGACACCACGCTAATGGCCTGGTATGAGCGCTTTCTGAATAGCTGGCCGGAAATTGCCGACAATTATTCGGAGCGCTTCAAACGCATGTTTAGCTATTACCTGAATGCCTGCGCCGGCGCTTTCCGCGCGCGCGATATTCAGCTCTGGCAGGTGGTTTTTTCTCGCGGTGCCGAACACGGCCTGCGCGTAGCCCGCTAAAAATTCCCCCGCTTCGGCGGGGGAATTTATTATTCGGCCGCGTTTTTCAGGGCCACTGCTGCTTCTTTTGCCGCCAGAACGCGCTCAACGGTATCGATAACGGCCTGAGTCTGCGGATCGATCTCAATATTTACCCGGTCCCCCAGCTTTTTCACGCCAAGGGTGGTGCGCTGCAGCGTTTCCGGGATCAAATGCACGCAAAACCGGGTGGGCGTCACTTCCCCTACCGTGAGGCTAATACCATCGACGCCGATATAGCCTTTATAAAGGATATATTTCATCAGCGTCGGGTCCTGAACCTTAAACCAGATTTGGCGATTATTTTCCGACGTCAGAATTTTAACCACTTCCGCGGTGGTCATAATATGGCCTGACATCAGGTGGCCGCCAATTTCATCGCTGAATTTTGCCGCTCGTTCGACGTTAACGCTGTCGCCCTCGCGCAGCGCGCCCAGATTGGTGATGCGCAAGGTCTCTTTCATCAGGTCAAAACTCACTCGCGCGCCATCAATATCGGTGACGGTTAAACAGCAGCCGTTATGAGCTACCGAAGCCCCGGTTTCGAGCCCCGCAAGCATATGCTCAGGCAGCTCCACGACGTGGGTGCGAAAGTTGGGTTTTTCATCAATGGCCACCACTCTGGCGGTCCCCTGCACAATACCGGTAAACATATTTTGCTCCTGTATGAATTCGTAACGGTATCAAGACCGTTTTAGGCTATGACACGAACAATAACAGGTGGCAAAACAGGTTGCCAGCGCACAACGTGTTGTGCGATTTTTTCACTGGCTAAATGGCTAATCCTCGCTACAATAGTCTGGCAAATCCCTCTGCTTTTTCTTCTTGCTGCCCCTGATGGCGGCTTTTTTAGTCCTCCAATAACAACAATATAAAGGTGTTTACGTGCAGAAGTATTTTATTGAAGCGCGTCAGTTATTAGCACTGGCTATACCCGTTATACTCGCCCAGGTCGCCCAAACCGCCATGGGCTTCGTCGATACCGTGATGGCGGGCGGCTATAGCGCCACCGATATGGCGGCCGTCGCCATCGGTACCTCCATCTGGCTGCCGGCAATCCTCTTCGGCCACGGTCTGCTGCTGGCCCTGACGCCCGTTATTGCTCAACTGAATGGTTCCGGCCGTCGCGACCGCATCGCCCACCAGGTACGCCAGGGGTTCTGGCTGGCGGGCTTCGTCTCGATCCTGGTCATGGTGGTACTGTGGAACGCCGGCTACATCATCAGCTCCATGCATAACATCGACCCGGCGATGGCGGAGAAGGCGGTCGGCTACCTGCGGGCGCTGCTGTGGGGGGCGCCAGGCTATCTGTTATTCCAGGTGGCGCGTAACCAGTGTGAAGGCCTGGCGAAAACCAAGCCGGGCATGGTAATGGGATTTATCGGTCTGCTGGTCAATATTCCGGTGAACTACATCTTTATCTACGGTCACTTTGGCATGCCTGAGCTCGGCGGGATCGGCTGCGGCGTGGCGACGGCTTCGGTGTACTGGGTGATGTTTTTCTGCATGCTCTCCTGGGTTCGCCGCGCGCGTTCGATGCGCGATATTCATAACGCTGAGCGCTTCAGCAAACCGGATTTCGCCGTTATCCAGCGTCTGGTGCAGCTGGGCCTGCCGATTGCGCTGGCGCTGTTTTTCGAAGTGACCCTGTTTGCCGTCGTCGCGCTGCTGGTCTCACCGCTGGGCATTGTCGACGTGGCCGGGCACCAGATTGCCCTAAACTTCAGCTCGCTGATGTTCGTATTACCGCTCTCCCTGGCGGCGGCGGTAACCATTCGCGTCGGTTTCCGTCTCGGGCAAGGCTCGACGCTGGAGGCGCAAACGTCGGCCAGAACCGGCGTCGGGGTTGGAGTGTGTTTGGCCGTGATTACGGCGGTTTTCACCATTCTGATGCGTGAGCAAATCGCCCTGTTGTATAACGATAATCCTGAGGTTGTCGCGCTGGCGTCCCAGCTGATGCTGCTCGCGGCGATCTACCAGATCTCTGACTCCATACAGGTGATCGGCAGCGGCATCCTGCGCGGTTATAAAGATACGCGTTCCATCTTCTTTATTACCTTTACCGCCTACTGGGTTCTGGGGCTGCCGAGCGGCTATCTGCTGGCTCTGACCGATATCGTGGTGCCGCGCATGGGTCCTGCTGGCTTCTGGTGCGGATTTATCATTGGCCTCACCTCCGCTGCCGTAATGATGATGCTGCGCATGCGTTTCCTGCAGCGTCAGCCTTCCAGCGTCATATTGCAGCGCGCCGCGCGCTAATCTCTGGCGGCAATTTATCGATACCTGACGGCGCTGATTCAGCGCCGTTTTCGTCTCTTGATGAGCAAATCCTCTTTCGCATCAGTAAAATATAACCAATATGGATAAAACTTCTGCGATCGCGAGAAATCTGGAAGAAAAGTGACGTTTGCCTCTTGCCACAACCCCTCCCTGCCGCTAATATGCGTCCCCGTTGCCACTGCAACAATGCGTTCATAGCTCAGTTGGTTAGAGCACCACCTTGACATGGTGGGGGTCGTTGGTTCGAGTCCAATTGAACGCACCATAATGCGTTTATAGCTCAGTTGGTTAGAGCACCACCTTGACATGGTGGGGGTCGTTGGTTCGAGT